>NZ_QWKZ01000179.1 GCF_003574085.1 Meiothermus luteus | reverse complement strand
CTATCCCCCTTTGGCTACCGGGTCTTCCCCCTGCTGGGGGCGCTCACCCAAGAACCCCTCTTGACCCCCAACCCGAAGGAGGTGGAGAGGTTGCTATGGGCCCCCATCGAAGAGCTGCTAAAGGCCCCCGCCTACGCCGAGGAACGCCCCCTCCCGAAGGGGTTTGCAGGCCTGCTGCCCCAACCCCGCCGGGTCTGGCACTACCCCTGGCGGGGGTACGACATATGGGGGGTAACTGGCAATATCCTGCACGACCTCTTGGAGCGCCTACGGGCAATGAAAGGCTGAGCTCAACCCCCGCGCCCAACCAGGTTAAGCAGCACCACCCCTGCGATGATGAGCGCAATCCCTAAGACCATAGGCCCATTCATGGGCTCCTTGAACACAAGCCAGCCCAACAGGGCAATCAAAGCGGTCCCCAACCCCGACCAGACCGCATAGGCTACGCTCAGGGGAATGGTCTTCAGGCTCTGGCTAAGTAGGTAGAAAGCGCTTCCATACCCCAGCACTACCAGCAAAGAAGGCAGCAGCTTGCTAAAGCCCTGGGAAGCCTTAAGCGCGCTCGAGCCCATCACCTCTGAAGCTATCGCCAGCATCAAAAGCCACCATCCGCTCATCATTCTCCCCCTACAAACCCCCTGCGCCCAAGGGGCTTTCCAGGGTACAATACCCTAGGATGGTCCGCATTTTGCTCGCCGATGACCACGCCCTGTTTCGCCAGGGGCTCAAAAGCCTCTTGGAAGCCGAGCCCGACTTCCGGGTTATCGGCGAGGCCAAGGACGGGCGGGAGGCCCTGCGGCATGCCTTGGAGGCCCACCCCGACATCATCCTGATGGACATCCAGATGCCCGGCCTAGACGGCGTTCAGGCCACCCAGGAAATCCTCCGGGAGTGGCCCGAGGCCAAGGTCATCATGCTCACCATGTACCGGCAAGACGGCTACGTGTTTGAGGCGGTCAAGGCTGGAGCCAGGGGTTACTTGCTTAAGGACGCCGACGCCAAGGAGCTCATCGAAGCCATCCGCCGGGTACACCAGGGGGAGGTCCTGCTGGACGCGGAGATGGCCGAGAAAATCATCCAGGACTTTCGGGCCAAACAGGAGACCCCCCCCAAAGGACACGCCGAACTCTCCGAACGGGAGGTGCAAATTCTAAAACTCGTGGCCCAGGGGTACACCAACCTCGAGATTGCCGCTGAGCTCTCCTTATCCGAGAAGACCGTGCGCAACCGGCTGAGCGATATCTTCCAAAAGCTACATCTCAACAACCGCACCCAAGCTGCCCTCTACGCCCTGCGGGAGGGGCTGGCAGACAAAAACCAGGACGCCTAGCCGATGAGCGAGCCCACCACCCCCACCACCCTTGACCCGGTGGCCCTACTGGGAGAAATCGCCGAGATTGAAGGAGAGGCCGCCCGTGGTAGATGGGTTGCCGCCCAGTTGCGCAGTCAGGGCCTGGAGCCCCAGCAAGATGAATTGGGGAATGTGTGGTGCGGGATGAGAGGCTTGTTGCTGGTGGCCCACCTAGACACCGTCCTCCCCCCCCGACCCCTACGGCGGGAAAGGGACCGCTGGTACGGCCCCGCGGTGGGCGACAACTCCTCTGGGGTTGCGGTGTTGCTCTCTTTGGCCCCTGAACTTATAGCCCAGGGGTGCACGGTTGCCTTTAGCGTGGGTGAAGAGGGGTTGGGCAACCTAAAGGGGGCCCGCCATTTGGTCCAGGCCCTAAAGCCGGCTCAGGTGGTTGCGGTGGACGGGTACCTGCCTGGTGTGGTGAGCCGTTCGGTGGGGTCACAGCGGCTTCGGGCCCGCTTCCTAGGTCCGGGTGGCCACGCCTGGGGGGATCGCGAGGCCACCTCCCCTGTACCGGCCCTGGGCCAAGCCCTCAGCGAGATGTACGCCCTAAAGCGCCCCGCGGACAGCAGCTTGAACGTGGGGCGGCTGTGGGGTGGGGAAGCCATCAATGCCATTCCAGGGGAGGTAGGGCTCGAGCTCGACCTGCGGGCCCTGGAAGCCAGCACACTGGCTCAGCTCACCGCCGAGGTTCGGGAAATCCTGATGGAGGCCGCCCGCCGTTTCGGGGTTCGGCTAGAGCTACAAGCGCTGGGTGAACGCCCTGCCGGCATGACCGCTACTCCAGCCATGCTGGAAGCTGCCCGGCAAGCCTACTTGGAGATAGGGCTCGAGGCCCAGTTCACCGCCGGCTCCACCGACGCTTCTGCGGCCGTGGAGGCTGGCATACCGGCCCTTACCCTAGGCGTTTACCGAGGAGGCGGCGCCCACACCCCCGATGAGTGGGTTGAACCAGATTCCCTAAGACTTGGGGCCGAAGCCCTGAGGCGGTTTATCTACTGGTTAGAGCAAAAATAAACCCCACCTTTTAGGGTGGGGTAGGTTGGATGGAGCGGGAGACGGGACTTGAACCCGCGACCCCAACCTTGGCAAGGTTGTGCTCTACCAACTGAGCTACTCCCGCGAAAGGAAAAACCTC
>NZ_QWKZ01000178.1 GCF_003574085.1 Meiothermus luteus | reverse complement strand
GAGGGTGGCGGGGGCCTGGGCGGCTTTACCCTCCAGCCCCTCCTTACCGTGACCCCAGGTTCCCAAGTGCAGTTGGCGGTCCAAATCACACGGCAGAACCTCGGGGAGCCCATCGCTCTTGCCCTCGAGGGGAATGCTCCCCTGACCGCGGATCTGGCCCCGGACGGGATCGCCTGGTCCCTCAACCCCAACCCCGCTCCGGGAGACAGCAGCACCCTGACCCTTCAGGTGGGGGCCTACGTACCCGAGGGCACCTACACCCTGACGGTGCGGGGCCAAGCCCCGGGGGCGCCAGAGGCCACGGCCCCTATTGTCCTCAGGGTGCGGGCGGCCGAGAGCGAGCCATGGCCCCTGCCTGGGGCTGGAGAGGTGTGGGCAGCGGTTTCGGCAGGGCTCGTTGGTATCGCTTACGGCAAGGATCGGTTCGTGGCCGTGGGGGCTGTGGGTACCATCCTCACCTCACGGGACGGCCTGACCTGGGAACGGGCGGACTCGAGGACCCTCAGGGATCTTTTTGGCATCACCTACGGAGCTGGGCGGTTCGTGGCGGTGGGGGATGAGAGCACCATCCTCTTCTCTCCGGACGGCTTGACCTGGGAACCCGTGTGCGCGGGGACCCATGGATGCTACCTTGGCGTGACCTACGGCGGGGGCCGTTTTGTGGCGGTGGGGAAGGGCGGCACCATCCTGACTTCTTTGGATGGACGGACCTGGGAGGAGGTGGCCTCGGGAACGGACGATGCCCTCACTGGCGTGACCTACGGCGCCGGCCGCTTTGTGGCGGTGGGGGAGGAGGGCACCATCCTCGCCTCCCCAAATGGCTTGAGCTGGCACCGGGTAAGCGAAGGGAGGGAAGAGCTTCTTGGCGTTGCCTACGGCGGTGGTAGGTTCGTGGCGGTGGGGCACGGGGACACCCTCTTGACCTCCACGGACGGCCTAACCTGGGAAGCGCTCAACCTGGGAGCTACGAGCACCCTGCGAGGCGTTGCCCACAGTGGCAGCCGTTTCGTGGTGGTGGGGGACTGGGGAATCCTCCTTACCTCCACCGATGGCCTGACCTGGGAAGAAGTGCCCTTAGGGATGACGAATGCCCTCTTTGGCGTTGTCTACGGTGGCAATCGGTTTGCGGCGGTGGGGTCAGGCGGCACCATCGTCATCGTCAACGATGACCTGAGCTGGCAGGTGGTGCGCTTGGGGGCCACGGAGGACCTCAATGGCGCCGCGTACGGCAACGGGCGTTTCACGGCAGTGGGGGGTGTGGGCACCCTCCTCACCTCCCCGGACGGCCTCCGATGGCAACGGGCGAGTTCGGGAACCACGGAGTTGCTCACTGGCGTAACCTACGGTGAGGGCCGATTCGTGGCGGTGGGGAGTGACATCCTTCTCATCTCGAGCGATGGCCTGATCTGGGAGCAGGTGCCCTTGGAGGCCTCGGCGGTCTTGTTTGGCGTCACCTACGGGGGTGGTCGGTTCGTGGCGGTGGGGGTTTTTGGCTCCACCTTGACCTCCCGGGATGGCTTGACCTGGAAGCAGGTGGCCTCGGGATCCTTGCAACACCTCTATGCCGTCACCCACGGCGCCGGCCGCTTTGTGGCGGTGGGGGAGGAGGGCACCATCCTCACCTCCACAGATGGTTTGAACTGGCAACCGGTATCCCTGGGCACTACGCAGTTTCTCCGTGGCGTCGCCTACGGCGCTGGCCGATTTGTGGCGGTTGGGATTACCCGTACCATCCTTACCTCCACGGATGGCCTGACCTGGGTGCCCTCGGAGGGCACAAGGGACCTCTACGCCATCGCCTACGGGGGTGGCCGGTTTGTGGCGGTGGGCGAATGGGGCACCATCCTCACCTCCACCGACGGCTTGACCTGGAAGGAGGTGCCCTCGGGGACCATGTGGGGTCTCCACGGCGTCGCCTACGGCGGCGGTCGGTTCGTGGCGGTGGGGAAGGACGGCCTCATCCTCGTTTCCCCTCCTGGCCCCTAGGCCTTGGGAGGCCTGCCCAGAGGCCCCCTAGCGGGGGCTAGCCTAAGGCTCGTACTTCACTTTTCCCCGTATCCTGGAAGTGAGCCCAAGGAGGGCCCATGTATCAAGACTGGCTGTTCAAGGACCACCCCAGCGGCTGGCGGCTCCGCTACCGCAGGAACGGGGGCGGCTACGAGGCCTCCCGGGACGGGGAGAACTGGCAGCCCGTCCCCTCCGTGACGCAAATCACCGGGCTCCTGAACAAGAACCTCCACGAGTGGGCGGTGCGCCAGGTGGTGGAGTACCTGAAGGGGGAGCTGGTCCCCGGGCTGGTCCTCACCGAGGAGGAGGCGAGGCGCGTCCTGGACGGGGCGGCCCAGGCCCACCGAAAGGCGGCCCAGAGGGCGGCGGGCCGGGGCGGGAGCTTCCACGCCTGGGCGGAGGCCTACCTGAAGGGGGAGGCCCCACCCCCGCCGGGGGAGGAGCCCCAGAGGAGCATGGCCCTGGCCCTGGCGGAGTGGTGGGAGG
>NZ_QWKZ01000177.1 GCF_003574085.1 Meiothermus luteus | reverse complement strand
CACCAATGCCACCACCCCCCACAGCGGATAGCGCCGGTTCTGGTAGCGTGGATCGTCCAATGAGGCTAAGGCTTCGCGTAAGTTCATGCCTCTATCTAGCCTCAACCCTGAATAACGGTCAAGTCTGCTTGAGCAGGCTGCTCGCCCGCGCCACGCGCGCCTCGTCGGGCACGGCCCGGCGGGCCGTCTCGAGGGCTTCGGGGTGGATGCCCCGCTCCTCGCAGGCGGCGGCTCGGTCTAAAGCGGTCGGCATCGCGATAACCTCGTCTCGAGTATGCCACAGGCCACAGGCCGCGGGCGGCTAGCGGAAGCGCAGCAGCCGCAGCGAGTTCAGCGTGACCAGCGCGGTGGCCCCGGTGTCGGCCAGGACGGCGGGCCACAAACCGGTGATGCCCAGCAGCGTGGTGGCCAGGAACACCGCCTTCAGGCCCAGCGCGAAGGCGATGTTCTGTGCCACGACCCGCATCGTGTCCCGCGAGAGCCGCACCAGCTCGGCTACCCCCCGCACCGAGCCCCGCAGCACGGCGGCGTCGGCGGTCTCGAGGGCCACGTCGGTGCCCCCTCCCATGGCGATGCCCACGTCGGCCCAGGCCAGGGCGGGCGCGTCGTTGATGCCGTCGCCCACCATCGCCACCTTGCGCCCCTGGGCCTGGAGCTCTTTCACCTTAGCCGCTTTGTCCTCGGGTAAAACCTCGGCGATTACTGTGTCTATGCCCAGCTGGCGGGCCACGGCCTCGGCGGTGCGGCGGTTGTCGCCGGTGAGCATCACGGTCTGGATACCCATGCGGTGCAGCGCCTGCACCGCCTTGCGGGCGTCGGGCCGCGGCTCGTCCCGCAGGGCGATGAGGCCCAGCGGGGTGGGCGGGTTCAGCAGCACCACCACGGTCTTGCCCTGGAGTTCCATCGCCTCGATCTGCCCGGCTACCTCTGCGGCCAGGGGAGCGAGTTCGGCTGCGTACCTGGGCGAGCCGACCACCAGGGTTCGGCCCTGCACCATGGCTTGTGCCCCCTTGCCCTGGACGGCCTGCTGGTCGCTGGAAGGGGGCAGCGTGGCCCCCACCTCGTCGGCCTTCTCCACGATGGCTTTGGCCAGGGGGTGGGAGGAGCCCTGTTCGACCGCAGCGGCGAGGCCCAGCAGTTCGGCCTCGGAGCCTTCCAGAGCAACCACATCGGTCACCCGGGGCCGCCCCTCGGTGAGGGTGCCGGTCTTGTCGAAGGCGACGGTGCGGACGCGGGCGAGGGTCTCCAGCACCGCGCCCCCCTTGATCAGCAGGCCCCGCCGCGCCCCCGCCGAGATGGCCGAGGTGATGGCCGCCGGCACCGAGAGCACCAGCGCGCAGGGGCAGCCGATGAGCAATAGCGCCAGCGCCTTGTAGAGCCACTCGTGCCAGGCTCCGCCCAGGAACAGGGGGGGCACCACCGCGATCAAGGTCGCGATCGCCAGGACCCCAGGGGTGTAGTAGCGGCTGAAGCGGTCGATGAAGCGGGCGGTGGGGGCTTTGGACCCCTGGGCCTCCTCGACGAGGTGGATGATGCGGGCAATGGTGTTGTCGGAGGGGTCCTTGTCCACCCGCACGGTGAGCACCCCGTCGGTGTTGATGGAGCCAGCAAACACGCGGTCACCGGGGCCCTTGCTGACCGGCACCGATTCTCCGGTCACCGGCGAGTCGTCCAGGGCCGAGAACCCGCTCAGGATGGTGCCGTCGGCGGGGACCCGCCCGCCTGGGCGCACCTGCACCACCTGCCCGACCCGCAGGCTACTGGCGGGGACCTCGCGGGTACGGATGTCCTCCCCTTCCCCCTCGAGGAGGAAGGCGGTCTTGGGGGCCAAGGCGGCCAGGGCTTTGATCCCTGCTCTGGCCCTTCCGGCGGCGATGCCTTCCAGCAGCTCGCCCACCGCAAACAGGAACACCACCACCGCGGCCTCGGGGGCCTCGCCGATCACGACCGCGCCGATGGCAGCGATGGTGACCAGGGTGTTGATGCTGAAGGGGTTGCCCAGCCTCACCCCGGCCCAGGCCTTGCGGGCCAGCGGCCAGACCCCGATCAGGGTGGCAGCGATGTAGCCCCAGCGTGAAAGCTGCGGCTCGATAAAGCCGAAGACGAGGGCCGCCACCAGCAATACGCCGGTAGTGATCACCTCGCGCCCTTGGCGGGTGGCGTGCCAGGGCTTGTCCTCCAGCTCGTGGACGTGTTCGCCGTCCTGGGCCCTAGCCTCACCCCGGTCAGGGTGATGGGCGGCCTCTTCCGGGTGGGTATGGCTTTTGGTACCGTCCGGGACCCGCAGGGTGGGCTTATAGCCCAGGGAGCGTATCCTGGCCTCCAGGCTTTCCCTCGGCGTGACCGACTCGTCCAGGTTGAGCCGCAGCACCTGCGTGGTGAAGGCCACGCGGGGGTTAGACGCTCCGGGGGTGCGGTTCACCAGGGCCTCGATCTTGTTGGCGCAGTCGGCGCAGTCCATGCCCTCGACGAGGTAGCACAGTTCGGGGGCCTCCGGGGCGGGGTCCTGCACGGG
>NZ_QWKZ01000176.1 GCF_003574085.1 Meiothermus luteus | reverse complement strand
CCCCCCACCAATCCCCCTCCCCCAATGGGCACCACCAGCACGTCCAGCTCGGGCAGGGCCTCCAGAAGCTCGAGGCCGATGGTGCCCTGCCCCGCGATGACCTTCTCGTCGTCAAAGGCGTGCACGTAGGTGTAGCCATGGCGCTGCTGCAGCTCGTGGGCGTGGGCCACCGCGTCGTCAAAGCTGGCTCCCCATAGGACCACCTCGGCCCCCAGCCGGCGGGTGGCCACCACCTTGGTCAGGGGAGCGTGCTGGGGCATCACGATTACCGCCCGGATGCCCTGCATGGAAGCGGCCAGGGCCACCCCCTGGGCGTGGTTCCCCGCCGAAGGGGCGATGACCCCGCGGGCCTTTTCCTCCGGGCTGAGGCGGGCGATTTTATGGTAGGCCCCACGAATCTTGAAGGAACCGCTCTTCTGGAGGCACTCGGCCTTCACGTAAACCCGCGCCCCTAGGTCCTCCGAGGCCAAAGGATCGGGCAGCACGGGGGTAGGGGCCACCACCCCTTGGAGGAGCTCACGAGCTTCCAACACATCTTCCAGACGAACCGCCATGCGGTGATTCTATCCCCCCGGCGGAGCACAGCTTCCCCGCCGGATAAGTCGCCCGGGGAAGCGCCGCCGCACTACCTTGTCCAGGGTCTGGTGTTCCACCGCGTCCAGGACGATTTCCACCGCCGCCCGGCCCATCTCCTCCACCGGCTGCTCAATCACATCCAGGGGCGGGGTGACCAAGGAAGTCCAGGAGTAGTTGTCAAAGGTGAGGAGGGAGACGTCCTGGGGAATGCGCAGGCCCAGTTCCCTCAGGGCCCTAAAGGCCCCCGCGGCCTCGCTGCCGGTAAGGGAGAAGAGGGCGGTGGGGGGCTCGGGCAGGCGCATCAGCTCCAGGGTGAGCTGGTAGGCCGCCTCCTCGCTGCGCTCAATGACCCGCTGGTAGGCCGGGTTGGGCGAAAGGCCCACCGCCTGCATGGCCTCGGGGAAGACCCTCGAGCGCTCGTCGGGGGTGAGGACGGGGTGGTAGTCGCCCAGGGTGGCAATCCGCCGGTGGCCCAGCTCATACAGGTAGCGCACCCCCTCAAACACGCACTGCCGCCCGTCCAGCATGACGTAGCTGAAGGGGCTATCGGGGTAGAAGTGGTCGATCTCGAGAATGTAGGTGCCCCGGGCCTGCATCTGCTTGAGGTAGTCAAGGTTGGGCGAGCCAAAGGCCGAGCGGATGATCAGGCCGCTTACCCGCTGGCCGCGGAAGAGCCGCAGGTTTTGCAGCTCGAGGCTCGAGTCGTACTCGCTGTCGGCGACCATCAGGGCGTAGCCGCGGGCCCGGGCCTCCCGGGCCACGCTGCGGGTCAGGCTGGCGAAGAAGGGCTCGATGATGTTGCCCACCATCAGCCCCAGGGTGCGGGTGCGGCCCCGCCGCAGCCCGCCGGCCACCTGGTCGGGCTCGTAGCCGAGCTCCTCAATGGCCTTGCGCACTCGCTCGAGGGTGGCCGGGGCCAGCAGGTGGGGCTCGTTGATGGCCCGCTTGGCGGTGGTGGGGGCGACCCCTGCGCGTTTGGCGACGTCCAGGATGCTGGGCACGTGACCATTTTAACCAGAAGGGGCTTGACAGGAAGTGAGGAGGGTATCTATCCTAATGGACACGAGACCATAAAGCGGGCGAGGCCAACATAAACCCTCACCTTGTTCATCTGAGCCCTAATGGTCACGTGACCATTATCTGGAGGTCTGGCTGCATGAAACCCCTGGCGCTGGGACTGGACTACGGCACCGAGTCGGCCCGGGCGGTGCTGATTGAGCTGGAAAGCGGCGCCGAGCTGGCCACGGCGGTGGAGCCCTACCCCCACGGGGTGCTGGAGCGGGCCCTGCCCTCGGGCCGCCTCCTGCCCCCGCTGTACGCCCTGCACCATCCGGGGGACTACCTAGAGGTGACCCGGCGGCTCCTGGTGCGGATGGGGGCCGAGGCCCTGCGGCACGGAGAAGTGGTGGGCATCGGCCTGGACACCACCGCCTCGAGCCCCCTCCCCACCGACGCCGAGGGAACCCCCTTGGCCCTCAAGGAGGCCTTCGCCGACGAACCCCACGCCTACCTGAAGCTCTGGAAGCACCACGCCGCCGAGCCCTACGCCCAGGCCATCAACCGGACCGCCCCCCCGTTTTTGCAGATGTACGGCGGCAAAACCAGCGCGGAGTGGTCGCTGGCCAAGGCCTGGGAGGTGCTGGCCGAGGCCCCCCGGGTCTGGGAGGCCACCGCCCGCTGGATTGAGGTGGGGGACTGGTTGGTCTGGCAGCTTTGCGGGGCCGAGGTGCGCTCGGCCTGCCAGGCCGGCTACAAGGCCCACTGGCAGCCCACGGGCTACCCCACGCCGGAGGCCCTGGCGGCGCTGGAGCCGGCCCTGGTGGGCTGGCTCGAGCGGCTGGCCCCACCCCACCCGGTGGGGCAGCAGGCCGGGGGGCTCAGGCCCGGGTGGGCCACCGAGGGCCTCCCCGCGGGCACCCCGGTGGCGGTGGCGGTGATTGACGCCCACGCCGCGGTGCCGGGGG
>NZ_QWKZ01000175.1 GCF_003574085.1 Meiothermus luteus | reverse complement strand
TGGCACAAGCGGATGAGGGGGTGGTAGTGATATGACCCGCTACCCCCACCTACCCCCCGCTGTACTACGACTGCTCGAGGCTGGCCCCTGGGAAGGAACCCCCACCTCGCTATACTCCGACCTCGAGGCCCACCGGGTAGAGCCCTGGCCCGCTAACCCGGTGAGCCTGAGCCTGTGGCTCAAGCACCACGCCCTAGAGCACGGCATCCAGGTGGACTTCCACCACACCGGGGAGCGCCGGGTATTGCGGCTGGCACGGGTGGCTAACGGGTTGAAGGGTGCAAGCGAACCGAAACATAGCGCAACGATTCCGCCGCATACCGACGCGTTTTGGAGCTTCCCCACCTGGCCCGCTCTGCTCGAGGCCCTGCCCGCTCTGCTCGAGGCGGGTGAGTCCTACTACACCCTGGCCTTCGACCTGGGGGTGAGCCGGATCAGCCGCACCGTCCCCGCTTCCTGGCTACCCCTGGTGCTGAGGGAATGGGCGGCACAATACCCACAACCCCGCGAGGTGCGTATCTACCGGGGAGAGGTGGAGGTATCCACCGTATGGCCTTTGGGATAGTGTCAGAATTTGTCGCTATGAAAAACTGACGTTCAAGTTTTGAATGGACGGCATGAAACTACACCCAGCCTGCGCCGTGACCCTGACCCCTTCTGCCGTGAAACAGCACCAGCAAAATGTTCGTTTATAACCATAAGCGCACTTTGACCATTGAGAACACAGTGATAAAGTGGTTGTGTATGCCAAGAGGACAGAACCTACACCGGGTTAGACAGCCCAAGGAAGTCCGGCTCAAGCAGCTAGGGCTCAACACGCCCTTGAAGCCGGGGGAGAGAAGTGTGCTGGTGCGCGTCCGACTGCACGAGCCGTGGGCGAAACGCCTGCTGGAGATGACCCCCCAGGAGCGCGGGGAGGTCTTCATGGCCGGGGTGGAGGCCCTGCAAGGGAGGTAGCCATGCCTAGAAAGCGCGGTAAGGGTTCAGGAACAACCTACTACCACAAAGGCTCTGGCCGCTGGTGCGCCGAACTGAACCTGGGCTTTGATGCTGAAGGTAAGCCCCTCCGGGTGCGCGGCTACCACAAGACCCGCAAAGAGGCTGAGGCATGGCTGGCAGAACAGGCTACGCTCTATCACAAGGGCCTGCTTGCCAACCCCTCGAGCGTCACCCTGAAGGACTGGGCCATACGCTGGCTCGAGCGCAAAGAGCGGGAGGTCAGGCCCAGGACGGTAGAACTCTACAAGCAAGAGCTGGGCTATGCCCTACCCGGCGTCAAGAACCCCCAGGCCCGCGACCCCCTGGGTAGCCTGCCCTTGCAGAAAGTCACCCCTTCCCACATCCGGTCAGTGCTGGATGACCTGGGCAAGCGCTACAGCCTTCGCACCGTAAGGCAGGTCAGGCAAAGACTCTGGCAGGTATGCCGGGATGCCCTGGACATGGAGCTCATCCACCGCAACCCGGTAGAGCCGGTGAAGATCAAGGCCCCCCGCGACCAGGCCAAGACCAAAGCGGGGAGGGCCCTCGAGCTCCACGAGGTGCAAGCCCTGCTCACCGCCCTGGACGCCCACAGTGACCCCAGAACCGCCCTTGCCTTGCGCCTGATGCTGAACTGTGGACTACGCCGGGGTGAGGCCCTGGGCTTGCAGTGGGGAGATATTGACCTGGAAACCGGAACCATCGAGGTTCAACGGGTGTGGAGCGAGTCGGGGGGGAAGCCGGTGCTGACCAAGCCCAAGACCCACTCGAGCGCTCGAACCATACCCATCCCCAGGGCAACCCTCGAGCGGCTGAGGGCTTACCGGGACTGGTGGAGGGAGAAGCTGGGAGAGTACCCACCGGCTGAGATGTGGGTGTTCCCCGGAGACGACCCCAGCAAGCCCCTAAACCCCCATGCCCCCAGTTGGGCGCTTCGCCGTATCGTGGCAAGGCTGGGAATCCCTCACGTCCGGGTACATGACCTTCGCCACAGCTACGGTTCCCACCTGCTGGCTAATGGCGCTCCCCTCGAGCTCGTATCCGAGCGGATGGGTCACAGCAACCCCAATATCACCCTGGGGGTGTATCGTCACCTGCTCCAGCACGAGCGGCAAGGCTGGGTACTGGACATGGAGGACTTGCTCCAGCCCAGGGCGCAAGCCTGAACCCATAAACCGTAGAATCACCGTAAAAACGAAGAACCGGGGTTTGTGCTACCCCGGTTTTCTTCGTCCTGGATTGGTGCCAAGGGGCGGAATCGAACCGCCGACACTGCGATTTTCAGTCGCATGCTCTACCGACTGAGCTACCTTGGCAAGGATGGCGCTCCGGACGGGACTTGAACCCGCGATCTCCCGCGTGACAGGCGGGTATGTTGACCAGCTACACCACCGGAGCGTGCGCCCTGTACCGGAGCCGTCCGAACGGGCAATAGGATAATAGCGGCTGAGAGAATGGGTGTCAAGCTGAACCGGGCTTGCCTAGTAAATCGCCTTGTACCCCGGAGGAGGGAAAAGAGAACCCTGAGGCCATAGGCCAAAAGCTCCAAGAACGCCCGCACCATCGCCGTCTTCGGCTTCCGCTCCGCCAAGTACCCTCCCCTAAGCCCCGTCTTCATC
>NZ_QWKZ01000174.1 GCF_003574085.1 Meiothermus luteus | reverse complement strand
CTCGAGGTCGGAGTATAGCGAGGTGGGGGTTCCTTCCCAGGGGCCAGCCTCGAGCAGTCGTAGTACAGCGGGGGGTAGGTGGGGGTAGCGGGTCATATCACTACCACCCCCTCATCCGCTTGTGCCAACCAAGCCAGCCAGCTTGCGGCCTCCTCGAGGGAAGCCAGCACCCGCACCCTGCCCCGCTGGTCGGTCACAGACACCGTGCCATCGAAGGGGGGGAGGAACTTTAGCAAGTACCACACCCCCTCGACCTTGAAGCGGTACAGGTTCCCGAACCCCGAACCGTCCGCCATAACCACCCTCGAGCCTCGAGGGGGCAACTCTGGTACCCGTTGCCAGTGGGTGGGACACCCCGAGGGGTCGGGGTCGCGGGTTGGTTGTTGCTGAGCAAATACTCCCCCAACCCGCAAACCCGCAAGGTTGGGTTTTTCCTCGTCCTGTACGGCGTTATCGTGTGCGGGTAGGTTACCCGCATCAACCCGCATAACCCGCAAGTCACCCGCAAGGGGGGTAGAGGTTGCGGGCGTTTGCGGGTGGGTTGCGGGTGCTTGCGGGTGGGTTGCGGGTTCACTACCCGCAACCTCTTCTATCGTCCTGGACGCGGTTTCTTGAGGGTTTGCGGGTTTGCGGGTAGGGGGGGTGTTGTGTTTGCTCAAATCCGCTAGCAAGTCCTCGAGGTCAAACACTCCCCACCTCCTTCACCCGTGGGTTGATTCGGTAGGTCTTGCCGTCCTGGATTAGCCAGCCAGCCTCTACCAGGGCGGCTAGCACCCGGCGGGCCTCCCCCACCAGGGCAATCCCCCCTACCTGGTTGCGGGTGATATCCCGCTCGGTGAAGACTTCCAACCGCTTACCCGCAACCTCCAGCATCCCGCTTTGGAGTTTGCGGGCCAGTTTGACTATCGGCTCATCGTTGCCGGATAGCGCCCGGTGCCAGATACGCCGGGCGTGAGGCTCTAACCACCTCACCAGGGCGATAGCTCGCTTGAGGGTAGTAGCGCTCACCGGGCCATATTCCTCCCACGCAGCAGCGAGGACAGCCGCGAGCCGGGCGGTGAGTCCCATGCGCTTCCCCAGTAAAGCCTTCCACGCTTCAGGTTGGTCGGGGTTACGCATCTCGCGTTGGGTCGAGTTTTCCCACTGATACCAGAGCGCTTGGGCCTCGGGGTCGAGGTGTAGCGTCCTTTCTCCCCCTACCCGCAAGATGTCCCAGACTCGGGTCACCAGGTTGTGGTAGCGGGTGCATACCTCGGCCTCGATAGCCGGGCGGTCGTCTTGCCAGGGTCGTTCGTGAGCCGTGACCACGATGAAGCGCTGTAGCAGGCCGTCCGCTCCGTTACCGTCCCCGCTTTGAGCCTCCAATACCCGCTCCCGAAAGGGGCCATATTGGATAAACCCGAGCAGGGACAGAACCGGCTTCTCGACGAACATGGAGCCCCGTACCACCCGGTCAACCGGGGTCGGGGTCGCACTGTAGCTTGCCAGGTAGAAAGCGCGGTCTTGTTTTTTGTCTTCGCGGTTCCACTCCGCAAACAATCCTTTGAGCTCGTCGTGATACGCGAGAATGCCGGGGTTATTTCCCAGAAGGTCAGCCAGGGCTTCACGGGTAGCGTCCTGTGCCAGCAAGCGCTTGGGGGTGGGGCGCTTAGGTTTGGGGCCGCGCTCCGAACGCTTGGCAGCCTCCCAGCGGGCAAGCTCGGCCTCGTATTTGGTCATCTCTTCCTCGTGCTCCTTCCGCAACTCCTTCTCGATCTCCCAGGCGGGTTGTAACGCGGTCTTGAGGATGGGGGTCTTTCCCGTGGACACCCCCATCACCACCGCAAGCCACAGCGCGGTGGGTTCCCGCCAGGTGGGGTTATCCCGGTCGGGTTCAATCCACAGCCGCCCATTGGTCACGGCGGTGAGGGCGGCGAGCATCGCCACCAGCACCGGGCCAGGGTCAACGCACAACCGTTCCGCGAACACCAGGCCGAAGTCTTCAATATCCGGCGGCAGCAGCGTACCGGTGGGCCAGGGCTTGAGCTTGGCGGCGGTGTCTAGCGGTTCCGGCTCGGGCCATACCTCCTCGGGTCGCACCTCGGGGGTGCTCTTTTGCCCGGCGCTTACCCTGCCCCCCCCATCAGCGGGCAACTCGAGCGGCGCACTCAGCCCGTACTTCAACCCGTCCCGTGCGGTGGCCTCAGCCTCGGGGTGGGGTAGCCCGGCCTGCACCCCAGCCGCAGTCAGGGCGCGGGTGGCCTGCTCAGGGTCCAGCCCCAGGTGGACATAGCCGCCTATCAGCCGGGCGTAACTGAGCAGGGTGTTATGGCGTTGCCCCTCGGGGGTAGTGGCTACCCGCTCACAGGCCCAGCGCAAGAGCCCTTCCAGGCGGCGGGTCAGCCTGTCACCCCTCAAGCCCCGGAAGTTCACGGGCTGGTACTCAGGCGGTGGGGGTGGGGGCTCAGGCAACAGACGGGCTAGCAGCCCCTCTGGGGGCAGGGGCAGTTCAGCCGGGGGCAGCAGGGGTACTTCCCAGTGGTAGCTTCCGTTCGGTAGCTGAGTAGGGCTACACGCCAGATACGCCTTGCCCATTCCGCGCAAGTCCAGCCCCGGCAGCTTCCGGG
>NZ_QWKZ01000173.1 GCF_003574085.1 Meiothermus luteus | reverse complement strand
GGCCCCCTCCGCCGAGAGGCCGATGGCGGTGAGGAGGGTGCGGTAGAAGGTTTCGTTCCGCTTCTCCGAGAAGACGTAGGCGGCTACCTCGGGGTCGGTGCCGGGGCGCGACTTGAGCACCGGGTCATAATGGGGGTTGGGCAGGGAGCGCACGTCAAGCACCAGGTCGGCGTCCTGGGGAGGGCCCCATTTGAAGCCGAAGGAGAGTATCCGCAGTAAGAAGCCCTCCTCCTCTCCCAAGGCCGCCTCGAGGGCCTCCTTGAGCTGACGGGGGGTACGCTCGGAGGTGTCTAGAACTAGGTCGGCCCGGTCGCGCAAGGGCAGCAGGGCCTGCCGCTCCTCCTCAATTTCCCGCAGCAGGTTGCCCATCCCCAAAGGGTGCAGCCGGCGGGAGAGGTTGTAGCGCCTGAGCAGAACATCCGACCTGGCCTCGAGGTAGACGATGAAGGGTTTGAGCTCCTGGAAGATGGCCTCCACCCCGGTGAGGAAGCCTCGAGCCCGTATGTCTAAGACCGTCGCCACCCGGTGGATGCCCTGGGCCTCCACGGTTCTGAGCAGCTCACCCCAGAGCTGGGGTGGCAGGTTGTCTACCGAGAAGTAGCCCAGGTCCTCCAGGGCCATCCGGGCTGAGGTCAGCCCGGCCCCGCTCTGTCCGCTTAGCACCACGAACCGCATCCCAAACCAGTATATGGGCCCAGGTTTTGCACAGGCCTACTTGATTTCAAGCAGCTCCACGTCAAACACCAACGCCGCGCCGGGGGGTATCTCGGGGCTGGGGCTGCGCTCGCCGTAGGCCAGGTGGGCGGGGATGATTAAGCGGCGCTGGCCCCCTACCCGCATCCCCACGATGCCGGAATCCCAACCGGGGATCACCTGGCCCGCCCCCAGGGTGAACTCAAAGGGGCCGCGGCCGGGCCGGCAGGAGGAGTCAAACTCCTTCCCGTCCACCAGCCGGCCGATGTAGTGCACCCGAACAGTGTTGGAGGTGATGGCCTGGGGCCCTTGGCCTTCCTTGAGGTCTTCTATGCGGAGGGCGAGGATGGCCTCGTTGGTCAGGCCGGCGGCCGCGGCGGGGGGGGTGGTGCAAAGGGTTCCCGTCCCTTGGGGGCCGCCCTGCCGCCCCAAGAGCAGGTAGGCCCCCACGGCCAGCAGCCCCAGCAGGCCAGCCCCTACCAGGATCGCGCTTCGCTTCATGCTGCCCATTGTATTAGCCTTCCTCAGGCCGGCTGCTGCAAGGATAGCTGCCCGCAGGCCGCCCCTACGTCCCTTCCCCGGCTGAAGCGCACCGAGGTGGGAAGCCCCTGGGCCTCCAGCGCTGCCTTGAAGCGCAGGATGCCGGCTCTAGGGGTGCCCTGGTGGGGCGCCCCAGGCCAGGGGTTCCAGGGGATGAGGTTGATGTGGACGCTTATTCCCTGGAACTGCTGGGCCAGGGCCTTGGCTTGCCACTCGTGGTCGTTCAGCCCCTTGAGCAGGGTGTACTCGAGGGTAACCCGGCGGCGGGTCTTCGCGTAGTAGTAGCGCACGGCCTCCATAATTTCGGTGATGCGGTAGCGGTGGGCGGTGGGGATGATTTGCTGGCGGGTCTCGTCGTCGGGAGCGTGGAGCGAGAGGGCCAGCCGAACCCCCAGCCCCGAGTCAGCCAGCTTGTAGATGCCCTTGGGGATGCCCACCGTGGAGAGGGTGATGCGGCGGGGGCTCATGGCCAGCCCCTCCGGGTGCAGCATCCGTTGGATGGCCGCAAAGACATTTTGGGTGTTCAAAAGAGGCTCCCCCATGCCCATCAGCACCACATTGCGCACCTCGCGGGGGGGGTGGCCTTGGTGGTGGGCGGCGTACAGAATCTGGTCCAGAATCTCGGCCGCGCTCAGGTTGCGCCCAAAGCCCATCCGCCCTGTGGCGCAGAAGGTGCATCCTGCAGGGCAGCCCACCATGCTGGAGATGCAGAGGGTCTTGCGGTTAGGATAGGGCATGTAGACCGCCTCGGTCCTCTGGCCGTCCAGCAGGGTGTATAGGTATTTGACCGAGCCGTCCTGGCTGGGGTAGGCCTCCACCGCAGAAAACTCCGTGATGCGGTACTGCTCAGCTAGTTCGGCCCGGAGGGATTTAGGTAGGTTGGTCATGGCCTCCCAGGCTCGAGCCCCCTTCTGGTACAGCCAGGCCGCGATTTGCCGCCTGCGAAAACCCTCCCCGGGAAGCTCCTCGGGGGCTAAAGAGAGGAGGGGGATTTTAGAGGCCGAGGACGCCATAGCACCTAAGTATAGCTTAGGCCATGCCCTGCAAACACAAAACCAGGGCCTTCACCCTGGCACACTGGCGGGCGCGGCAGGATTCGAACCCACGACCTACTGATCCGTAGTCAGTCGCTCTATCCAACTGAGCTACGCGCCCAAGCGCTCCATAGGCTAACAGAGCGAAAAGGCCCTGTCAATCCCCGGGAGCCCTGACCTCTCATCACTTTGTTCCGTAGGGACTTGACAGGCGGAAATAAGGAGGGGGGTTGGTAAGGTATGCGAACCAAAACCCCCCTCCTGCAGGCTACCACAACCTGGGTCCACACGGTCTTCCGGTCCCTCAGGAAACCCGCGCGCACCAACCTGGCCCTCTTCCTCTCCGCCCTCCTCTCCGGCCCCCTAGACCCCACCC
>NZ_QWKZ01000172.1 GCF_003574085.1 Meiothermus luteus | reverse complement strand
GGTGCGGGGCTGGTTCGCCCAGGGGCCTTGGCGGGGTGGATGAGGCCGATTCCTTATATCATGGGGGCCGTATGCTGGCGCAGGAGATTGCAAAGCGGGTCCGCTCTGGAGAAACCACCCCTAGTGAGGTTTTAGCGGCCTATCTGGCCCGTGTTGAGCGGCTTGAGCCCCAACTCCACGCCTTCATTCGCCTGAACCCCCGGGCCCTCGAGGAGGCCCGCCGGGTGGAGGGGCGCCTTGCGGCGGGGGAGGCCTTGCCCCTGGCAGGGGTTCCGGTAGCCCTCAAGGACAACATCTGTACCCGCGGCCTGGAGACCACCTGCGCCTCGAGGGTGCTGGCCTCCTTTGTTCCCCCTTACGACGCCACGGTCGTGGAGCGGTTGCGCCAGGCGGGGGCGGTGGTGCTGGGCAAGACCAACATGGATGAGTTCGCCATGGGCTCCTCCACCGAGTACTCGGCCTTCGGCCCTACCCGGAACCCTTGGGACCCGGAGCGGGTTCCGGGGGGCACCTCGGGGGGCTCAGCGGCTGCGGTGGCCGCAGACCTTGCGCCGGTGGCCCTGGGTACCGATACCGGGGGCAGCGTGCGCCAGCCGGCGGCCTTCTGCGGCGTTTACGGCTTCAAGCCCACCTACGGGCGCATCTCCCGCTACGGGGTGGTGGCCACGGCCAGCAGCCTTGACCAGGTGGGCACCCTAGCCCGCACGGTGGCCGACCTGGCCCTCCTTACCGATGTGGTGAGCGGCCCCGACCCCCGCGACAGCACCAGCCTGGAGGCCGAGCCCCGCTTCGCTCAGGCCTTGGGGGCCCCTGTGGGGGGGCTTACCGTTGGGGTGATCAAGGAGGCGCTGGCGGAGGGCAATTCCCCTGGGGTGCTGGAGGCCCTGGAGCGTTTCCGGGCGGTCATGGAAGGGCGAGGGGTGCGCTTTGTGGAGGTGAGCGTGCCCACCTTGAGGTACGCCCTGGCCGCCTATTACATCGTCAACACCGCCGAGATAAGCTCCAACCTGGCCCGCTACGACGGGACCCTTTACGGCCTGCGGGTGCCTGGGGAGGACAGCGTGGAGACCATGATGCGCACCCGGGAGAAGGGTTTTGGCCCAGAGGCCAGGCGCCGCATCTTGATGGGAACCTTTGTGCTCTCCGCAGGGTACTACGCCGCCTACTATGGTAGGGCCCTGCGGGCTCGAGCCCGGCTGAAGGCGGATATGGAGGCGGCCTTTGCCCAGGCCGATCTGCTCCTTACCCCCACCAGCCCCACGCCGGCCTTCCGCCTGGGTGAGAAGACCGGGGACCCCCTGGCGATGTACCTGGCCGATGTGGACACCGTGGCAGTCAACCTGGTGGGCCTGCCTGCGATGAGCCTGCCCGCGGGGTTTGAGGGGGCGCTTCCAGTGGGGCTGCAGCTCGTGGCGCCGCCTTTGCGAGACGAGCTCCTCTTTAGCCTGGCGCAGGCCTTTGAGGAGGCCACCGGGGGCCAGTTCGCCCGGCAGGCCCTCCCTTAGCTGCAACGTTAAGACGTTAAGCCCTGTGGCGCTTTGTCATGGGTCTGTGGGCTGGGGTATACTCCCTCCAAGACGCTGTACAAAGCTCCACGGAGCAGTTTGATGAGCCCCACCCACTACCGCCTTTCCACCCGCTTGGCCCGCCACCTTCGCGGTCTTGGCCTGCCTCAAGCCGAGCCTGTGCTGGCCGAGGTGCTGGTGGCCCCCGGGCTGCCGCGGGGTAGCTGGACCCAGGGCCTGCTGGACGACCTGCTGGACGGTCGGTTTGAGCGCCGAGGGGGAAGAGTGGGGCTTTGGGAGTGGAGCTACGGGTTTCCTCCCCGGGGGGAGCCGGTGGTGGTGCTGGATGTGGAGACCACCGGGCTTTCCCCGGAGAGAAGCGAGGTCATTGAGCTGGCCTTGATTCGCTTGGAAAACGCTCAGCGCGTGGTTTTCCAGCGGCTGGTGAACCCCGGTGGGCCCATTCCCCCCTTCATCAGCCGGCTCACCGGGATTCGCGACGCGGATGTGCAGAACGCTCCAGACGTGTACGCGGTGTTGCAGGAGGCCTGGCCTATGCTCCAGGGGGCTACCCTGATCATTCAGAACGCGCCCTTTGACCTGGGGTTTTTGCATCCCCGGTTGAGACGGTTGGGCTACAGGCTGGACAACCCGGTGGTGGACACGATGGACTGGGCGCGCAAGGCCCTGCCCGCCCTGCGCAAGCGGGGTCTGGATGCCTTGGCCTGGGCCTTTGACCTAGAGGTTGCTGGCCGCCACCGCGCTTTGGGCGACGCCGAGACCACGCTGCAGGTAGCCTACGAAATGTACTATATGCTTACCGCCGGGAAGCCCATGGCGGTTGGCCGGTTGACCCAGGGAAGCTTATGATCGCGCGCTACGTCCTCACCAGTGCTTGCCTTCATAGTGGAACCATGAACCTAATCCAACCGCTGCGGGTGTACCTACAGGGGAAAGAGCAGGTGCTCTTGCGGGATGAGGAGGGCGAGACCTACGAAGGGCGGATAAACTGGCAGCAGGGGCGCTTGGAGGGCCTAGCGGCCTACTACGCCAAGCGCCGCTTAGGGGTCAACGACCGGATTGCGCTGCACCTGGAGGGGGAGGTGATACTCCTGGAGGCCCTTACCCCCTCTGCTAAACCC
>NZ_QWKZ01000171.1 GCF_003574085.1 Meiothermus luteus | reverse complement strand
GGGGGTGGCGGCGGGGCTATGGGGCTTCGGCGACCTGCGGCGGGAGGTGGCGGAGGTGACGCCGCCCGAGCCTGCTTGGATCTCCGTCTACCGGGAGGGCTACGCCCGCTACCGGGAGCTCTACGAGCGACTCAAGGACTTCTATCCGAAGCTTTGGAGGTTGTATGCCTAACGCCCTGGTCACGGGAGCAGGCAGCGGCATTGGACGCGCCATCGCCGAAAGGCTTGTCAAGGATGGGTTTAAGGTCTGGATCACTGACCGGGAGGAGGCCTGGGCCAAGGCGGTGGGGGAGGCTTTGGGCATGCCCTACCTGAGGCTGGACGTCACCTCCCGGGTAGAGTTAGAGGAGGCCCGGGAGCGCGTATATGGAGAGGATGGCCGGCTGGACGTCCTTGTGGCCAACGCCGGGGTTTCCACCATGAACCGATTCCTAGACCTTACGGAGGAGGAGTGGGACTACAACATGAACGTGAACGCCAAGGGCACCTTCCTCACCCTCCAGACCTTCGCCCGGGCCATGGTGGCCCAGGACCTCATGCCGGGGCGGGAGCTTAGGGGCAAGATCATCGCCACCGCTTCCATGGCCGCCCGCCAGGCGGCCCCCCTCCTGGCCCACTACTCCGCCAGCAAGTTCGCCGTCTTGGGGCTGGTGCAGGCTGCCGCCAAGGAACTCGCCCCCCACCGGGTCACGGTGAACGCCGTGAACCCGGGCTTCGTGCGCACGCCCATGCAGGAGCGTGAGGTGGCTTGGGAGGCGAGGCTCAGGGGGATAACCCCGGAGGAGGTGCTTCGGGACTACCTCCGGCAGACCCCCCTGGGCCGATTGCAAACCCCGGAGGATGTGGCCAAGGCGGTGAGCTTCCTGGCGGGCCCCGATTCGGACTTCCTCACCGGCGAAGCCCTGGAGGTGAACGGCGGTGCCTGGATCTTCTAAGGCTCTAAAAACCTTGGGCCACGCCCTCCTATGGGTTTTCAGCCTGGCGTTCCTCCTCCCCCTCCTCTGGACCCTCCGGAGCGCCCTGCTCCCCGAGGGGCTCGCCTATGCCCTCCCTCCCGCCTTCGGGCCCTGGACGTTGGAGAACTTCCTCAGGGTCCTGGAAGGCCCTTTCGGTAAGGCGTTTCGCAACAGCTTCCTCGTGGCCTCCCTCGTGGTCCTGGTGGGCCTTCCCCTCGCCGCCGGCTTGGGCTATGCCCTGGCCCGCCACCGCCTGGGGGGGGAGGGCCTCCGCTTTGGCGTCCTGGCTACCCAGATGCTCCCCCCCATCGTGCTGGCCCTGCCCCTTTTTGCCCTCTTCCGCACCCTGGGGCTTTCCGGGACGATTTGGGCCTTGCTCCTCGCCTACCTGGCCTTTGCCCTCCCCTTCATGACCTGGCTTCTTTTGGGCTTCTTCCAGGGCTTGCCCCGGGAGCTGGAGGAGGCGGCCTATGTGGACGGGGCTACCCCCCTGCAGGCGTTTTTCCGTGTGGTTCTGCCCCTCTCCGCCCCCGGGCTCTTCGCCGCCGGGGTCTTGGGCTTCCTGCTCTCCTGGAACGAGTTCCTCTTCGCCCTCCTCCTCTCGGGGCGGGAAACCCAGACCATCCCGGTAGCCCTTTCCACCCTGGTGACGCAACGGGGTGTCCTCTTCGCGCAGGTGGCGGCCGGGGTGGTGCTTTCCGTCCTTCCCGTGGCCCTTCTCGCCCGCACGGTGGACCGCTACCTCGTGGCGGGCCTCACCTTGGGGGCGGTGAAGTGAAGGAGGTGGTTTGGGATGAAACGCTGGTTGGTGATGGGATGGGTGGTCATGGGCCTCGCCCTGGCCCAGGGGGTGGTCTTAAGGGCCCTCATGGAGGATGTGCCGGAAACGCGGATCATCGAGGCCCTCCTCCCCGAGTTTGAGCGGGCCACGGGGATCCGGGTGGAGTTTGAAAAGGTGCAGTACAGCGCCATGCACGACAAGCTGGTGGCCCAGCTCCTGGCCCCGGAAAGCGCCTATGACTTCCTGGAGGTGGACTTCCTCTGGGCGGGGGAGTTCCCGGCGGCGGGGTGGCTCGAGCCCCTGGAACCCTACGTGAAGGCCTCGGGTTTTGACCTCTCCGTCTACTACCCCTCCATGCTGGAACTGGTGGGCTACTACCGGGGCACCCTCTACATGATCCCCATGTACAACTACGCCATGGGGCTCATCTACCGCAAGGACCTCCTGAACAGGCAGGACCTGCGGGACCGCTTCCGGAGGGAGTTTAACAGGGCCTTGGCCCTCCCCAAGACCCTACAGGAGTACGTGGACCTTTCCCTTTTTATGGCCCGAAACGCCGGGGTGGCGGGGGCGGCCATGCAGGGGCAGCGGGGTGACCCCAACTTCATGGAGTTCTCCAACTACCTCTTCGCTGCGGGCGGGGACTACGTGGACAAGAACTGGCGGGTCACCCTGAGCAGCCCCCAGGGGGAGAGGGCCCTGACCCTCTACGTGCGCAACATCCGCCAGGGGGCGCAGAAAGGGGCGCTGAACGCCAATCTGGACGATACGTTCCGCGTGATGTGCCAGGGCGGGGCCTTCAGCATGATCACCTACTGGTGGATGCTCCCGCAGCTGGACGACGCCAAGCAATGCCCCCAGGTGGCGGGCAAAGTGGCCCTGGTCCCCGTGCCGGGTGGGGCCGGGGTCAA
>NZ_QWKZ01000170.1 GCF_003574085.1 Meiothermus luteus | reverse complement strand
CCCCTCTCCGAGGCCCTGGCCTACATGGAGGCCCAGGGCATCCACCACCTGCCCCTGCTGGAGGGGGATAGGGTGGTGGGCCTCCTCACCGACCGGCTTTTTTTGCGCCGCTGGTTGCAGACCCCGCTGACCCTGTTGCGCCGCCTGGAGCAGGGCGAGGCCGGCCTGCTGGCGGAGTACCGCGAGCAGCTTTACGCCATCGTGCGGCAGATGGTGGCCGCCGGCTTTAGCGTGCCGGCCATCACCCGCCAGGTAAGCCTGCTGAACGACGCCCTCACCCGCAGCCTGCTGCGCCGGGCCGAGGCCCGCCTGGGTCCACCCCCCCGCCCCTACGCCTGGCTGGCCCTGGGCTCCGAGGGCCGCACCGAGCAGGCCCTGCTCACCGACCAGGACAACGCCCTGGTCTACCAAGACCCCAGCGCCCAAGGCTACTTCCAGGCCCTGGCCCAGGCGGTGCTGGAGGGGCTTTCTGAGGCTGGGTTTCCCCCTTGCCCGGGGGGCTACATGGCCGACCGCTGGAGCTTTGCGCTCCCGGAGTGGGCAGCCCGGTTCCGGGCCTGGCTCGAGGCCCCCGAGGGGGACGCCCTACTGGAGGCCCAGATTTTCCTGGACTTCCGCGCGGTGGCCGGGGGGCTCCCTTTGGAACCCCTGCACGGCTTCCTACGTCAGGCCGCCCAGAGCCGACCCTTCCTCACCGCCCTGGCCCGCTCGGCCCTGGTCTTTACCCCGCCGCTGGGGTTTTTGGGGCGCATTCACTGGGAGGCGGGGCAGGTCAACCTGAAAAAGGGGGGCATTGCGGCTATTGTGGCGCTGGCGCGGGTGTACGGCCTCGAGGCCGGCTCCCTGGCCCGCTCCACCCTGGAGCGCCTGCGGGCCGCCGCAGAAGCCCGGCTCATCCCCAAAGACGAGGCCGAAGACCTGAGCGAGGCCTTCTTGTTCCTCTCCCACCTGCGCCTCAAGCACCAGCTCGGGGCCTTGGAGCGGGGAGAGCCCCCCTCCAATCGGGCGGCCCAGTCCTCCCTCAGCCCGCGGGAAGAGCAGGTGCTGCGGCAGGTCTTTCTACGCATCCGCCAGGCTCAGCAAGCCCTGGCCGCGCGGTTCCGGCTCTCCGTCCTTTGAGCTTCAGCGGGCCTGCATCGCCCCTAGAAGCTCCCTCGCACCTTCGGCCAACAGGTCCTGCGCCAGCTCCTCACCCAGCTCGGCGGCCTCCTCAGCCTCCCCCTCAATCTCGGCCCGAATCAGCTCACGGCCGTCCGGCGAGGCCACCACTCCCTCGAGCACCAGGGCCCCATCGTCCTCCAGCGTGGCCAGGGCCGCTGCGGCACAATGGTCGCCCGCCCCCAGCGCGCGCATAAAGGCCCGCTCAGCGGTGACGCGGGCCAAAGAGGCCCGGTGGTTCAGGCTGTAGGCCAGTTCCTCGGCCCAGTCGTCGCCCTGGCGCACCTCTAGGCCCAGGGCGCCTTGGCCTGGAGCGGGGAGCATCACCTCCGGATCAATAAGCTGGTCAATGCGGTTGGGCAGCTCGAGCCTAAGCAGGCTGGCCGCCCCGATGATTAAAGCGTCGTACTCCCCGGCCCCTAAAGCGGTCAAGCGCTCGTCCACATCGCCCTCTAGCTCACGCAGGCTCAGGTCGGGACGGTAGGCCAGAAGCTGGGCCCGGCGCCTCAGGCTGTTCACCCCCACCACCGCCCCCTTAGGCAGGTCTTCCAGACGCTTGGCGGTGCGCCCCACCAAGGCCTCCCTGGGCTCAACCCGCTTAGGCACGGCCACCAACCGCACGCCGGGCTGCTCCTGGGTGGGCAGGTGCTTGAGCGAGTAGACCGCAATGTCCACCTCCCGCCGCATCAAAGCCTGCCTGAGGGCCTCTGTGGCCGCCCCTTCAGAGGCGTTCTTGGACTGCACCGTGCGTATTTTGAACTCGGTCTCGGGCCAGTTTTCCTTAAGGCGCTCCATCACCCAGCGGGTCTGGGCCTGCGCCAGCAGGCTTGCCCTGGCGCCAATCACGATAACGCGCATAAGGTCAATATATTAGCGGATAACCGGAGCCGGTATAGGCCGAACGGAGAAGAGCCCTTCCACCCTCCGGCCCGGCGGGCTCACCGCTCTTTGCCAAAGGCGAAAACCAGCTCGTCTCCTCTGCGCACCACCAGCAAAACCGCAGCCCGCCCCGCGCCGTCCCGAAGGTCGTAGCGGGTGCGGCGCTCCTCCGCCACCTGGGCCTCCTGCTGCCCCCCCACGAAGTAACCCGCCGCTGCAAAGCTGGTCAAAACCTGCTGCACAAACCCCGGCTGAAGCCTCGCCGCAAGACCCTTAGCCGCATAAACCTCTAGGTTGAAACGGCCCGCATCGGGAAGCCGCGCCAGGATGGCTTCCCGGCCCTGCCCAACCCTGAAGGTTCCCGAGGGAAAGCGCACGCTGGTGTCCAGCACAGAAGCGGTGGCCGCCACCGCGGTCACCTCAACGAGGGCCTGGGCCAAAGCGGGCGCGAGCAAAAGGAACAGAAAAACAAGCCTCATCTCCCAAGGATACCCCTCCCGACCGGCCCAGGCGGTTTATCTGGCTGAGGTCCCTTCCCTAAGGGAGCGCCTCTTGACCCCCCGCATGGCCCTCACTGCCGCCGAGTACCTGGCCTTTGAGCACGACTACCACGTCTTGGTCATCCTGACCGACATGACCAACTACTGCGAGGCCCTGCGCGAGATCGGT
>NZ_QWKZ01000017.1 GCF_003574085.1 Meiothermus luteus | reverse complement strand
CCCCAGCGCCCCCGAACGGTCGGGTATCATCCGCCCCTGCAAGGCCAGCCGCTCAATGAAGCGGCATTGCTCGGCCGCCGGGTCGGCGCTCACCCCAAACACCTCGGCTCCCAACCTCCTGAAGTCCTCTTGCAGTTCGGCGTAGCGTTTGCCCTGGGCGGTGCAGCCTGGGGAGTGGGCCTTGGGGTAGAACCAAAGCACAATGTAGCGGCCTTTCCGCACCAGCTCAGCCAGATCCACAGTCTGGCCGTAGGCGTCCTGTACACTGGGCAGGAGCGCGGGGTCCCCGGGTTTCAACCTAGCCATACCCCAAGGGTACAGGCCGCCCCACCCGGCCAGGGTGTGCCCGGGAACAAGGTCGGGTGGGGATTTAGCTCGAGGCCTGGGCCGACAGGCCGGCGCGGGCATTCCGACCGGCCAGCAGGACGTTGTGCCACAAAGCGATGCCGCGCAAGGGGGCGTAGACCTCGAGGCTGGGAAGGCTCTGGCCGTTCATCCTGACCCGGTGTATCTTGCTGCCCCCCCGCCGGATGGCGTAGAGCACATCCCCCAGCACCACCATCTCCACCTGGCTGGCAGGGTCCTCCCCCTCGGCCACGGGCAGGGGCAGCGAGAGCAGCACTTCCCCCTCCAACGAGAGCCGGCGAACCTTCTGGCTGTCGGCGTCGTAAATGAGAAGCTGTTCATCAGGGGTCAGGCCAAGCCCGCCCAGCACCCGCAGCTCCTGGGACTCGCGGCTTTTGCGGAAGGCGTAGCGCGAGATGTACTGCCCATCCAAGGAAAAGCGCTGCACCTGGCGGTTTCCGTAGTCTAGAACAAAGATGTGGCTCGAGCTGGCCAGAATCACGCGGGGGGACTCAAAGGTCCCGCGGCCCTGGCCCGCGCCGCCGAAACGGGCCACCGGCCTGCCCTCCCGGTCAAAGCGGGTGATGGTGCAGGCCTCCCCATCCAAAACCAAAAGGCCATCCGGCAAGGGGGCCAAGGAGATGGGGTACAGAAGCTCCCCCAGCTTCATGCCGTACGGCCCAATGGACTGGGTGATCTCCCCTTCCACATCAAAGCGATGCACCAGCCGGGTAGCCCCGCCCCCATACTCAAAAAGGCTAATCCAAAAGCCCCCCTCCGAGTCCACCGCCACCGACAAGGGTGGGGAGGGGAACATCCCCCGCCCGCTCCCCACGCCGCTCCACATCCGCACCAGGGTACCGTTGGGGTCCATCAAACGCAGGGTACCCTTCTTGGTCTCCACCGCCAGGGCCAGGTATACCGGGGCCACCAGGCCAGGGTCCTCCTGCCATTTACCCCGCAGCACATCCAGGACGGCCTCCAGGCCCGGTCTTTTCTCCGGGTCTTTTTCCAGCATCCGGTAGACCAGATCGGAGAGGACCTGGGGGACCTCGGGGTTGATCTGCTTGGGCGGGGGCGGCATCTGGGTGATCTGCTGGTGAATAACCGCCTCGTAGGCCCCCTGGAAAGGCGGCTGGCCGCAGAGGGCCTCGTAAAAGACCACCCCCAGGCTGTAGATATCGGACTTATGGTCAATGCGCTGACCTTTAGCCTGTTCAGGGCTCATGTAAACCGGGGTTCCAATGCGGGCCCCGGTAATGGTCAGCCGGGTGAGGACCTTTCCCGCGGCGATGCCGAAATCCATCAGGCGCACACCTCGAGGGTCTACGCTGCCATCCTCCCGGACCGCGTTCCTAAGCACCATGATGTTGCCCGGCTTGATGTCGCGGTGAATGATGCCCTGGGCGTGGATGTGCTGCAGGGCCTCGGCCACCCGGATCATCACCTCCACCAGGCTCCTGATACCCAGGCGCCGCCCCTCAATGAGGCGGTCCAAGCCTTCGCCTTCCAGAAACTCCATGGCGATGTAGTGGGTGTCCCCTTGGTTGCCGTGGTCGTAAACCTTGACGATATTGGGGTGGTCCAGGCGGGCCAGAAGCTCGGCCTCACGATGGAAGCGGCGCACAAACCGGGGGTCGCCCACATACTTCTCCTGGGGAATTTTGAGGGCCACCAACCGGCCGTCCTTCTTGCTGCGGGCCTTGTATACCGTGGCCATGCCCCCAATGCCCACCTTCTCCTGAATCTCGTAGAGGGCCTCCAAGCCGGTCACGCTGTGGCCCAAAGGGACCTTGGGGCTGGCCTTGGCCTTAGCGGGTTTTTTGCTGGGCTTCGGGCGAGGCCTGTAGGAAACCCAAGCGGAGCGGGGCAGCCACATCGCCCCGAGGCCCAACAGCAGGGGGATCGCCAGCACCCAGGGCGTCGCCCCCAGCACCGCTACCCCTCCCAGCACCAGCCCCAACAGAAGCAGCATGGCCCAGCTCAAACCGGCGCGCAGCAAAAGCGCCGTGGTAATCCCTACCAACAGAAGGGCAATCAGGTAGCTCATCTGAACCTCGCTGCAACCACCGTGATGTTGTCGGTTCCCCCGCGCATCAGGGCCTTACCTACCCAGTTCTCCAAGGAGGACTGCAGATCGTTGCCCAGCGTCCACTCCTCGGGGGGCACCAGGCCGTACAGGCCATCGGTGGCCAGCACCAATACCTCCCCCGGAGCAAAGCTGACCGGAAATATGTCGTAGCGCACCTCGGCCAAACCCAGGGCCTGGGTCAGCATGTGCTTCCAAGGATGGTCCTCAGCCTGGTCTGGGCTAAGCACCCCTTGACGCACCTGCTGGGCCACCCAGGAGTGGTCCTGGGTGAGCAACGTCCAGCGGCCCGAGGAGTACCGGTAAGCCCGGGTATCCCCCACGTGCCCCACCACCGCCTGCCGGTTCCACTCGGTGAGCAACACCGCGGTGAGGGTGGTGCCCATGCCCTTGCGGGAGGGCACCCGTTCCCCCTCCTGCAGGATGCGTCGCTGGGCCAGCTTGAAGGCCCGGTCCATCACCAGCGGGAGCCCTATCCCAGGCCTCCCGGTGGCGGTGTGCTCTGCGTAGGACTTAGCGGCCACGCTGACCCCTTCAATGGCCAGCTTGCTGGCCAGCTCCCCAGCCTCGGCCCCGCCCATGCCATCGGCCACCGCCAGCAAGACCAGGTGGCCCGCAGGGGTAGGGTGAACCGCAACCCGGTGGAAGTCCTCGTTGTTCCGACGACGACGACCGATGTTGGATTCTGTGGCAATTTCCAGCCGGGCCAGCCGCATGACACCTTATAATACCCCCTGAATGAAGCCGGGCTTGGTTGAATTACTCGAGCTCTACGAGTACAAGGTGGACGATCTGGTGGCCGGTCAGGAACCCAAAGGCGGGATGGCCGGCCTAACCCGGTTGCGCCAGGCCCTGATCCAGGCTAATCTACCCGGCCCCCTGGCCAAGAAGTTCCGGGATATAGACGCGCGCTTCAAGGCCCACCGCCCAGGCTACAAAACCACCGTAGAAGAGGGCCCCTCCTCCGACCTGGGGGCCATCTTCGTGGAAGAGGAGCCCAGCCCACCAGACCCCGAGCACCAGACCCTGGAAAAGCTGGCCGAGGCGGTGTACTGGGCGCGGCTGGAGCGTGAGCTGGCCCGGGTAGCCAAAACCCTCAACCAAGGCAAGCGCGACGAGCTCAGGCTGGCCTACGCAATTCTGCAAAACCTCGAGGCCTACGCTAAAAGCCCCCTTTTCACGCAAGACTACAACCTCTCCCGGTTTACCCTAGCCCACCCCATCCCGAGCGTCTCCGACCCCCTGGTGCGCCTGGACGACCTCTCCACCGCACAGAACCTCCTATTGGAGCTTTTCCGTGAGGCCTTCTCCATCGCTGAAAGGCTCCGGCTCCCCCCGGAGGAGACGGTACCCTACCTACGCCGCTTTGCCCGCAGGGTGCTGGAAAGCGAGGGTGCTTTGAAAACCCCTCTTCGCGGGCCCAGCCTAGAAAGCCTGCGCAGGGCTCTGGAGGAAGCCCATCGGCAAAGGCTAAGCCTGGCGGAGATTCAGAGCTTGGAGGAACGGCTTCAGGCCGCGGCCGCGGAGGAGCGCAGGCTGGCTCTGGTCATGGAGGAGGACCGGGCCCGCTTCTCAGCCGCCATTGAGCAGCTTTCCACCCTGCTTTCCCGTTATCTTCCTAGCCCTCGAGGCGAGGCAAGCTGGCCGCAGCTCCCCCAAAAAATCTTGGGCAGCCCCAACCCCGCCTACGCCCTCTTTGAGGTTCCCCCGGAGACCAAGGCCCTCAACCTTCGCTTGATGCCCTTGCGTTTTACCCTGGGTGGGCACCAGGTGGCCATCTCCCAAGCAGGCCCGGTCTTTGCCCTCAGCGTGGAAGGGCAGGAGCGCACCCTGGAGGAGAATGCCGCTTTCAGCCTCACCCTACCCGACGCAGAGATGCACGGGGTGCGCTACCAGAACTACCTTCACCTCTGGCTCGAGCCCCGGGAAGCGGCCACCCTTTCCAGCCTGCTGGCCGAGGGTCGGGTGCTGGCCCATATAATGTGGCCAGAAAACCACTACGCCTACTTGCGCCTGCTCAGGGCCCTCTCGGCCCGGTTCAAGGGCCCGATTAACTACGCCGCTTTCCAGCCTGAATCGGCCAGCAAGTACGCCGAAGCCCCCATAGACAACCTGCAGGAATTCGCCCGCAAGGGGCTCGAGGTGGTCCGTAGCCGCATCCAACGTCACCCGAGCTGGGCCGCCTACCTGAGCGAGGTGGCCCAGGGGCTGGGCCTGGAAGACTACGCCCAGGTGCTCTACGTTGAACTCTCTGAGTGGCTGGGCTTCAACCCACCCTCGCGCGACACCCTAGGCCAGGGGGTAGGCTCTACCACCGTAAGCGAGGCCCCCAGCACCATCAAAGCCGGCAGCACCGTGCTCTCCTTGCGTTACCAGAATGGCGCGATCTACGTCTCCTCCACCGGCCTCGTGCCCCGCAAGCTGAGCGACCTGCTGGTCTGGGTGGTGCCCGAAGGAGGGCTGGTGCTGGCCCGCGAGGGGGCCCGGGTAGCCTACAGCCTAACCAGCATCCCACCAAGGCACTGATAAACTTCGTTTATCTTCCCTATCCGCACTTGACGGTTTATGATTGGGGCGCACATGTGGAGCGCATTAAAGCATCCTGGATTCCGTTGGCTATTTACCTCTAGCTTTGTCTCCATCGCGGGCAGCAAGATTCACCGAGTGGCCCTGCTCTTCGTGGCCTACCAGGAAACCCAGAATGCGCTCTGGGTATCCCTCATCCTAGGGTCGCAGTTCGTGGCCAGCGCGGTGCTGGGGCCCTTGCTGGGGCCTCTGGTCGACCGCTATGACCGCCGGGCCTTGATGGTCATCGCCGACCTAGCACGGGCGTTTTTGGTGGCCTGCATTCCCCTTTTCGCTATGAACACCATGCCCCTGCTGATGCTCATAGCCTTCTGCATGGCGGCACTGGAAGCCCTGCATTACTCGGCCAGCCAAAGCGCCATCCCCGAGATGGTCCCCGAGTCCTCCCTAGACGCTGCCAACGGCCTGATGACCTTTGTGGTCCGCTTCGCCGATGTGGCCTTCGTGGCCCTGGCTGGGGTGCTGGTGGCCAACGTGGGGCCAGCCCCGGCCTTTTGGATCGACGCCACCTCCTACCTGGTCTCCGCCGCCCTTCTCACCCTGCTCCCCCCTCTGCAGGGCAAGGGCAGCCGGGGCAATTACTTTGCCTCGGTGACCGCAGGCCTGCAGTCCTTATGGCAAAACCCAGTGCTCTCCCGCACCGTTGGCACGCTGGCCATAGCCGCAGCCTTCGGCTCGGTAGAGGCGGCTTTGGGCATTGTGTACGCGGTGGGGGCGTTGAAAATAGGGGTACAGGGGTTCGGGGTTCTAGAGGCCCTGATGGCCGGAGGAGCTATCCTAGGGCTGTTCGTGACCATGCCCCTCATCAAGCGCTTCTCGAGGGAAACCGTCTTCCTGATGGGGCTCGGGCTCTGGGGGGTTTTTATGACCTCCATTGGGCTCTTCCCCCACCCCCTCTGGGCAGGGGTGGCCATGCTGGTCTTGGGCCTTTTGAACACGATGTTCATCGTACCGGCCCGCTCCATCATCCAGCTCGCCGCCCCCAGCGAGGTGCGGGGGCGGGTCATGGCAGCTTTCGGGGCCACCATGCAAAGCGCCGTGCTCATGGGCACCTTTCTGGCTGGGGTGCTCGAGCCCCGCATCGGCGTCCTGGCGGTGCTGTCCCTCTCCGGGGTGGCAGTCTCCCTCACCGTGTTCACCGTGTGGCTCCGGGGGGGCATTCCCCATCCTGTCCGGCAAGAACAGGCCGGCTAGGGCCCGTGCAATAATAAAAGGGCTTTTGGAGGAGGGGTGAATGAATCTACAGAAGATCATGAAAGAGGCCCAGAAAGCCCAGCGAAAGGCGGCCGAGGTGCAGGAACGGCTCGCCCAGATGAGCGTGGTGGGCAGCGCTGGGGGCGGGCTTGTGGAAATCACCGCCAACGGCCACGGGCAGGTTCAAGGGGTCCGGCTAAAGCCTGAGGTTCTGGACAGAAACGACCTCGAGGCCCTAGAAGACCTGATTCTGGTGGCCATCCAAGACGCTCAGAAAAAGGCTCACGACCTCTCAGAAAAGGAGATGAGCCGGGAGCTGGGGGGGATTGGCAGTCTGCTGGGGAAGATGTTCTAGCCAGTCCAAGGCCTCATGCGCTACCCCGAAAAACTCCTCAAGCTGGTGCGGGCCCTGGCTGGCCTGCCGGGGGTGGGGCCCAAGAGCGCTCAGAAGCTGGGGCTTTTCCTGGTACAAAACCCCGAGGCTCGAGCGGCCCTGCTCAGCGGGCTGGAGGCCGCCCAGGCCCTCCATCCATGCCCGACCTGCGGCAACCTGGCCGAAGAAGCCCTCTGCCCCATCTGCGCGGACCCCGAGCGGGACCGAAAGGTTATCTGCGTGGTGGAGACCATCGCCGACCTGATGGCCCTCGAGCGCAGCGGGGAGTATACCGGGCTCTACCACGTGCTGGGCGGAGCTTTGAATCCTTTGGAGGGCATCGGGCCGGAGCAGCTTTTTCTAGAGCCGCTTTTTGGGCGGCTCGAGGGGGTGGAGGAGGTCATCCTAGCCACAGGCATGACCGTGGAGGGGGAGGCTACCGCCACCTACCTGGCCGAGCGGCTCAGCGCCCACGGCGTGCGCTCCAGCCGGCTGGCCTACGGGCTCCCGGTAGGGGGCAGCCTAGAGTACGCCGACGAGGTAACCCTGGCCCGAGCCCTGGAAAACCGGCGGGGCTACTGAGCGGGTAACGCTCCTCGGTGCAATTTCTCCGCACCACCCACGGGTGGCTGTGCTAGGCTAGACCCGGTATGGTCCAAAGCGACCTACGGAGCGCGTTATGAGGATGCTCGAGAGCCTTTCTATAGCCGGGGTACGGCAGGCGGTGCTGGCCAGCCAGGACGGCCTGGTGATAGAAAGCACGGGCAAGACAACCCCTGAACCCGAGCTGCTGGCCGCGGAGCTGGCGGCCCTGGCCCGGGCCAGCCGAACCCTCACCCGGCACCTAGGGGGCGAGCTGCGCCGCTTTACCCTGGCCACCGAGCAGCGCGAGGTGCTGGTGGTGGTGTTTAACGGCTACTGCCTGGGGGTGGTCGTGGAGAAGGGCAGCGACCGCAAGAGCATCGGGCAGGAACTCTCTAAGCTGGCCCTGCGGCTGGCCCAAAGCCTCTAGGAAAAGCTATGGTGCAGGAAGTGCTGAGCGAGCTTCAAGCAACCAAAGGGGTGCTGGCCTCTGCGCTGGTCGCCGAGGATGGATTTGTGGTAGAGAGCACCCGGGCGGAAAAAGCCCCCGACCTGGACTTCTTGGGAAGCGCGGCCTCCACCGCGCTGGCTTCGGCGCGGGCCCTTTCCCAGGAGCTGGGGCGCGGCGAGGTGGAGGAAGTCATGGTAGAGTACCCCGAGGGGCCAATCTTGCTGGTCCCGCTCGAGGGTGGATACCTGCTGGTGGTGCTGATGGACGCCATGCAAAGCCTGGGCCGGGTGCGCTTCCAGCTCAAAAAAAGCGTTCCACGCCTCAAGGAGGCCTTAAAGTGAGCGACGTTCAGGTACCCGAGCTACGTGTAGACATAGACCGCGAAACCGCGTTGGGGAAATACGCCAACTTCGCCATTTTCTCCCACCAGAAAAACGAGTTTTACCTGGACTTTGCCCTGATGCAACCGGGTACCCAGCCCAACCAAGTGGTGGCCCTGGTAACTAGCCGCATCATTACCAGCCCCCAGCACGCCAAGGCCCTCCTCCGCAGCCTGGCGGAGAACATCCAGCGCTACGAGGAGACCTACGGGGCAATCCCAGAACCCGGGGATACTTCCAAGGCCTGACTCAGCGGGCCACCTCCCAGGCCAGGTGCTCGAGCTCGGGCTTTATGAGCTTGGTCCAGGCCACCTGCACCGCGTTGGGCGACCCGGGGGTGGAGATTACCACCCGCCCCCGGTAGGTGCCCGCGGTGGCCCGGGACAGCATGGCCGCGGCTCCCACCTCCTGGTAAGAGAGCATCCGGAAGAGCTCTCCAAAGCCCGGCATGGGCTTCTCAATTTTGCGGGCCAGTACGTCGTAGGTGGTGTCCCTCGGGGCAATGCCGGTGCCCCCGTTGAACAGGATTATCTGGGCACCCGCTTGAACCATTTCCTCCAGGGCGGCGGCCACCTGTTCCGGTTCGTCCTTGATGATGCGGTAGCCCACCACCCGGTGGCCCAGGTGCTCAATCTCGGGCTTTAGGTAGTGAAAGTTGGTGTCGGTCTCAGGGGTCCGGGTATCGGAGACCGTCACCACCGCCACCCGGACTGGCCCCCTGGCCTTGGCGATTTCCTTGTGCTTGGCGCTGCTCTCGGACATACCCCCATCTTAATAGCGCTTGAAAAAGCCAGGTGCGTGTTGTAAAACTGTGCAACACGGAGGCCCGAGTGAAGCTCATCGATCCCTATGGACGGATCATCAAGGACTTGCGTCTTTCCGTTACAACGCGCTGCAACCTGCGCTGCCTCTACTGCCAGCCCCTGGGCTACGAGCAGGCCGAACCCCCCGGGGCCATCACAGTAGAGGAAGTCCGGCTTTTCCTCCAGGCCATGCAGCGGCTGGGCCTGGAGTCGGTGCGCTTCACCGGGGGGGAGCCCTTGGTACGCAAGGAGCTGCCCCAGATGATTGCAGCGGCCGCGGAGCTGGGCATTCCCGACATCGCCATCACCACTAATGGGCTGCTCTTCGCCCGCAAGGCCAAAGAGCTGGCCGAAGCCGGCCTCAAGCGCATCAACCTCTCCATGGACGCGGTGACCCCGGAGGTCTTCCGGGCCATGACCCGAGGGGGGCAGATAGAAAAGGTCTGGGAGGCCATAGAGGCCGCCTGGACCCTAGGAATGCACCCTGTGAAGATTAACGCGGTGATGATTCGCGGTATGAACGAGGGTGAGGTCATCCCCCTGGCCTCGCTCTCCCTCGAGCACCCCCTGGAGGTGCGCTTCCTGGAGTATATGCACCTAGACAACTCCAACCCCGAGCTCTACCACGCCCGTTTCATTCCTGGGGCCGAGACCAAGGCCCGGATTGAGGCCCACTTCGGCCCCTTGGAGCGGGTGGAACACGACCCCACCGCCCCCGCCCGGGTCTACCGCATCCCAGGCGCGGTGGGAAGGGTGGGTTTCATCAACCCGGTCACCGAGCCCTTTTGCTCGAGCTGCTCCCGGCTCCGCCTGACCGCCGATAAGAAGATTCGCCCCTGCCTGCTCACCGAGCTGGAGATGGAGATCGCCTGGGCCTTCGCAGCTCCAAACCCTATCGAGGCCCTGGTGGATGCAATCCTAATCGCCACCAACCGGAAACCAGCCTTCGGCAACACCCTGCCCACCTTGCGGGAGCGGTTAATGGTGGGCATCGGGGGCTAAACGACGGATAACACCCTCGGAAACGGGGCCCTCACCCCCTGCACGGCTAAACTAAGGGGCATGAGCAGGCGATTCTGGCCGCTCCTTCTCCTAGCGGGCCTTCTGGCCGGCTGCCCAGCCCCTCGAGCAGCCATTGACCCCCAAGGCCCCATCCAGGCCTGGGCCACGGACTCCCTCGAGCGCGTCCGGCTAGAGGACCCGCCCCGCCCCCTAGAACCCCTCACGCTCTACGCCGCGCGGGGCGAGGTGGAGTCGTTTCAGGTGGTGCTGAGCGGACCTAGGGGCATCAAGAGCGCCTGGCTGGAGGTTTCTCCGCTCAGGGGCCCCGGGGGCGCGGTAATCGGGCCGGAAAACCTCACCCTCTACCGACAGCACTATGTGGAGGTGCGGGAGCCCAGCCCCAGCTTGGACGATCAAAACCGCTCCCAAGGAGCAGGCTGGTACCCCGATGCCCTAATCCCCTTTGAGGCCCCAGGCGGGCGGTACCGGGCGGTACCAGTGGACGTAAGCCCGAAGCAGAACCAGCCCTTCTGGGTAGACATCGCGGTGCCCCGCGGGGTGCCGGCGGGAACCTACGAGGGCAGCTACCGCGTCCTGTCGGAGAACGGGAGCCTGGAGGGCCGCATCCGCCTCATCGTGTGGAACTTTGAGCTGCCCCTGCGGCCCAGCCTCTACTCCTTCGTCCCCCTGTGGCGCACCAAGACCAAGGCCGCCCGGCTCGAGCTGCTCAAACACCGCCTGATGCCAGGACGGGTTGAGCCGCAGGAGGCCATAGAATTCGCCCGCGAGTATGGGCTCAACAGCATTGATCTGGGGTTCTGGAGCGGAGCCAACGCCCACACCTGCCGGGCCAAACCTGCCCCCCCGGTGGCCGAGCTGGCCGCGGCCAAGGCCGCCCGGCAGGTGGGGGTGCCCATCTACAACTTCACCTTTGATGAACTTGACGTCTGCCCTCAAAACCTGCTGCCCGAAATCCGGGCCTGGACGGCCAATCTGCGGGCGGCCGGGGTGCTCCACCTAAGCACCCTCTCCCCCCGGCCAGAGCTTCTGGACGACGGCAGCGGCCGGCCCCTGGTGGACATCTTTGCTATCAACGCCGAGATGTACGAGGAGGCCAGGGAAAACGGCTTGTGGGAGGCCGCGCGAAGCAAGGGCAGCAGCTTTTGGTACTACACCGCCCTGCTCAACCCCAAGACCCCTTACGCCCCCCAGTGGCTCCTTGACTACAGCCCCCTTAACTGGCGGATATCCACGGGGTTTCTGGCCTACAACCTTGGCTTTAGCGGAATCCTGGGCTGGGCGGCCGACCACTACGATCCCGACCGGGGCCAAGACCCCTGGACAGATGTGCGCTACTTTAACGCGGGCCGGGTCTACAACGGGGATGGGCTCTGGTTCTACCCAGGTCATGTGGTGGGCTGGCCCGACCGGGTGGTGCCCTCCATCCGGGCCAAGTGGCTGCGGGACGGGGTAGAGGACTACGAGTACCTCCGGTTGCTGCGGGAACGGGGCTTGAGCCTCCGGCTGGACGGGCTCGAGCAGGCTATGGCCCGGAGCATGCGGGACTGGCAAAAAGACCCCGCAACCCTAGAGGCTGTCCGCCGCCGGATGGGTGAGGTCCTAAGCCAGGGCCGCTAGCCCACCAGCCGGGTCCCCAAGGCCCCCCCCAGCAGGCCCTCCAGCACCCCAGGGCCTCCTTGGGCCACGGCAGCCCACGGGGCCCCTTGGGCCAAGGCATTTAGGGCTGCCTCCACCTTGGGAATCATGCCGCCCGCGATGATGCCCTGGTCAATCAGGGCCTGCGCCTCCCCCCGGCTCAGGACGGGAAAGCGGCTGGAGGGGTCTTTGGGGTCGCGCAGCACCCCCACCACATCGGTCAAAAACACCGCTGGCAGGCCCAGCGCCCCGGCCACAGCCCCTGCAGCGGTATCGGCGTTGATGTTGAGCGGCCCCACCTCGTCTAGCCCAATGGGGGCCACCAAAGGGGTCAGGCCGGCCTGAAGCACCCCCTGTAGTGGGGCCACGTTGACCCGCTCCACCTCTCCCACCCTCCCCAGGGCCTTGTCCATCACCCGTGCCTGTAGCATCAGGGCGTCCCGCCCCGAAAGGGCTACCGCGGGCCGCCCTCGGCGGGAGAGGCCCGCCGCCAGCTCTTTACCCAAGGTGGTGAGAACCATCTCTACCAGCTCCATCTGCTCGGGGGGGGTCACCCGCAAGCCCCGGTGGAACCGGGTTTCAAAGCCCATCCTTGCGAGCCAATCCCCTATCCGGGGCCCCCCCCCGTGCACCAGGATCAGCGGGCCCGGGTAGCCGGCCAGCTCGTCCAACAGCTCCCCCGCTTCCCTAAGGCTGCCTCCTATCTTGACCAGCAACGCCTGCGCCATGCTGCCCATCATAGCTTGACACCGCCCCAAGCCGGTGTTACCCTTACTTCTGCGTTTGGGCGATTAGCTCAGCGGGAGAGCACACGCTTCACACGCGTGGGGTCGTAGGTTCAAATCCTACATCGCCCACCAGCAGCGTGGCCGGGGAGCAGCCCCCCGGCCACTTATCCATCCAGCTCAATCCTCCCTCAGGACGTAGCCAACCCCCCGCACGGTGTGGATTAGGCGACGCTCCCCCGCCCCCTCGAGCTTCTTCCGCAGGTAGCCGATGTACACGTCCACCACGTTGGAGCCGCCCTGGTAGCCTGGCCAGACCTTCTCCTCGATCTCAAAGCGGCTGAAGACCTTGCCGGGGCTCTTCGCAAGAAGCTCCAGAAGCTCAAACTCCTTGTTGGAGAACTCAATGCGCCGTCCGCCCCGGTAGACCTCGCGCCCCTCGAGGTTGATGATTAGGTCGGAGACCCGTATCTCCCCGGTGATGGCCGGGGTGACCCGGCGCAGGTGGGCCCGGATGCGGGCCAGGAGCTCCTCAATGGAAAAGGGCTTGACCAGGTAGTCGTCCGCGCCGGCGTCCAAGCCCTCCACCTTGTCCTCCACCCGGTCCTTAGCGGTGAGGATGATGATGGGCACATTGGAGGTCTTGCGAATGCGCCGGGCCACCTCCAGGCCGTCCATCACCGGTAGCATCAGGTCCATGACCACCAGGTTGGGGTTGGTCTCGCGGAAGCGGGAGAGGCCGGTAATGCCATCGTAGGCTACCTCGGTGCGGTAGCCCTCGGCCTGTAGCTCCAGCTCAATAAACCGAGCGATGTCCTTCTCGTCCTCAACAATCAGAATCAGGGGTTGTTCGATGCCTTCCATAGGGATAGGGTAGCCGCTCTTCTCATGAGAAAGGTGGCCTTGTAACTAAGCTTCCTCTCACTTTTTCTCGTTTCATGAGACTGACCGAGCGGCCTACCGGCTCAGCCCGACCTTCTCAGGTGGACCACCGTCACCCCGTGCCCTCCCTCATAGGGCATGGCGTCGTGGTACTGCTCCACCCGCCGGTCCCGCCTGAGGAACTCCCGCAGCGCGTTGCGCAAAGCCCCGGTTCCCTTGCCGTGCAGCAGGCGCACCGGGTTGGTGGCGGTGGCCTGGGCCTCGTCTAGGTAGTCGTCCACTGCCAAAAGCGCCTCCTCCACCGTGAGGCCCCGAAGGTCAAGCTCCGGGGCGACCTGGGCCTTGCGCAAGCTCGAGGACCGGCGCTCCGGCTCCGGTGGGGCCACTGGCCTCAAGGAGGCCAGTGGCACCGCCAGACGCACCGCGCCGAGCTGCACCAGGGCCTCCTCACCGCGCAGCTCCACAATCCGGCCCGAGCCATAGGCCGGCACCACCACCCGGCTACCCACCTGCAAGGCCGGCGGGGCGACGGCAGGCGTGTCTTTGGGGCGGTAGCGGTCGCGCAGGGCCAAAAGCTCCTGCAGCGCCCGGCCCTGCCCTTGAGCCTTGGCCCGCTCGCGAACCCCCTGGATGCGCTCTTGGGCCTCCTTGACCAGCCGCAAAGCCTTGGCTCGAGCCTCCTCCAAAAGCCGCTCCCGCTCCGCCTCCAGCTCGGCCAGCCGACGGGATAGGGCCTGGGCCTTTTCCTCAGCTGAAAGCCGCTCGGCCTGGGCCGCCTCCCGGGCCTGCCGCAGGGCTTCCCGCTCCTGCTCCAGCAGGGCCAACAAGCGCTCAAGCCGCCCCCCTTCAGAGCCCAAAAGCGCCTCCGCCCGGGCCATCACCGCTTCCGGCAGCCCCAGCCGCCGGGCTACGGAAAGGGCATAGCTGCGGCCCGGGGCCCCGACCACCAGGCGGTAGGTGGGGCGCAGGTGGACCAGGTCAAAGTGCATGGAGGCATTGACCAGGCCCGGGGTGTCCTGGGCGAAGGCCTTGAGGGGGGAGAGGTGGGTGGTGATTAGGCCCCGCACCCCCCGGGCCAGAAAGGCTTCCAGGATGGCCTGGGCCAGCGCGGCCCCCTCCTCTGGGTCGGTGCCCGAGCCCAGCTCGTCTATAAGGACCAAGCTCCGCTCGCTGGCCGAGTCCAGCACGGCCTTGAGCCGGACCAGGTGGGCCGCAAAAGTGGAGAGGTTCTCCTGGATGGACTGGCGGTCGCCGATGTCCACAAAGATGCGGTCGGGGAAGGCCAGGTCGGCCTCTTGGGCGGCCACATAAAGGCCGCAGCGGGCCATGAGCACCGCCAAGCCCAAGGTCTTCAGGAGCGCGGTTTTGCCCCCCATGTTGGGGCCGGTGAGCAGCAGGATGCGCCGCTTTGAGTCCAGCTCGAGGTCGTTGGACACCGGGTTTTCAATCAAGGGGTGGCGTCCCCCTCGGAGCCAGTAGCGCCCCTCGGCGTTGAGGCGGGGCCGGATCAACCCCCAGTCCTCGGCCAACAGGGCCGCTGCGCGGGCCACATCAAGGGCCTCCAGCGCCCTCAGGGTTGAATCTATTTCCGCGTCCTGGGCGAGCAAGGCGGAGAGCTCAAAGAGCACCCGGCCCACCTCCGCCTCCTCCTCGAGCCGCAGGCCAGCGAGCTGGTTGTTGAGGGGAACCACCGAGGCCGGCTCGAGGTAGAGGGTGAGCCCGGAGTCGGACTGGTCCAGGACAATACCCGGAATTCTGTGCTGGAAGCTGGCCTTCACCGGGATAACGTAGCGCTCCCGCCTTTGGGTAATAAAGCGCTCCTGAACAGCCTCCGGATAGCGGTCCATTAGGGCCATAAGCCGCTGCTGTATCTGCTCGCGCAAGGGGTTCACCCTGCGCCGAATCTCCCGCAGGCGGGGGGTGGCCTCATCGCGGACCTCGCCGGCCTCGTCCAGGCACTCTCCCACGCGCCGCAGGAAGTAGGCGTGCTCCCCAATGCCCTGGGCGATGCGGCTAAGGTGCTCCCCCACCGCCAGCAGCTCGTGCTTGAGGGCCACCGCCGCCTCCAGGCTGGCCGCCGCCTCCCGGAGCTGCACCCCCTCCAGCCGGAGGCCCTTCCGGGCAGCCTCAAGCGCCGGCCTCAGGTCGGAAATCCCCCCCATGCGGTAGGGATAGGCCAGGGCCTCGGCCACGGCAGCCTGCTGGGCCAGGGCCTCCTCCAGGCCCTCTTTGGGCTCGAGGGACAATAGGGCCTCCCGGCCCACAAGGGTAGAGGCCCGCTCCGCCAAGGCCTCGCGCACGCGGTGAAAGTCCAGGCTTTCCAGCAGCTCCATAGCCGACCCGAAGGACCAGTATAGCCGAGCGGAATTACCCTCCTCATCCAAGACGTGCCATAATGCCCTCCATGCGCTGGGCGTGGTGGCTGGCAAGCCTCCTGGCCCTCTTCGTCACCCTGGCCCAGCCCGAGGCCGAGCCCACCTTCCAGACCACCGCCGAGATTGAACGGCGGGGGAAACGAATCGTGGTGGTCAAGACCGGCCCCGACAACCCGCCAGCCATCATTGAGCTGCGCGACCTGTATGGGGGAGCCATCACCGCGCTGGACTCGGAGAAGAAAACCCTAAGCCTGGGTGAGAAGGTCTTCCTCACCGATGCCCTGACCCGTTTCTGGCATGAAGGCCGGCCCGCGCAGTTCTCCGACCTCCAAGTAGGGCAGGAGGTACGGCTCGAGGCCGCCGAACAGAACGACGGCAGCCTGAAGGCCTTTGACGTGAGAATTGGCGCCCGGCCCGAGGGCAAGGCCCTGACCCGCTCCCTCTTCGCCGACCCTCCGCCCTTCCGCGTGCAAATCACCTTCGGGGAGGATGCCCGGGCCTACGGGGCCATCGCCCGGGTAGAGCAGGTCCGCGAGGTAAACGACTACGTCTACCTGACCGGGGGTACTGCCCGCTACATTGAGGAGGAGGACCGGCTCGAGCTAGAGCTCAAGCCCGAGCCCCGCGCAGTGGAGGTCCAGCAGGGAAAGAGCCGGGCCTGGGGTAGCCGGCTGGACTACGACAATCAAAGCGGCGAGGCCCGGGTCGCGGGGCCCATTGAGCTCGAGCGGCAGGGCGAGAAACCCCTAAAAGGCAGCGCGGAACGCATGGTCTACAACGTAGACGATGAGATTTTGCGGCTTTTCGGGGGAATCCGGCTGGTACAGGAAGGCCGCACCACCACCGCAGCCCTGGCGGTGGTGCAGGAGAAAGACCGGGTGGCCTTCCTCTACGGCAGCAAGGAGAAGCCCGTGCGCAGTGAGAACAAAGACGGCTTCGTAGAGGGGGAAAAATTGCTTTACAACCTGGACAGCGGGGATGTGGTGGTCTTGGAGGGGGTCAAAGGAGAGTTCCAGGAACCGTAACGACTTTTCTGCAGAAGCTATAGGAGCCGTAATACTTTAGAGGTAGACTATAAGGGTGGAAAACCTAGAAAGCTACTATCAAAGCCGCTTCGCCGCCCGCACCCGCCGCATCCAGGCATCCACCATCCGGGAAATCCTGAAGCTCACCCAGGAGCCGGGTTTCATCAGCTTCGCCGGGGGGCTGCCCGCCGCCGACCTCTTCCCCACCCAGCGCATCGCCGAGGCCACCCAGCGCATCCTGCTGGAACACGGCCCCCAGGCCCTACAGTACAGCACCACCGAGGGCTACCCACCCCTTAGGGAGTGGATCGCAAGCCGGATGCCGGGGGCCAGCCCCGAAAACGTGCAGATTGTCTCGGGCTCGCAGCAAGGCCTAGACCTCTTTGGGAAGGTCTTCATTGACCCCGGTTCTAAAGTCCTGGTGGAGGCCCCCACCTACCTTGGGGCCCTGAGCGCTTTTAACCCCTACGAGCCCCGGTACATCTCGGTCAGCATGGACGAAGAGGGGCTAAGGCTGGACGAGCTCGAGGCCGCCCTCGAGGCCCACCGCCCTAGGTTCATGTACGTGCTGCCCACCTTCCAAAACCCCTCGGGCCGCCTGATGGGCCTGGAGCGGCGCAAGGCCATTGTGGAGCTGGCCCGCAAGTACCAGACCCCCATCCTGGAAGACGACGCCTACGCCGAACTCTACTTTAGCGGCCAGCCCCTTCCCACCCTCTACGCCCTCGACCAGGCGCTGGGCGGGGGCAATGTGGTCTACCTCTCCACGACCTCCAAGACCCTGGCCCCGGGGCTTCGGGTGGCCTGGGTGGTGGGGCCCAAGCCGGTCATCCAAAAGATCGTCTACGCCAAGCAGGGGGCCGACCTGCACTCCCCCACCCTCAACCAGATGCTGGTCTACGAGCTGGTGCGGGACGAGGGGTGGTACCGGGCCCAGATTGAACGCATCCGCCAGGCCTACCAGACCCGGTGCAACTGGATGCTTTCAGCTCTACAAAAGTACATGCCCGAGGATATGGGCTGGATTGTGCCGCAGGGGGGCATGTTCTTCTGGCTCACCGCCCCCGAGGGGCTGGACAGCCTCGAGCTCCTCAAGCAGGCAATAGAAGAGAAGATGGCCTTTGTGCCGGGGCAGCCTTTCTTTGCCGACGGTAGCGGGAAGAACACCCTGCGGCTTTCGTACTCCAGCGCCACCCGCGAGCAGATTGAGGAGGGCCTCCGGCGCCTGGGCCGGGCGGCGCACCGGATGCTGGGACGGGCCCCGGTAGGGTAAGGCAACAGGACTCAGCCAGGCCACCCCGAGGGCTTGCCCCGGGATGGCCTGGCAGGCGTTCACCTTGACCCACAAACCAGGCCCACGGCCGCGTACAGGGCCTCCAGCTCAGCCTCACTCAACGCTCGAGCCACCCCCACGGGCAGCCCATCAGGGAGTTCCAGGGGGCCAAAGGCAACCCGCCGCAGGTAGAGCACCCGGTTGCCCCTTTGGGCAAACATCCGCTTGACCTGGTGGAAGCGGCCCTCGAGCAGGGTCAGCTCCACCCTTCGCGGGTCTGGGCCAAGCCGCAGCTCGGCCGGCTTTAGGGGTTCTCCGTCCAGCGAAAGCTCCCCAGAGGCAAAAACCTCCACATCCTCCGGGGTGGCGGGGGCCTCCAGCTCCACGTAGTACCGCTTCGGCACCTTCCAGCGCGGGTGGGTCAGCCGATGGGCCAGCTCGCCGTGGGTGGTGAGGAGCAAAAGACCTTCGGTGTCCTTGTCCAGCCGCCCCACCGGCATCCAGTCTGGGCGCTGCCAGGAAGCGGGCAGGAGCGCGGTGACCGGTACGCCCTCCTTGTCCCGGGTGGAGGTGATGTAGCCGGCCGGTTTGTTTAGCACAAGGTGAAAGTAAGGGCGGTAGGCCAAGGGGGTTCCGTCCACCTCTATGTGGGCCCGCTCGGGGTCAAGCTTAGAGGAGGTGTCAAGCACCACCTGGCCATCCACCTTAACCCGTCCGGCCCTGGCCATGCGGCGGACCTCGCTGCGGCTGCCCACCCCAAGGTGGCTGAGTACCCTATCCAGCCGCTCTTTTCCCACCCCCTTCGCCTCCTGCCTCCATCAGCCCCCTTACTCCCGCGCCGCCTGGAGCATTTCCTCCACGCTGGTCAGCTTGACCCTAGGACGCCCCTGGGCCTGGCCCTTCTGGGTCTCTAGCGCGTCCAGGCGGAGCCAGCCCTCCAGGGTCACGAAGCGTACCCCCCGCGCCTGCAAAAGCCTGGGCACCGCTTCGGGGTGCGGCTCCTGGGCCTGGGGAAGGCGGGGCACATCCTCTAAGAGAAGCTTTACCGTCTCCGCCGCATCGGCCTTGTTGGTGCCGATCACCCCGCTGGGGCCCCGCTTAATCCAGCCCGCGGTGTACTCCCCCAGGGCCACCGCCCCATCCCGCAAGACCCGGCCATTCTGGTTGGGAATGATGCCCTTGCGCTCATCAAAGGGCACCCCAGGCAGCGGCACCCCCTTGTAGCCCACCGAGCGCAGCACCAAGCCCACCTCGAGCTCCTCATACACCCCGGTACCCACCGCATTCAAGCCCTCGTCCAGCCGATTCTTCTCCAGGCAAATCCGCTCCACCCGGCCCTGGCCCAGGATGGCCACCGGCGACACCAGGAAGCGAATGTGCACCCGGCGGGGCTTTCCTGAAAGGGGCCGCGCGGCGAACTCCCGTAGCACTTCCAGGTTCTTGAGCAAACCCGGCTGGTCGGCGATGGAGGCTGAACTCCTCTCGTCAAGCTCCAGCTCCTCGGGGCGCACCACCACATCTGCATTGAGCAGCTCCCCCAGCTCGCGCAGCTCCTTGGTGGTGAACTTGGCCTGGGCCGGGCCCCGCCGGCCCAGCATGTAGATATCGGTAACCTGGCTTTCGGCCAGCACCGGCAGGGCGTGGTCGGCGATATCGGTACGGCCTAGTTCCTCCACCGATTTGGCCAGAATGCGGGTCACGTCCACCGCCACATTGCCCACCCCCACCACCGCCACACCCCGCGCGTCCAGCCGGATGGGCAGGTCCTTGTAGTCGGGATGCCCGTTGTACCAAGCGACAAACTCAGTGGCCGAAAGGCTGCCAGGCAGGTCTTCCCCGGGAATCCCCAGGTGGCGGTCGCTCGAGGCCCCCACGGTATAAATCACCGCATCGTAGTGGCGGCGCAGGTCGTCGTGGGTCAGGTCACGCCCAAAGGCCACGTTCCCAAAAAAGCGCACCTTGGGGTCCTGCAGCACCTTCTGCATGACCTTGGTGACCGATTTGATGGTCTGGTGGTCGGGCGCCACCCCGTAGCGCACCAGGCCGAAAGGGGTAGGTAAGCGGTCAAAGACATCCACCCGAACGGGCACCTCGCCCTGCTTGATCAGGGCCTCCGTAGCGTAAACGCCCGAGGGCCCCGAGCCAATCACGGCCACCCGCAAGGGGCGGTCCTCGCCAAAGCAGTTCTGTTCTGCCATTGAACCTCCTCCAAAAAAAGCCTGCCCACCTGCGCTCGGGGCTAAAGCCATCTAGCAGGCCATCATAGCGCAAGCGCTCCGGAATGGAAGACCTCAGTCCTGCATCTGGCGCAGGTGGTGCCGCTCGTGATAGACCAGGGTCTGGAGCCAGCCCAGACCAGTAAGCTCACCTAAGAAAGGGTGGCCATAGGTGGGGGGGTGGGCCAGCCGCTTCTCTCCGCTCTCCTTCACCTCGGCCACCAGGCGCTCGCGCACCACGCGGAGAAAGGCCAAAAGCTCCGGCCGGGAAAGGCCACCCTTGGGTTCAACCGCCGAAGGGGCCAGCCGGCGGCCGTCCGGGCGGGTCTGGCCAGGGGGGGCCGGAGGAAAAGGCTCAGCCTCTCCCAGGGCCACCTTGCGCAGCCGGCGAATCACCTTACCGGCCGATTCCTCCACCAGCGCGATGTGCTCGGCCACCTCAGCCGGGCTCCAGCGCCCTGGGCCAGGCCGCCGAAACAACCGCTCATCGGACATGCCCTCCAGCAGGCGCAGGAGCTCGAGCCGTGAGGCCTCCAGCCGGGCCAGACACTCCTCTGCACCCAAAGGCTCTAGTGCTTCCACGGGCCCATCATAGCAGCCCTAAAGCTTCTCAAAGGCCTCAAAAAACTCGGGCCTGGAAGGCAGGGTGACCAGCCCCTTCAGGTAAAGCTCCCACACCGCGTCTACCCCTGCCACCCGCTGGAGCTGCTCGAGCGAAACTTCCAAGTCGTGGTTGGGAAGATGGACCCAGACCCGGTCCATGGTGCCCGGAACCCACTCACACTGGATGCCCAACCTCTGCGCCCGCTCCGCCACCATAGCCGCCCTCCTACAGAGCCCCTTTCTTAGGGGCAGTTTGGCGTTACACGACCTTTCTTGTAAAGAGAGGAATGTCCTGGCCTGGAACCGGGGTAAGATACAGGGGTCATGGTTGCCATAGACCTCACCGGCAAGAAGGCCCTAGTCATGGGGGTCACCAATGAACACAGCCTAGGCTGGGCCATCGCCCAAAAGCTCCGCGCCGCCGGGGCCGAGGTAGCCTTTAGCTACCAAGGCGAGCGGCTTCGGGAAAAGCTGGAAAAGCTTACCACCGACTACCCCAACCGGCGCCTCTACCAGGTTGACGTCACCGATGAGGCTGCTCTAAAGGCCATGTTCGCCGACCTGGGGGCCGCCTGGGGGGGGCTGGATTGCCTGGTGCACTCCATCGCTTTCGCGCCCAGGGCGGCCATGGAAGGGCGCTTCATAGATACCACCGCCGCCGACTGGAACACCGCCCTGCAGGTCTCGGCCTACTCCTTGGTGGCCGTGGCCCGCGAGGCCGAACCCCTTCTGCGGGAGGGGGGGAGCCTGGTCACCCTCACCTACTACGCCTCGGAAAAGGTAGTGCCACGCTACAACGTCATGGGCATCGCCAAAGCCGCTCTAGAGGCCAGCGTGCGCTACCTGGCCTATGAGCTGGGCAAAAAGAACATCCGGGTCAACGCTATAAGCGCGGGAGCGGTTCGCACCGTGGCCGCCATGAGCATTCCCGGGTTCCGCAAAATGGTGGCCAAGTACAGCTCCACCGCCCCCCTGGGCCGGATGATCACCCACGAGGAGGTGGGCAACCTGGGCCTCTACCTGCTCTCCCCTCTATCCAGCGGAACCACCGGCCAGACCATCTACGTGGATGCGGGCTACAGCATCATGGGCATGAGCTTTGAGGAAGAGGGCGGCTAGCCCTCAGCGGCGCTTGCGGCCTCCCTTTCCCCCCAGTTTTTTCCCTCCGCCCCCCGAGCCGCGCAGAAAGCTCTTAAGCTTGTTCTCAAACTCGGGGGCCTGACGGGGCAGGCGCTTAGGCCGAGGGGGTTCAACCGGAGCTGGGGTCAGCTCCTTGATGGAAAGGTCAAGGCGGCCCCTCTCGTCGCGACCGAGCACCAGAACCGAGACCACATCCCCTTCTTGGAGGTGGTCTCGGACGTTGCGCACGAACTCGTGGGCGATCTGCGAGATGTGCACCAGGCCCGACTCCCCGTTGGGAAACTCCACAAAAGCGCCAAAATCGGTAATCCGAGTGACGCGGCCTTCCACGATGGCTCCGGCTTCAAGCTCCATTCAAAGGTTCCTCCAGCACCGCGCGAAATCCCAAAACAACTGCCTAGGCAAGCTGTGGGGGATTCACGATACCCTCACTATACCATTCTCTTCCCCGTTGGAAGGGGGCAGCGGCCATTTTTGTAACGTATTTACAACACTTATTCAAAAAAGTGATATACTTTTGGGCAGGAGGAAACCCATCATGATAGCCGAACGCCCCCGGGGGCTCTGGTTTGAGCCAGATTCAGAGGAACGCCAAATCATCGGCGCGCTGCGCGAATTCCTGCAGGCCGAGGTGGCCCCTACCGCGGCCGAACGCGACGAGAGCGGGGCTTTTCCCTTTGAAATCGTGCGTAAGCTAGGCCAGATGGGGGTGATGGGGGCCCAGGTGCCCGAGGAGTACGGGGGGGCCGGGCTTTCCACCCGCATCTTCGCCCGGATTGTGGAGGAAATCGCGGCGGTAGACGGCTCGCTGGCCCTCACCGTGGCCTCGCACAATAGTCTCTGCATCGGCCACATCCTGCTCGCGGGCAACGAGGAGCAGAAGCGGCGGTTTCTACCCCCGCTGGCCTCCGGCGAGGTTCTCGGGGCCTGGGGGCTAACCGAACCAGGCAGCGGCTCCGACGCAGCGGCCATGCGCACCCGGGCCGAGGAAACCCCAGAGGGGTTTGTGCTCAACGGAACCAAGCAGTTCATCACCCAGGGCTCGGTGGCCGGGGTGTACGTCATCAACGCCCGCACTGATCCCGCCCCAAGCCCGGAGAAGAAGCACCTCGGGCTTTCAGCATTGGTTTTCAGCGGCCCCACGGAAGGCCTCAGGGTTGGCCGCAAGGAGCGCAAGCTGGGCCTCAACGCCTCAGACACCGCCCAGCTCATCTTTGAGGACCTAAAGTTGCCCAAGGAAGCCTTGTTGGGGGAGCGCGGCAAGGGCTTTTACGATGTGATGCGGGTGCTGGAAGGAGGGCGCATCGGAATTGCGGCCATGGCCGTGGGGCTAGGGCGGGCCGCTTTGGAGTTCGCCGCCCGCTACGCCCTGGAACGCGAGCAGTTCGGCAGGCCCATCGCCGAGTTCCAGGCTGTCTCTCACAAACTAGCCGAGATGGAAACTGAGCTCGAAGCGGCCCGGCTGCTCTACCTGAAGGCCGCCGAGCTGCGCGATGCGGGAAAACCCTACGGCCACGCCGCCGCCCAGGCCAAGCTCTTCGCCTCGGAAGCAGCGGTGCGGGCCTGCGACGAGGCCATCCAGATTCTAGGGGGCTACGGCTACACCAAGGAATACCCGGTGGAGCGCTACTGGCGTGACGCCCGTCTAACCCGGATCGGCGAGGGCACCAGCGAGGTCCTCAAGGTCATCATCGCCAAAAACCTGCTCTCCCGCTACCGCTAGAGGCCCTCATGGGGTGCTATGCTTTAGCGTGTACGAGCTCCTCAAGCCCTGGCTCTTCCGGCAAGACCCCGAAACCGCGCACGACCAGGTGCTAAGGGCGCTGGCTTGGCTGGCCCGCCGAGGGCCTCTGCTGGAGGTGGTCCAAAGGCTCTTTTCGGTGCAGGACCAGCGCCTAGAGGTTGAGGCCTTTGGGCTGCGTTTTCCCAACCCGGTGGGGCTGGCAGCCGGTCTAGACAAGAATGCCCTGGCCCTGCGGGCCTGGCCCGCACTGGGGTTTGGCTTCGTGGAGATAGGCTCGGTCACTGCCTTGGCCCAGCCGGGCAATCCCAAACCCCGCCTCTTCCGCCTGCCCCAAGAGGAGGCCCTGGTCAATCAGATGGGCTTCAACAACGATGGCGCAGAGGCCCTCGCCCGGCGGCTCGAAGCCTGGCAGGAGGCCTATGGGAAGCTTCCGGTCCCTTTGGGCATCAACCTGGGCAAATCCAAGGCCACCCCCCTGGAGGAAGCCGCGCAGGACTACCTGCGGACCCTGGCCCTGCTGCTGCCCTACGGCGACTACTTCGTGGTCAATGTCAGCTCCCCCAATACCCCGGGGCTGCGCGAGCTACAGGAGAAAGAGCGACTAAAAGAGCTGCTGGGAGCGCTCACAGGGTTTCTTCAGGGGCGCAAGCCCCTTTTGCTCAAAATCGCCCCGGACCTCACCTGGCCTCAGATAGACGAGGTGCTGGAGCTAGCCGAGCAGTTCGGCCTCTCGGGGCTCATCGCCACCAACACCACCACCCGCCGGGACGGGCTAAAGGCCCCCTTCCCAGAGGAGGGAGGACTCTCGGGGCGTCCCCTGGCTGGACGGTCGCTGGAGGTGCTGCGCTACTTGGCCAAGGGGTTAGGCGGCCGCCTACCCATCGTTTCCGTAGGGGGCATCTTCACCCCAGAGGATGTGTGGGAGCGGCTCGAGCAGGGGGCCACGCTGGTACAGGTTTACACCGCTTTGGTCTACCGAGGCCCCTCCTTACCCAAGCGGCTGTGTATGGGGCTCCTGCGCTCCTTGGAAGGGGCTGCCATTAAGGAATTACTAAGCCGCACTGGCCGCCTGTAAGGCAGATTTCCGGCAGCCCAGCTATTGATTACTCACCTGAAGCATATGAGAATGGGAACGGTTTGCCGATGATCCGCCCTCTCCTTCTCCTCACCTGGGCCTTTTCCCTGGCCCTAGCCCAGCCCCCCCGCCTGACCACCCCCGAGGAGGTGGCCCGGGTAGAGGTAATCCGCCGGGCCTTGCCGGCTGTGGTCAAGGTCACCGGCATTCTGCGCGACCCCCAGACCGGGAACGAGGGCCCTACCAACGGCTCTGGCTTCTTCTACGCACCAAGCCGTATCATCACCAACTACCACGTCGTCCAAGACCTACGGGACATCACCGTAGAGCTCTTTGATGGGCGGAGCTTCCCTGCCCAAATCTTCGCCGTAGACAAAGGCATAGACATCGCCATCCTGAGCGTTCAAGGGGTTACCGCCCCAGCCCAGCTTACCTTTGGTAGCTCCCAAAACCTGTCCGTGGGGATGGGCCTGGTAGTGATTGGTAGCCCCTTCGGCCAGCGCAACCTAGCCTCCTACGGCATTTTGGCTGGCGTTGGCCCCACTTCGGCGGAAAAAAACGACCTTGATCCCGAGGTGGGCTCGGAAATCGGCGACCTGCTCTTCACCGATGCCCGCATCGTCCAGGGAAACTCTGGCGGGCCGGTGCTTGACCTGCAAGGGCGGGTGGTGGGGGTGGCCAACGCTACCCTGGGCGACCTGAGTGGTATGGGCGGGATAGGGGTGGCTATTCCCGCCGACTTAGTCCGGCAAAGCGTAAGCGACCTCGAGCGCTTCGGCGTACCCCAGCGCGGCAACCTGGGGGTCACCCTGCGCAACCTGGATGAGCTGGACCCCCTCCTCTTAGGCCGGGTGGGGCTGCTTTCCACCCGCGGGGCCATGATTGAAAAGGTGGAACCTGGCGGGCCCGCAGCCCGGGCTGGCCTGCGCCCGGCCGAGCGCGACGCGAGGGGCCGGTTGGTTAGCCTAGGGGACATCATCCTGGCCATCAACGGCCGCGCTGTGCGCAACGCCAGCGAGGTCACCCAAGCTATCGCCCGCTTCCGGCCGGGCGACCGAGTCAACCTCACCATCTGGCGCAACGGCCGGCGGCTGGAAGTAGCGGTGACCATGATCGCCCGACGCTAGCCCCCGCTTGACAGCCCCGCGGTCAATCGAGAGGCTATGGGGCGTGTACATCGCTATCGAGGGCATCATCGGCGTTGGAAAAACCACCCTAGCCCGGCTGCTGGCCCAGCGACTGGGGGCGGAGAGCCTGCTCGAGGTGGTGGAGGAAAACCCCTTCCTGCCCCTTTTCTACCAAGACCCCTCGCGCTACGCTTTCAAAGTCCAGGTCTTCTTTCTCCTTTCGCGCTACAAGCAGCTTTTACCGCTGGTGCAGCCGGGCCTCTTCGTGCGGGGGGTGGTGGCCGACTACCTCTTTGACAAGGACGCCATATTCGCATCCATAAACCTGCACGGCCCGGAGTGGGAGCTTTACCGGGAGGTCTACACCAGCCTTTCCCCTAGGCTGCCCACCCCGGACCTCACCCTATACCTAAGAGCACCCCTTCCCGTTGTTCTAGAGCGCATCCGCCGCCGGGGACGGGCCTTTGAGGAGGGGATATCCCTGGCATACCTGGAGCGTCTGCAGGAGGCCTACGAGCACCATTTCGCCACCTATCCTCACCCCCTGCTGGTGCTGGACACCGAGGGCCTTAACTTCGCCGAGCTGGAGGACGACCAGGAGTGGATTGTGGAAGAGGTACAACGCCGTCTGGGCTGGTTCGCTTAGGAGTCTTATGTACGTGGCCATCGCGGGCAACATTGGTTCGGGCAAGTCTACCCTCACCCAGCTCTTGGCCGAGCGCTACGGGCTCCACCCCGTCTACGAGGTGGTGGACGAAAACCCCTACCTGAGCGATTTCTATGCCGATATGGGCCGTTTCGCCTTTCACTCCCAGGTCTTTTTCCTGGCCAAGCGGCTCAAGCAGCATCTGGAAGAAATCAACCCAGCCCAGCACGTGGTTCAGGACCGCACCATCTACGAGGACGCCTTCATATTCGCCCAAAACCTCAGGCTCCAGGGGCACCTTACCGAGCGGGACTGGCAGACCTATCTAGCCCTCTACGAGGGCATCGCCCCAGCCCTGCGCAAGCCTGACCTTCTCATCTACGTCCGGGCCTCGGTAAAAACCCTAAAAGCCCACATCGCCCGACGGGGACGAACCTACGAGCAGAGCATACCGGAGGCCTACTTAGCCTCGCTCAACCAGCTTTACGAGGCCTGGATAGCCGCCTACGACCTCTCCCCAGTGCTGGTGGTCTCCACCGATACCGTCAACTACGCCGACGACCAGGAGGCCCGGGAGCTACTGTTCCGCACCCTAGAGGCCTGGGGGCTGAGCCGGCCCCTGGTCTGAATCCAGCAACAGTTCGCGGATGGCCTCCAGCGCTTCTTCAGCCGCAGACTCGCCGTCCCGGATGGCCTGCTCGAGCTGTTGGAAGCTAAAAAGCCCGATGCCCTCGAGCCTAGGGCGCAGCACCAGGTCGGGGCGGGTGATCGCCAGCTTCACCTCGGCCAACCGAATCTGCATGATCTCCACCGCCCGGTAGACGTTCTGGATGGGATTGGACTCAATCCCCCGGCGAAACACCCGCTCCCACCAGGTCTTCTTTTGCGGTTGCTCGCGCAAAACCTGGAGAGGCGTCACATCCACCGCAATCACCCGCTCGGCCCCCAAGAAGCGCACCAGGTCCACGGGAATCTGGTTGAGGATACCCCCATCAGCCAAAAGCTGATGGTCCACCCATATGGGGTTGATGGCCCCAGGATAGGCAATGGAGGCCCGGATGGCCTGGAAAACGTCCCCCTGGCGGAAGTAAACCTCGGTGCCGGTAATCAGGTCGGTGGCGGTGATGCCCAGGGGAATGGGAAACTCCTCTATCCGACGGGGCAGCAAGGGCTCGAGCACCCGCACCAGCTCGCTGAAGTTGAGCATGTCGTCAAAGGGATTGATGTCCAAGAAGCGCCAAAAAGACGTTTGGGAGAGCAGCTCCTGGACCTCATCGGCGCTGTGGCCCGCGGCGAAAATCGCGGCCATAATGCTGCCCATACTGGTTCCAGCAATAGCACAGGGCTTGAACCCCTCCCGCTGCAACACCCGCACGACCCCAATGTGGGCATAGCCCCGCGCACCCCCACCCCCTAGCGCCAATCCAAAACGCTTGCAACCGTCCATACCCAAAACCTCCTGGATCCATACGAAAATCGCTACCGCGGCCGGAGAACCAAGGAATAGGTGTAGCTGCGGCTCTGGCCAGGGGCTAGGGCAAAGCGAAGGCGGTAGCCCTCGGGCAGGCGCTCTAACCCGTCGGCCTCCAGGTCAAAAGGCCAGGGAAAGACCTCCTGTATTTCCACCTCTAGGGGGTAGGCCTTCGGGTTGCGAACGGTGGTGGTTACCCGGAAGCGGTTGCGGGCCACCTCCTGCACCTGCCGGCCGGCCCGTCCTTCCGGGTCAGGGCCGAGGAGGAGGACCACCGACGCCCCCTGGGGGGTATCCTCCAAGGAGGCCTGCCCCACAAAAACCCCCCGCTCCCAAAGGCTGACCACCCCGGCGGCCAGGCCCTGGGGAGCCACAAAGCGGAAGCCCCGGGTGAAAAGCAGCTCCTGGCTGGTGCTAAAGCCTGTCTGCAAACGCCACAGATAGACCGGTCGCACTTCAGCCTGCAGAAAGGGTAGCTCGGTAACCCCCGGGCCCACCTCTATCTCCCCGGGAAGGCGGTAGCGGTAGGTGCCGGCCACCTCGCCCACCTCCTCGGCCATGGCCGGGGCAGCCCGCAGCGCAGCGGCCCCCTCGAGCCCCCCCTGGACCAACGGCACCCGCCCTGCCACCAGCTCGGTGCGGCCTAGCCGCAATGGATGGCCTAGGGTGTTGGTTAGGGCGGCCCACCCCACCAACAACCCATCCTCCAAAGAGTAGCGGGGGCTCCAACTCAGCCCCCGCGTCAGGTAGGCCAGCCAAGCATTCCCGCTCCCCCGATAGCGGAAGACCACCCTTGGCCCCAAAGGGGTGCTAAACCCCCCGGGATCAGGGTAGGCCACCACCCCGGGCAGGCCCACCAGGTAGCGTCCTTCGTAGAGGTAGAGGTTCTGCTCGGCGCTCACCAGGGTCGCGCGGCGCCACTGGCCCTCCCAGTAGAACTGCACCTCCTTGCCCACATAGGCCCCCAAAGGGGTTGCCTTATCCGGCTGCCTCACCCAGCGGGAAAGCTCCTCTACCCCCAAAAGGCGCAGGGTACCCGGCACCAGGCTCTCAAAGAGGGCTGCCCCCGGCTCCCAAACCCACTCCCCAGGGGGCAGGCTTTGCGGCTGCCGCAACTCGGCAAAGCCCTTGTACACCAGGGCTTCCTGAGCCCCGGCAAACCCCATCGCCGCTCCCAACAGGCAAAGCCAAACCCGCCACATAGGGTCAGTTAACCACCACAGCAAGGAGCTTGCGTGAGAGGAGGCTCAAAGCCCCCCTTACCGCGCGACCAGCCAGCCCCCGCCGTGGAGGTCGGCGCTGCCGATAGCAGAAGGAGCGCTAGCTCAAGCCCGGTATGTCGTCGCGAATGCAGGCTTTGAAGTGGCCAGGGGCCACCTCCTTCAGCTCAGGCACCACCTGGGCGCACTCGGGAATGGCGTAGCGGCAGCGGGTGCGGAAGACACAACCTGAGGGCGGGTTGATGGGGCTCGGGATATCCCCCTGCAGCACAATGCGCTCCCGCCTCAGGGTAGGGTCGGGCATAGGAATCGCCGAGAGCAGTGCCTCGGTGTAGGGATGGCGGGGGTTGCGGTAGAGCTCCTTTGAGGTGGCCAGCTCCATGATTTTGCCCAGGTACATCACCGCTACCCGGTCGGAGATGTACTCTACCACCGCCAGGTCGTGGGCGATAAAAAGAATGGTCAGACCAAGCTGCTCCTTGAGGTCCTGCAGGAGGTTGACCACCTGGGCCTGGATGGAAACATCCAGCGCCGAGACCGGCTCGTCGGCCACGATGAACTCGGGGCGCACCGCCAAGGCACGGGCAATTCCAATGCGTTGCCGCTGGCCTCCGGAAAACTCGTGTGGGTAGCGGCGCACGTGGTCGGGGTTCAGGCCTACCATCCGCAAAAGCTCCGCCACCCGCTCGGCCCGAGCCTTGGGGGAACCCTCGAGGTTGTGAATCACCAAGGGCTCGGCGATGATGTCCCCCACCGTCATGCGCGGGTTAAGGGAGGCGAAGGGGTCTTGGAAGATAATCTGCATCTTGCGCCGGTAGGCCCTAAGCTGGTTCTTGGGAAGATGGGTGATGTCCACCCCATCAAAGCGAATGGTGCCCTCGGTGGGCTCAATGAGGCGCAAAATGGTCCGGCCCACGGTGGTCTTGCCCGAACCCGACTCCCCCACCAGGCCCAGCACCTCCCCCTTCTTCACCGCAAAGCTCACGTCGTTGACCGCCTTAACATGGGCCACCACCCGCGAGAGCACCCCCCCTCGGATGGGGAACCACTTTTTGAGGTTTTCCACCTCCACTAAGGGTCTGGTGGCGACTTCGGGGACAACCGCGCTCATGCCTCCACCGCCTCTCCCCGCTCAATTTCCGCCCAGCGCACGCAGCGCACCATATGGCCGCCGCCCGCATCTTGAAGCGCGGGTATTTCCTGGTCACAAAGGCCTGGCTTGTAAAACTTGCAGCGGGGGTGGAAAGCGCATCCTGGCGGCAGGTCCAGAGGGTTTGGCACGTTGCCGGGAATGGCCTCTAGCCGCTGCTGGTGGGCAGCCGCCAGGTCAAGGCGGGGCACCGAGTTCAAAAGGCCCATGGTGTATGGGTGCAGGGGTTTCTTAAAGGTGGGCACCACATCGGCCTCCTCCACCGCCCGCCCGGCGTACATCACCACCACCCGGTCGGCCATCTCGGCCACCACCCCCAGGTTGTGGGTGATGAAGAGGATGCTCATACCGATCTCTTCCTGAAGCTTTTTCATCAGCTCCAGAATCTGAGCCTGGATGGTCACGTCCAAAGCCGTGGTGGGCTCGTCGGCGATGAGGAGGGAGGGGTTGCAGGATAGGGCCATGGCAATCATCACCCGCTGGCGCATACCCCCAGACATCTGGTGGGGGTAGTTGGCCAGGCGCTTCCTCGGCTCGGGGATACCCACCAGATCAAGCATCTCGGCCGCCTGCTCCAGAGCCTCCTTCCGGCTCTTGCCTTGATGAAGCACGATGGCCTCGGCAATCTGGTCGCCCACGGTGTAGACCGGGTTCAGGCTGGTCATGGGCTCCTGGAAAATCATGGCGATGTCGTTGCCCCGAATCCGCCGCATGGTGGCCTCGTCCTCTTTGGCTAGGTCACGCAGCTTGCCGTCCTTCCCCCGAAAGAGCATCTGGCCGCCCACGATCTTCCCCGGTGGGGTGGGAATCAGGCGCATCATGGCCAGGCTGGTCACCGACTTACCCGAACCCGACTCTCCCACCACCGCCAGGGTCTCCCCCTTGTTGATGTGAAAGGAAACCCCATCCACCGCCTTCACCACGCCGTCATCGGTGAAGAAGTGCACCTCGAGGTCTTTTACTTCAACCAGTCTGTTCTCGTCCATTCCCACTCCCAAACGTCAGGTCATTATATCCCTACACCTTGGTGCGCGGGTCCAGCGCGTCGCGCAACCCATCGCCCAAAAAGTTGTAGGCCAGCACCGCCAAAAGGATGAACACCCCCGGTATCAAGAGCCAAGGCCGCTCGGTAAAGGCGGTAATACCGGTAGCCTGGGCCTTGGAGAGCATAAGCCCCCAGGAGGTGGCCGGCTCCTGGATGCCCAGGCCCAAAAATGAAAGCCCCGACTCGCCCAGAATAAACCCGGGAATCGCCAGGGTAACCGCCACGATTAGGTAGGTGTAGGTGCCCGGCAGCACGTGGCGGAGGATGATGCGGGCGTCCCCCGCCCCCAAGGCCTGGGCAGCCTGGGCGTACTCCATCTCACGGAGCTGCAGTACCTGGCTGCGGATGATTCGGGCCAGCCCTCCCCAGTTCACGAAGGAAAGGATGGTCACCACCAACACAAACCGCACCGCAGGAGGCACTTCCATGGGTATAAGCACCGAAAGGATGATGAGCAAGAATAGGTCGGGAATGGCCGCCAGCACCTCCACGGTGCGCATGATAAGCGTGTCCAGGTCAAACTCCACCCGCGGCCAGAGCAGCACGTAGCCGATGGCCCCTAGCAGAACCGCCCCAATCAAACCCGCAAGCACCGCCTCCAGGCCGCGGCTGGTCTGCAAAAAGCCATAGACCGTAATCCAGACCAGCCAGGCCACCCCCACCCAGGCCAAAAGCCAGAGCAGGGCTCGAGCCAGATGGCTGCGCCAGACCAAGAAATAGAGCAAGGCCCCCATGAGGGCTACCCCCCCTACCAGGCCCAAGCCTGCTAGGGCCAGGGTGCTCACCCGCTGCAGGTCGGGGCGTATGAACTGCTGGTAGCCCTGCCCCATGGTCCACACCAGGCCCAAAAGGAGCAGGAGGCCCAACAGGGCCCATAGGTGGTCTACCAGGCGGTTGGCCCGGACAAAGTGCCAAAATTCTGGGTTCAGAACCCCGATGCTAAAGGTAACCGGACGGCCGGCATAATAGCCCGCCAGGCTGCCCATAAAAACACCGATGACCAGGGCCAAGGCCACCGCAAAAATACCAATAGTCAGGCTGATGCGGGCCCCAAACCAGATGCGGCCCCAGATGTCCCGACCAAAGTCGTCGGCGCCCCACAGGAAAAGCTTGGCCTTGTCCTCCAGGAGCCACGGACCGCCAAATAGGTGCAGGTTGGAGGGGATTAGCCCCAAGAACCGGTAGGGCTCTCCTTCCACAAAGAAGTAGATGGGGTAGCGCCCTCTCTCGCAGTCTGTGATCACCTCAACCTTGAAGGTCTCAGGGTTCCTGCGGCGCTCCGAGGCACAAACGTAGGGCCGGGTCAGGCGACCGTTTTCATCTCTCCAGAAAATCCGGGTAGGAGGGGCGTAGGAAAAGTCCCGAAAACTCTTCTCCTCGGGGTAGGGGGCCAGAAAATCGGCGAATAAAGCTCCCAGGTAGAAGACCAAGAGCACTACTGCGCCCAACCGGGCCAGAGGGTGCCGCTTGAAACGTATCCAGGCTTGCTGGAAAAAGCTCCGGCCCTGAGAAGAAGTGTGGGCTCTGCTTTGGTTCAGCATCCAAACCCCCTAGCTGTAGCGGATGCGCGGGTCTACCCAGGCCAGGAGCAGGTCGGAGATGACGTTCCCAACCATCAAAAGCACCGTGGTGATGGTGATGAGACCCATAATCACATAGACGTCAATGGCCGAAATGGCCTCCAGCAAAGCCGGCGTGATGCCCGGCCAAGCCATGGTGACCTCCACCAGCCCGGCCCCCCCAATCAGCCCTGGGAGCAACCCCCCGATACCCGCAATGAAGGGAATCACCGCATTCCGAAGGGCGTGCTTGTAAACCACCACCCGCTCCGAAAGCCCCTTGGCCCGGGCGGTGCGGATGTAGTCCTGGGAAAGCACATCCAGCATCTGCCCCCGCATAACCCGCATCAGTCCGGCCAGGCCTGAGGTACCCACCACGATGACCACCGGGAAGGCATGCCAAAGCACATTGGTGATCCGGGCCCAAAGGGGCGACTCGGTGTAAGGCAGCCGCTCAGGCAGGCCGGGTCCTTGTAGGAGGGGTGCCAGCATCAGCAGGCTGCTCACACCGAACAGCACCAGCCCCAACCACACCCCAAAGGTAGGGGTCTGGCCACGGCGGCTGCGCGACCAGAAGAGGGCCGCATAAATCAGGGTACCCCCGAGGGCAAAAGGGAAAAGCCACTGGGCGGCGCGGGTCATGTTGCCCAGGTGCAAGAACTCGTTGGTCATGCCACCGATGGGCAGGATACGCATATCGGTCAGGTCATTGAGCCAGACTGCTAAAAAAAGCATGATAAGACCGAAGAAAAAGTTGGGAATGGCCAGCCCCAGAAAGGCCAGCACGGTGAAGATTCGGTCAGGCCAGGTGTACTTATGAATGGCCGAGTAAACCCCGATGGGAATAGCGATTAGGTAAATCATCAAGGTAGCCAGCACCACCAAGACCATGGAGTTGAGGATGCGCTGGCCTATCACGCTCCACACATCGGTTTTGTAGGAGAGGGAGAGGCCCAAGTAGCCTTGGAAAATCCCCGAGAGCCACTTGGCGTACTGCACCGGCAAGGGCTGGTCAAGGCCAAGCTGTTGGCGCAGATTAGCGATGGACTCGCGGTCCTGGGTAGGGTCTAGCTCGAGCCGGGTCACAAAATCCCCCGGGGCAAGCTGGATCACCAAAAAGGCCAGCAGGGTCGCCCCAAAAAAGGTGGGGACGAGCTGGAGTAGCCTTCGCACGACGTAACCAAACATAAAACCTCAGCACAAAGGCAAGGGGTGGCGCCCCACCCCTTGCCCCGAGAAGCCTCTACTCCTTAGCAAAAACGGTCTCAATGTAGGGGGCCTGACCGGTGATGGAGTTAATCTGCTCCTTGGGGAACATCCCCCCCAACCGGGTCAGGCGGGCCGGGTTGTAGGCCGGGGCCACGGTGTAGATAATGGGCAGGTTCTCGGCCACCACCTTTTGGAACTGCACGTAAATCTGGCGGCGCTGGGCCTGGTCAAGGGTGGTCGCACCCCGCTTCATTAGGGTGTCAATCAGCACCTCAAAGGACTCCACCTTGGCCGGGCGCTTACCCCCTACCCCCAGGTTCCACATGTGCAGGCTGCCGTCCAGCTCCCAGACGTTGCGGCTGAAGGCTGGCTCAATGCCCCCGGTAAGGCCAATCAGGATAGCGTCAAATTCACGGGTGCCATCGGCGGCTGGGCTGGTGAGCTGGCGCACCAGCTCGTTGAAGTCAATGGGGCGGTACTCCACCTTGACCCCAATCTTGCGGGCCTCATCGCGGAAAATCTGGGCGATGCGCTCCCGCACGTTGTTGCCCTGGTTGGTCGTTAGGTTGAACTCCAGTACCCTACCTTGGGCGTTCACCAACCAGCCATCGCGGTTCTTGGTGCGGAAGCCCAGCTCGGCCAGGAGCTGCTGGGCCCGCTGGGGGTTGAACTCGTACTTGGCCACATCGTCAGTGAAGAAGGCTTTGTTGGGGATGGAGATGGGGCTCCACTGGGGCTGGCCCAGACCGCCCAGGGCCACCTCAATCATGGACTTCTTGTCCATCAGGTGGGCCATGGCCCGGCGGAACTTCACCTGGCGGAACAGGTTCTCCTTGAAGGGGTCCTTGTGGTTCCAGTTGAAAACGATGAAGTTGGTGCCCAGGGTCACGTCCACGTTGGGAAAAATTTCAGCCCGCAACCGCCCAGCGCGGATGCGCTCCAGCACCTGGGCCACTTGGTCGGCGTTGGCTGCCGCAAAGACATCAGAATCCCCAGCCAGGAAGCGGGCTAGCTGGGCGTTCAGGTCGGGCACAATCTGAACGGTGTAACGCTCGAGGTAGGCCACCGGGTTGTTGCGCTCATCCACCCCCCAGTAGTTGGGGTTGCGCACCAGCACCACCCGTTCGCCCTTCACGTAGCTGTCAATCCTGAAGGGGCCCCCTGAGACAATCTGGGCCGGCGGGGTGTCCAGGTTCCACAAGGCCTGAAGCTGCTGCACACCAGCCCGGTAGGCCGGCTCAAAGATGTGCTGGGGCACAATATACCAACCCTGGATGAGGGCGGGCGCGTAGGGCTTGGGGAAGTCGGCCCGAACGGTGTACTGATCCACCTTGGTCCAGCGGATGGGCTGGCCGTCCAGGATGAAGCTGCTGCGGGCGTTGGAATTGACCCGCTGGTCGGCGTGCACGGTCGCGCTAAAAATCACGTCGTCGGCGGTGATGGGCCGCCCATCCGACCAACGCGCCCCCTCGCGCAGGCGGAAGATGACCGTAAGGCCGTTGTTCCGAATCTCCCAAGACTTCGCCAACCGGCCCTCCGGCGCCTGGGTATAGGGGTCATAGGAAGTAAGGTAGGGCAGGAAAAGCGAGATGATGTCGGTGGACGAGGTCTCCCGGGCCACAAAGGGGTTCCAGGTCCGGGGGTCGGAGATGGAGGTGATCCGGTAGGCCCCACCCGGGCGGCCTATCTCGGTACCCTTAAAGACCTTGGGCTGGGCGAGGGCTGCCCCCGCCAGGACCAGCAGGCCTAGGAACAAGATTTTTCTCATTTCATGCCTCCTGTACCGCTCAAGACTACACTACACCACCCTCGCTCTCCGCAAAACGGGGCTGAAGCGAGCATGGACTTGGTACAAAGCTATATAGTCGCGTCCCAGCTGTCAAGGGTTCACCGCGGAATTCAAAGCCAGGAAACATCCACCAAACGGTGGATGGAGCAAAACCAGTCGTGGGCAGCCCTCCCATGGAGGCCAGGGGCCCACCGAAACGAGGCCTTTGGGCTAGCGTTGGAAGTAGCGGAAGGAAAAGGCCAGGAGAACAAAGATGGCCCCAAGGATGATGGTGATGCGGTAAAGGCCACCCGTCACTCCGCGGGTGCTGAAAAGGTCGGTCGCGCCACCAAACATGTCCCCAGCCCCTTGCCTGGGCTCCTGCGAAAGCACCAGGTAGACCAGGAAACCGGCCACCAGGATATAGAGAAATATCAAAACATTTTGCAGCAGTTCCACCGCGCGCCTCCTCGTGTTTGGTGCCGGGAGTGGGACTCGAACCCACATGGCTGCTAACCGCCCGATTTTGAGTCGGGTGCGTCTACCGATTCCGCCATCCCGGCAAACCGGCAAGTCTAGACTATAGCCCCTTTTCCCCTCCTGCGCAAGCCAACCAGCCCGAAGAGGCCCGCCAGCCCCACCGCCCAGTCGCCCAAGCGCGCGTAGGGGGTCTGAGCCTGCCGGTAGGCAAAGGTTCCCCCTAGAAAGCCAGCCTGACGCTGGGGAAGCTGAGCCACCACCCGGCCGTAGGGGTCCACAACGGCGGTTACCCCATCGTTCCCTGCCCTAAGAAGCCAGCGGCCGGTCTCAACCGCCCGCAAGCGGCCCATCTGGAAGTGCTGCTGTCCCCCGAAGCTAGGGCCGTACCAGGCATCGTTGGAGGCCAGCACCAGCACCTCGGCCCCCTCCAAGGCCAAGGCGCGGGCCACCGAGGGGAAAACCGACTCGTAGCATATAAAAGCCCCATAACGGCCCAAGGGGGTATACCCCTGGCCTGGGGTCCGCCCTACCAGCTCTCCTTCAAAGCCCAAGGCCCGAAAGAAAAAGCGGTATAGGGGGCGTAAGGCCTCACCCCAAGGAAAGTTCTCGCCAAAGGGCACCAACCGGTTTTTATCGTACTGGTGGGTAATCTGCCCCCCCTTGAACAAAACCATCCGATTGGAAAAGCCGGTCTCGAGGCCGCTCAAAAGCTCGCGAGGGCCCAGCAAGGAGGTCAGATCGGGAGACAGATGGGCCACCGCGGTCTCAGGCCAGACCACCACCGCAGCCTCGGGATGGGCCCGTAGCCCTTGGCGGGTAAGCTCCTGATAGATTTCATCGGCGGAGAAGCCCTCCAGCTTCCTCAAAGGGTTGATGTTGCCCTGAACCAGCAAGGCGGTGTGGTCACCCACCCCTTTCGGCAACGGCCAAAACCAAAGCGCCCCCCAGACCCCCAACACCCCCAAGAG
>NZ_QWKZ01000169.1 GCF_003574085.1 Meiothermus luteus | reverse complement strand
CCTGTGGGCGAAACGCGGGTGGGAAGCCTCCTCGCGCTCCTGTCCCAAGCCCTCCCCGCCTTCCCCTACGAGGCTACCCTGCGCCTTCTCTTCCACCCCCTCTTCCCCGAAAAGGCCGGCTTGGACCAGAAGGCGGCGGGCCCGGAAGGGGGAAACCACCTCCAGCCCCTGTCCAAGGAGCAGGGTGCGGGCAAAGCTTTCCAGACTCAGGTAGGGGACCTTGAGCCTCCGGGCCACCGCGCGGTTGGGAACCAAGACCTTCTCCTTCACCCCCAACACCCCCTCAAGCGGGGCGCGTGCCCTTTACCCGGCCCCGGGCATCGTAGTGGTAGACGAGGCGGCCCCGGCGCACGATGACCGTGTCCGCCGTCCAGCCCAAGAGCTCGTCCTGGGTGGATACGGAGATGGTGCCGAGGATCCGCCCCCGCTCGTCAAACACGTCCAAAACGTTGCCCCGCCTGCGCACGGATGCGATCTTCACGGCTTACTCCCCCTTTACCGTTACCAGGACCATCCGGAACACGTCCGCGTTTAGGACGAACCGCCCCCGGCCGTAGTCCCCCTCATACACCCCGTACCCCTCCGGCAGGTCCAGCCTCACCCGACGGACGTGCCGCAGGTCCCGGGTCACAAGGATCTCTCCCCTCTCGGCCAAGAGGACGTAGACACCCCCGCCGTAGGCCACGTCCGAAAGGTCCCATTCGCGCCCCACGTTGAACCGCTCCCAGGTCCGGCCGTCTTGGGAACGGAACACGTACCCCGCATTCCCCACCGCCAGGAAGCCCACCTCGCTGTACCGCACTGCGTTGAGGCGAACCGGGACTCCTATTACTTCCCAGCGCTCTCCATCCTCGGATAGGAAGATGCGAAAAGGGGCCACCGCCACGAAAACCCCTTGGCCAAAGGCCACGCCCGCCACCGTCCCCCCGGCGTCTTCCAGGATGAGCGTGCGCGTTTCCACCTGAGGGGGGCGGGCGCAGGCGGGGAGGAGGAGAAGGAGGAGGAGAACGTGGAGCAACCCAAGCGGCATACGGCCCCCTAGTCCACGGTGCGAAGCAGGAGCGTCCGCGCAAAGAGGGCCCAAAGCCGCACCTGCTCTGTCTGGGAAAACCCCCCTTCCTTGGCCTCTTTCCATAGCTTTAGGTTCAGGCGGGCCACCGGCTCCCCTTCCGGATGGACCCCGAAAAGCAGGTAGGGAAACGGAAATCCCCGCCGCGCCAGGTGGCGGAGGTGAAACAACCACTCCTCCCAATGCAGCCTCCAATGTGAGGGGAGTTCCCGCAAGGCGCGGTACCAGTGCCACCGCCACTCCTCCCAGAGCCTTTCCCAATCCTCCCCACCAAAGCCCCACGGCACCTCCTCCACCGCCAAATAGCCCTGGTACTCCGGGGGCTGGCCCGCAATGAGGCGTTGCACCAGGCGGGCCTCCTTGCCGCTGAAGCGCCGGAAAGCGATCCAGTTGGCTAGGCTCTCCTCCACGATCCGGCACCAGAGCTCCTGGTAAGGGGTGGTGCCCGTGTCCATGAGGGCGTGGCCCAGCTCGTGATAGTAGACCTTGTCCAGGACCAGGTTGGGGCTCACCCCTTCCCGCCCCGCCCAGGAAAGGATGCGCTCCGGGCACAGGAAGATGGCGGGGCCGGCGTGCCGGCGAAGGGCTTCTTCCTCCGGGTCCCCTTCCGCCCGATGGAGAAGCTCCCGCTTTTGCGCGTCATCCAGCCGGGAAACGTAGAGGCCCACGGCCACCACTTCCCGGTACTCCTCCTCCACCACTTCCCGGTACTCCTCCTGGCGCTCCGGTTCCAGGCCCTGGAGGGGCTCGCCCTCGTCCCCTTCCCTCTCCCGCCGCTCGCGGACCTCCTGGGCCCAACGACGGACCTGTTCGGGATGGAGAAACCGGAGCCGCTCCGGGGGGTAGAGGTAGTCCATCTGGCGGGGGTTGGCCAGGAAGACCGGGGTTTGCACCGCCTTCCTACCCATGCCCCCGTCCATGCGCTTCCAAAGGGCCTCCCTGGTGAAGTCCAACCCCTGCGCTTCCCGAGAACCCACGTCGGCCAGCTGGATCGGAAGGTCTTTGGTAACCTTGGTGCTAGGCATAGCTATCACCCTCCTCTACGTTAGCCGCCAAGAAAGGTCCGCGCTTTTTTTTCGCGAAACGTTCGGGAGAATGCGGCTCCTGGAGGCAGCTTTTCTCTTTTTCTGACTTTCCCCAGGTTGCCAGCCTAAGGTAGAGCGCCTATGCTTACCCCAAGCGTATGGCTTCCGAGAAAGACCCGCAGGGAAGGAGGGGGAGGAAGCGAAACCTGCTTGGCCTCGAGGCCCTGGCCGAGCTGGTGAGGAGGGGGGATGGGCCTGGGGGCTTTGAGGCGCGGCGCGCCCTTCTCCTGCTCTTCCTGGCTCTGGAGGCCCAAGAAAGGGGTCTTTGGAACGCCCCTCCCGACGACCTCAACGGTGTGGCCCGGGCGCTTCAAGGCAAATCTCAGGGCAAATCCGAGGACAAATCCGAGGGCAAATCCGAACCCGAGGGCATCCTGGGTGTTCTCCAGGAACACCTGGACACCTTACTTGCCCTAGCCCCGAAGGCGGTGCAAGGGGCCAAAGATCCCAAAAGCGCTCTCCGGAGGTTCCTCGCCAAGGGAACGGGCTACCGGGCACGGGACCTCTTCGGCCTGCTCAAGCGGGGCCTGGAGAAGGAGCTCGGGAAAAAGCCTCTAAGCGCCCCGGTTCCGCCCGCTCCCTCCTGCCCCCCTCCCC
>NZ_QWKZ01000168.1 GCF_003574085.1 Meiothermus luteus | reverse complement strand
GTCCCCCACCTCCACGTGCCCGGCCAGCCCCACCCCTTGGGTCAGGATGACCCCGTCGCCTACCCAGACATCGTGGCCCACATGCACGTACCCCATCAGGTAGCACCCCGCGCCAATGCGGGTGGGGCGGTCCTCCCGGGTGGAACGGTGCAGCACCACCCCCTCCCGCAAGACGGTGTTGGGGCCCACCTCGAGCCAGGTCTCCTGCCCTTTGTAGCCTAGGTCCTGCGGCTCCCCACCCAGCACCGCGTGGGGCCCCACCCGCACCCCCGCGGCCAGGCGCACATAGGGATGCACTACCGCATGCGGCCCTATCTCCACGCCCGGCCCAATCTCGCAAGGCCCCTCCACCACCGCGTAGGGGCCCACCCGCACATCGGCAGCAAGCTGGGCCTGGGGGGAGATCACCGCGGTGGGGTGAATGGCGGTCCGGCTCACGCGACGCTCCCCCCGCTCTCCGAGCGCAGCACAAAGCTCAAGGTGGCCTCGGCCCTGAGCTCCCCCTCCACCCGGGCCTCAACCCGCACCCTGCCCAGCCCGCGCCGGTAACCCAGCAGCTCCCCTTCCAGCAGCAGGGTGTCCCCCGGCACCACCGGCTTGCGGAAGCGGGCCTCCTCCACCCCCACCAAAAAGACCAGCATGCCCGGCTTAAACTCGGGCTGCCGGACCACCACCGCCACCGAGCCTTGGGCCATGGCCTCGATCAGGAGCACCCCCGGCATGATGGGGTAACCGGGGAAGTGCCCCTGAAACTGGGGCTCGTTGAAGGTCACGTTCTTGATGGCCCGGAACCTCTTCTCGTCGGCTTCCAATACCCGGTCAACGAGCAAAAAGGGATAGCGGTGGGGCAGAAACTTCAGAATCTCGTAGATATCCACGGCCTTATAGTAAAGCCTCAAACGCTCACCGGCTGAAGGGCATGGGAGAGCTCGAGGGCCAGCTCGAGGGCCTGCAGGTCGTCCTCTAGGGTCACTAAAGGAGGCTCGTCCTTCTGAATTCGGTCCACAAAGTGCTTGAGCTGGCGGCGCAGAGGATTCTCGTTGTGAATGGCGATGCGCTCGGTCTGCACCTGGGTACGCCCATTGGGCACCGTCCGGTCGGGGTCAGGGTGGACCGGAGGGCTGCGGTGCACCGAAAGTTCGGTATACTCGCTGTTGAAGTCCAGCCGCAGCACCTCCCCAGGCTGGGTAATGGTGAGGGAACGCTCGGCCTGGGGTGAGATGCGGCTCGCGGTAAAGAGGGCCCGGGCCCCTGAGGGAAAATCCACCACCGCCTGGGCGAACTCGTCCAACCCGTCCACCTGTCGGCCCACCACGCTGTAGCGCAGGGGTTTCTCGCGCAAGAGCAGCAGGACCAGATCAAGGTCGTGAATCATCAGGTCCAGCACCACCCCAATGTCGCGGATGCGGCGGTTGTTGCTCATGCGGCGGGCCTCGAGCACCCAGGGGTTTCTCACCATCTGCATCAGGTCGCCCACCGCCCGGTAAAAGCGCACAATGTGCCCCACCTGCAATATCACCCCTCGGCGCTCGGCGACCCGCACCAGGTCCTGGGCTTCCCGGAGGGTACGGGTCATGGGCTTCTCCAAAAGCACATGCACCCCAGCTTCCAGGAACATCCGGGCCTGCTCGTAGTGGAAAGAGGTAGGCGATGCGATGGAGACCGCCTGGACCTTTCCCAACAGGTCTTCCGGGTTGGGGTAGGCCGGAACCTCCAGGTCTTGCTCAATGGCGGCTTGGCGGAAGGGATCAGGGTCAGCCACGCCCACCAACCGAACCCCGGGCAACCCTGCGTAGACCTGAGCGTGGTACGTTCCCATCACACCCACGCCCACCACACCCACATTTAGCTCCATACAATCTCCATTACACGATGCACAACCCTGCGTTTCCCGCAGCGATGATACACCGAAATCCCCTCGGCCGCTAACCCAAAACCTGCAACAGCCGGGCCAGCTCCACATGCAACCGATGGGAGCCCCGATGGGCGACAAAATGGCCCCGATAGGGCCTGCCGGCCAGGTACAAGTCGCCCAGGAAGTCTAGGGCCTTGTGGTATACCGGCTCAAAGAGCATCCGCGGGGTGTTGACGTAGCCGTAGCGGTTGAAGACCAAGGCGTTCTCCAGTGAAGCCCCTCGGATGAGCCCCTGGGCCCTCAGGGCCTCCACCTCTTCCAAAAAGCCGAAGGTCCGGGCCCGGGCCAGCTCCTCGAGGGGCACCGGGGGCGACACCACCTGTTGGTAGCCAATCTTGGGGTGGGGGAATAGAATGGTAGCGGAAATTGAAAAGGCCTCATCAGGTCGGGCCAAAACGCTGCTGCGCCCCTCCTCCACCCTAACCGCCCCGCTCAGTGGGACGGGCAGCGGTCCACAGGGGGGGAATTCCCGCAGGACCTCCAACCACTCCTGTGCGCTCCCGTCCAGGATGGGAACCTCAGGGCCCGAAACCTCTATCACCAACCCTTCCCAGATACCCCGGATGTAAAGCGCGGCCAGTAGGTGCTCCACCGTGAAAAGCCGCAAAGCTCCATGGCCCAGCGCAGTGCAGCGGGAGGTATCCACCACCGCCGAGGCCAGTGGGCGAAGCTCCACCCCACCTACCCAGAAGCGCACCGGCCCCTCAGCAGGGTGAAAGCGCACCACCGCCACCTCCCCGGTGTGCAACCCCACCCCCCGGACCGCTACCGGCTGGCCCATCAGGCCCCCTTCACCAACCTGCGCAAGGCCCGCTCAGCTTCCAAAAGCCACTCCAGCAAGGCCAGGCGGCGCCAGTGGCGGCGGAGGGGAAGGGCGGGAACCCCCCCAGCCCAGACCTCCCCCGGCGGCACGGCTTTTGAAACCGCGCTGCCC
>NZ_QWKZ01000167.1 GCF_003574085.1 Meiothermus luteus | reverse complement strand
GGGTGGGGTCTAGGGGGCCGGAGAGGAGGGCGGAGAGGAAGAGGGCCAGGTTGGTGCGCGCGGGTTTCCTGAGGGACCGGAAGACCGTGTGGACCCAGGTTGTGGTAGCCTGCAGGAGGGGGGTTTTGGTTCGCATACCTTACCAACCCCCCTCCTTATTTCCGCCTGTCAAGTCCCTACGGAACAAAGTGATGAGAGGTCAGGCCCCTCGGTTAAGGAAACTCCACCCATACCCCCTCCTGGCACCTACGCCTTTGACTTCAGTATATCCAGCCAACCAGGGGGGAACGCTAGGCCCTAGCAGCGGGCTGGACCTTGGTACGGCGGGCCTTTTTTGAAGCCCCGGCCCGGGCGGTAAGGGCCGAGAGCCCCCCCACCAAGGCCCAGTCCAGCGCCTGGTCTAGGTGCTCGGCGAAGTTGAACTGAAGGCTCTGGCGCAAGTAAGGGGGAATATCAGAAAGGTCGGGCTGGTTGCGCTTCGGAAGGATCACCTCCCGGATGCCGGCCCGCCTGGCCCCCAGGACCTTTTCCCGAACCCCTCCGATGGGCAGGACCCGGCCGGTTAGGGTAATCTCGCCGGTCATGGCCACGTCGTTGCGTACGGGAACCTCGGCCAGCGCGGAGACCAAAGCCGCGGTGATGGCCACCCCCGCCGAGGGCCCCTCTTTGGGGACCGCCCCCGCCGGCACGTGGATGTGGATGTCGGTCTGGTCAAAGCGCTTCAGGTCAATGCCAAAGCGCACCGCGTTCTTCTTGGCGTAGGAGAGGGCCGCACGGGCCGATTCCTTCATTACCTCACCGAGCTGGCCGGTGAGGATGAGGTTGCCCTTGCCCGGCATCAGGGCCACCTCCACAAAGAGGATGTCCCCCCCTACCGGGGTGTAGAACATCCCCGTCGCCATGCCCACCTGAGGCTCCCGGGCCTCCGACTCGGGCTGGTAGCGGGCGGGCCCCAGGTACTTCTCCAGGTCATCCTCGCCAATGCGTACCCGCTTCTTGCCCCCTTCCAGGATGGCCCGAGCCGACTTGCGCAAAAGGGCCCCAATCTCCCGCTCCAGGTTCCGCACCCCGGCCTCGCGGGTGTAGTGGGTGATGAGGCGCATCAAGGCCGCCTCGGTGATGTGCACCTGGCTTTCCTTGAGGCCGTTTTCGTAAAGCTGGCGGGGGAGCAGGTAGCGCCTGGCAATTTCCAGCTTCTCCTGCTCAATGTAGCTGGTGAACTCAATGAGCTCCATGCGGTCAAAAAGGGGAGCAGGAATGTGCTCGGGGAAGTTGGCGGTGCAGATGAAGAGCACCTCGCTCATGTCAAAGGGCACCCCCAGGTAGTGGTCGGTGAACTCCTTGTTCTGGGCAGGGTCCAGCAGCTCCAGGAGGGCCGCCGCCGGATCACCTTGGTAGGAAACCCCCAGCTTATCCACCTCGTCCAAAAGGATGACCGGGTTCTTGCTGCCGGCCTGCCGCATCCCCTGGATGATGCGCCCCGGCATGGCCCCAATGTAGGTGCGCCGGTGCCCCCGGATATCCGATTCGTCGCGGGCCCCGCCCAGGGAGATGCGGTGGTACTTGCGGCCCAAGCTCTTGGCGATGGACTTGGCGATGGAGGTCTTCCCCACCCCAGGGGGGCCCACAAAGAGCAGGATGGGGCCCTTGGCCGCTTCCTCGGGGGGAATCTCGCCTTTTTGCTGGCGCTCGAGCTTGAGCTTGCGCACCGCCAGGTACTCCAGCACCCGGTCCTTGACCTTCTCCAGGCCGTAGTGGTCCTCGTCCAGGATGCGCTTGGCCTCCTTCAGATCAATCCTGTCCTCGGTGCGGGTGTTCCAGGGCAGGTTGACGATCCAATCCAAATAGGTGCGCACCACGCTGGCCTCGGCCGAGTCGGGGTGCATGCGGGCAAAGCGCGAGAGCTCCCGCTCCACCTCTCCCCGGACGCTTTCGGGAAGGTTGAGGGCCTCTATTTTCTGGCGGAACTCCTCCACCTCCATCTCGCCCTCTTCCCCGTGCAGCTCACGCTGGATGGCCTTCATCTGCTCGCGCAGGTAGAACTCGCGCTGATTCTTGTCTATCTCCTCCCGCACCTGCTGCTGGATGCGCCGCTGGGTCTCTATGAGGTCAAGCTCGGCGTCCAGAAGGACCGCCACCCGCTTCAGCCGCTCGGTCACGGAGGGCTGGGCCAGAATCTGCTGCTTGTCCTCCAGCTTGAACTCGAGGTGAAAGGCGATATAGTCGGCAAGCTGCACCGGGTCTTCCAGGTTGAGGATGACCTGGGCCACCTCGGGGGGAACCAGCTTACCCTCCTTGAGGAGGCTCTCAAAGCGCTCCCGCACCTCGCGGAAGAGAGCCTTGAGCTCGGTCTCCTTGCCCATCACCTCGGGCAGCCGCTCCACCTCGGCCTCGAGGTAGCCTTCCTGCCGGCGGTACTGCAAGACCCGGACCCGGGCAAAGGCCTGGACCAGCATCTGGACCGAGCCATCGGCGTTTTTACGCATCCTCAGGATGTTGCAGGCCGTGCCGACCTCAAAGAGGTCCTGGGGGCCCGGCTCCTCCACCTCCTTATCGCGCTGGCTCACGATGAGGATGACCCTCTCCTGGGAGAGCGCCGCCTCAATGGCCTGGATTGATATCGGCCGGCCCGCGTCAATGGGCATGACCATGGTGGGATAAATCACCGAGCCGCGCACCGGGCAGACCGGAAGGGCAGCAGGAATTGGGTGAGTGGTGGTTCTTTCCATCTGGTTTCCTCAAGACCGCACAGCGGAACTACTACTTTAGGGCCCTCAGCCCTCATCTGCAAGGTACTTCTATGAGCCTACCTTTGTCAAGTTTAGTGAATCTACTATTAGCAAACAGGTCCCCCGGGAAGCCCAGCCTGTATGCTGGAGGGGATGCGAAGCACAGCGGCCCGGATGCTGCTCTCAGCCCTCCTGATTCTGGTAGGGCTGGCCTGGGGGGTGTCCATGTGGGACTGGGCCTGGGGCCAGCCCTACCAGAATCAGGAGGGCTGAGAGCAGCATCCGGGCCGCTGTGC
>NZ_QWKZ01000166.1 GCF_003574085.1 Meiothermus luteus | reverse complement strand
CCCTGAAGCTCCTCATCTCGTACCGGGCGGAGGCCCCGGCAGAGGTGTGCGCCCACCAACAGGCCCTCGTGAGGCGGGTGGGTCTGGCCTGCCGCAGGCTGGGGCGGCCCTTTGTGCTGGAGATCCTCCCCTATCCCCTGCCCGGGGAACCCGATCCCCCCCTAGGTGCCCTGGAACGGGCCGTGGCCGCCTTTGCCCAGCCGGAATTCGGGGTGGACCTGTACAAGCTGCCCTACCCTGGGGGCAGGTTCCAGGCCTACCGTTCCCTGCCTGCCCCGTGGGTTCTCCTCTCCGGCAGGCTGGGGTTCGCCGACTTCATGCGGGCCCTGGAGGCCTCCCTGGAGGGAGGGGCTGTGGGCTTTCTCGCCGGGAGGGCTTTCTGGCTCGAGGCCGTGCGGAGGTACCCCGACATGGCCGCCATGGAGCGTGAACTGGAGCGAGCCCAGGAACGCTTCCTCCTGGCCCGGGGCCTCCTGGGGGTCACGGGCCTATGACCTGGAGCCTTCCCCCCGTAGAGCCCCTGGAGATCCGGGAGCGGGGTGTCCAGGCGATGGGCCCCTCCGCGGTCCGCTTCCGCCTGGGGGGAGTCCCGGCGGAGGTGGAGGCCTGGCGCCCCGATATCCTCCGTCTGCGGATCGGGGTCTCCCGGGGCCCGGACTATGGTTTTCTGGTCCAGTCCCCCGGGGCCCCCCTGGAGGCGGAGATCCTGCCCGAGGCCTACAGCTTCAAAACCGGGGCGGTTTCCCTGCGCCTGGACTTTGCTCCCTCCCTGCGCCTTACCCTCTCCAGGGCAGGGGTGCCCCTTCTGGCCTCCTCGGAGGATGGGCACATCCGGGGGGGTCTCCGTATCCCTGCCCTGGGCCGTTCAGGAGGCGCCTGGGTGGTGGCCTTTGCCCTGGGGTCGGGGGAGCCCGTCTACGGGCTGGGGGAGAAATTCGGTCCCCTCAACCGGAGGGGCGGGGCCTTTGCCTGTTGGAATGAGGACGCCTTGGGGGTCAACGCCGAGGCCAGCTACAAAAACGTACCCCTGGCCTGGAGCCCCAGGGGTTGGGGCCTGTTCGTCCATACCCCAGCCCGCACCCTCCACGGCGTGGGGTATGCCCCCTGGAGCCACCGCACCTATATTCTCCTGGTGGAGGACGAGGCCCTGGATCTCTTCTTCCTGGCGGGCACCCCCCTGGAGATCCTGGAGGCCTACACCTGGCTTACCGGACGCCCGCCCCTGGTGCCCCCCTGGAGCTACGGGGTCTGGTGGAGCCGGTGCTACTACCGAACCCCTGAGGAGGCCTTGGGGGTGGCCAGGGAGCTGAGGGGGAGGGATATCCCGGGGGATGTCCTGGTGTTAGACGGAAGGGCTTGGCTGGAGGTGGCTACCCGGTGCACCCTGGAGTGGGACCCCTCTCGCTATCCGGATCCCGAGGGGTTTATCCGGGAGCTGAAAGGGTTGGGGTTCCGGGTCTGCCTTTGGGAGTACCCGTATGTCTCGGTCCACAGCCCCCTGTTTGCGGAGCTGGCCGCCAAGGGGTATTTCCTGAAGGATGCCCAGGGAAACCCCCTTGTCTACCGCTGGGATCCCGAGCCCTTTGGTGAGGTGCTCACCCCCTTACCCCCTTCGGGAATCCTGGACTTTACCAACCCCGAGGCCGTCCGTTGGTGGCAGGAGAGGCACCAGGCCCTCCTTGCCCAGGGGGTGGACGTGATGAAGACGGACTTTGGCGAGCAGGTGCCCCGGGAGGCCCGTGCCCACAACGGGGACACGGGGAGCCGCCTGCATAACCCTTACGCCCTCCTTTACAACCAGAGCGTCTATGGGGCCACCCCCGAGGGCCTCGTCTTCGCACGAAGCGGGTATGTAGGGAGCCAGCGGTACCCGGTCCACTGGGGGGGTGACCCCCAGGCGGACTGGGAGGGGCTCGCCGCCAGCATCCGGGGAGGGCTTTCCTGGGGGCTCTCTGGAGGGGCCTACTACGCCCACGATGTGGGGGGGTTTTACGGAAACCCGGATCCCGGGCTTTACCTGCGATGGGTCCAGGCGGCCACCTTTTTCTCCCACATGCGTTTTCACGGCATGGGCCCCCGTGAGCCCTGGCACTTTGGACCCGAGATTGGGGGGGCTGTGCGCCTCTGGCTCCGGCTAAGGATGCGCCTTGTGCCGTACCTGGCCCATCTGGCGCAGCAGGCAGCGGCAACAGGTCAGCCCCTGGCCCGGGCCCTGCCCTTGGTCTACCCCGAGGATCCCTTTGCCCATGGCTTCGACACCCAGTTTCTCCTGGGGGACATCCTGGTGGCTCCGGTCCTCCGGCCAGAAGGAAGGGTGGAGGTGTACCTCCCCGAAGGGGTCTGGCAGGATCTCTGGACGGGACGGAGTTGGCAGGGGCCTGAGCTGCTCAGGCTCCATGTTCCCCTGGAGCAGATCCCCCTCTTTGCCCGGAGAGGGGCCCGCCTGCTCCTGGCTCGGGAGGCAAAAAACCGGGTAGAGGCGCTGCCCGAGGCAGAGGTGGTCTCTGTTAAGTGCCAACCCCTTATTATGTCAACATGGCAGCCCCTCTTCAGATCCAGCTGACCCCTGAGGAGGACCGGCTCCTGCTGGAACTCTCCCTGGACCCGAAGACCCACAAGAAAACCCGCCTCTGGGCCGCCATGGTCCGCCTGGCCGCCGAGGGCTGGACCGCCCCAAGAATCGCCCGCCACTTCCACAAAGACCGCTCCACCGTCTACCTCGTCCTCAGGCGCTTCCTGGAACAGGGCCTCCCAGGCCTCGCCTACCGCAAACCCCCAGGAGCCCCCAGGAAGTTCACCCCACAGATGGCCGCCTTCCTGGAGGAAAGGCTGGCCGAGGATAGAACCTGGACGGCCCCGCAGCTCGCAGAAGCCCTGGCCGAGCGCTTCGGGGTCCGCCTGGCCCCCAAGGTGATCTCCCGGCACCTCAGGGCCATGGGGTACGTGTGGAAGCGGACGCGGTACGTGCCTTTGGGAAGACCCACGGAGGAGGAGATGAAGGCCTTTGCGGCGGAGGAAGAGGAGGCAAAAAGGGGGCGCGGGAGGGGGG
>NZ_QWKZ01000165.1 GCF_003574085.1 Meiothermus luteus | reverse complement strand
GGTGGTGGGCCAGGGGTAAAGCGGGCAGGAAACGGCCTCCCGACCCACCTCGAGCGGGCCGGGCCTCCCCCAGGTAGAGCCCCGGGGAGGGGGCCTTAATCCCGCTTAGGCTGGGCAGTCCGGGGGGGAGCAAGTAAAGGTGGCCGGCGCGCTCGGTGAGGCTTCCTTCTAAAGGGCTTTCCAGGTGCTCCTCGGCCCAGGCCTGCCAGAGGGTCTGGGCCCCGCGGGAGGGGGGTTCTGCCCGCTCCAACGTAGGGCGGTGGGCGCGGCCTTCCTCTTTGCGCAGCCGGGCCAAAAAGTGTCCCTCACCCCTTAGCCGATGGGGCCAGAGGCGGGCGGTCTTGCTCAGCTCGGGCTGCCCCCCGCCCCACTCGGGCACGCCGGGGCTGAAGGAGGGGTGAAGCCGGGCCTCCTCCAGCGCCCAGCCGCCTTGCCGCAGCAGCTCGGCCACCACTTGCTCGTTCTCCTCGGGGGAGAAGGTGCAGGTGGAGTAGACCAGCACCCCGCCTGGGCGCACCAGCCGGGCGGCCTCTAGGAGGAGCTTTTTCTGCACCTGGGCGGCCCGCAGAGGGGTGCTGGGCCCCCAGCGGCGCGCGGCCTCAGGGTCTTTGCGGAACATGCCTTCCCCGGAGCAAGGAGCGTCCAGCACCACCCGGTCAAAGTAGGCCCCCCAGCGCTCGGCCAGGTGCTCCACGGGGCTCGAGACCACCGCCACCACCGCCCCCCAGCGCCCCAGGTTGTCCAGCAGCCCCCAAAGCCGCTTCCCATCCACCTCGTTGGCCACCAGCAGGCCCCGGCCCCGCATGCGGGCGGCCAGGTGGGTAGTCTTGCCCCCGGGAGCCGCGGCCAGATCGAGCACCCGTTCCCCTGGCTGGGGGTCGGCCAGCGCCCCCACCGCCTGGGCCGAGGGCTCCTGGATGTAGTAGAGCCCGGCGTAGTAGAAGGGGTGGGGCCCGGGCCGGGCCTCGGGAGGGTAGTAAAAGCCCTCGGGGGACCAGGGGATGGGCTCCAGAGGCCAGGGGCTGATTTGCCGGAGGGCCTCGGGGTTGAGCTTCAGGGTATTCACCCGGAGCCCGTAGCTGCGCTCGGAGTCGGAGAGCGCCCTTAGGAACAGGGGAAACTCCTCCCCGAGTAGGCTGGACATGCGCTTTAGAAAGGCCTTGGGCAGCACAGCATACAATGCTAACCGATGGCCATTGTGGCGATTGGAACCGACTTGGTGGACCTGGCCCGGCTGAAGAGGGTTTGGCAGCGGCATCCGAAGCGTTTTTTGGAGCGGCACTTTGTTCCAGGAGAGATCGCCTACTGCCTGGGCAGGGCCGACCCTTTACCCTCCCTGGGAGCCCGCTTTGCGGCCAAAGAGGCCTTTCAGAAGTGTTGGCCGGAAGCGTTGGGCTGGCTCGAGGTCTGGGTGGAGCTAGAGGGACGGCGGCCCCGGCTGGGCTTTGCCCCCCGGCTTGCCGCCGAGATGCGCGAGGCCCGGCTCAGGGCCCACCTCTCGCTGGCCCATGAGCGAGGGTATGCGCTGGCGATGGTGGTGCTTGAGGCTCTAAGCTAGCGGGGTATGGAGGCCCTGCTCAACACCGTTGTTCCGGTGGCCTTTATCGTGCTTACCGGCTACCTGGTAGGGCGGCGCATTGAGTTTGACCTGCCGACCCTCTCTAAGCTCTCCATATACGTGCTGGTGCCGGTGCTCATCTTTGATGCGATGCTCAGGGCCAGGCTGAGCAGCTCGAGCGTCTTGGGCATCACTTTGGCCTTTTTTCTGGCCTCCTTTGGGCTCTACGTGCTGGCCTTGCTCCTGGGTCGGCTGTGGCGCTTGGACAGGGGCTCCATCAAGACCCTGGTGGCCTCGGCGACCTTTCCCAACTCGGGCAACATGGGCCTTTCGCTCACGTTTTTCGCCCTGGGCCAGCCGGGGCTGGACCGGGCGGTGGTGTACTTTATCGCCAGCAGCGTGCTGATGTTTGGCCTGGGGCCAGCTTTTTTACGGGGAGGGGGGATTTTGCAGGGCCTGCTTTTTACCCTACGGCTGCCGCTTTTCTGGGCGCTGGCAGGGGGCATTCTGGTGCGGGGCTTCTCTGTTCCGCTGCCGCTCGGTCTGGATGAAGGGGTCCACCTGCTGGGACAGGCCTGTATTCCGGTGATGCTCCTTACTTTGGGCATCCAGATTGCCCGCTCAAAGCCGGAGTGGGGGGTTTTTGAACTCAAGGCCAGCGGCCTGCGCCTTTTGGCCGCGCCAGGGCTTGCGGCTTTGGCTGGCTGGGCGCTTGGGTTGGAGCGGCTTGACCTCCAGGTCTTGATCTTGCAAAGCGCCATGCCCATTGCGGTCAACGCCTTTTTGATGGCCGGGGAGTTCGGGGGCAACGCCCCCAGGGCGGCCCGGGCGGTGGTGGCCTCTTCGGTGCTTTCCTTTGCGACGATCCCCTTGGTACTGCTTTTTGTCGGTGTGGAGTAGGGGTTGTTGGTTCTAGTCCCATCACGTTTGCCGCGTGTAGAACGAGAGAAACCCGAGGTCATTTCGGGTTTTTCGTTTGAAGCTTACCCTCAATCGCTTTCTTGAGGCTTATCAGAACGCCCCGTTCCCGCTGCCGTGGTACCGTATCTTGTGCGGATGGACTTTGATATCCAGATTAAAGCGCTTGATGCTTCACGACTTCGAGCCGGAGGAGAGCGAACACCTGGCCTTCCTGGAGCGCATGGCCGAACATTTCTCGAAGAACTGACCTGCGTTCGCAAGGAGAATAACCGCCTCTTGGGCTTTTTCTAGGCCCCTCGTTCCTGATGGATGCTCAAGGGGATGAAGAATCTGTATGCAAAGGACCGAGGAGGGGATCCTGTTCCTCCCCCGAAGGGGCTGGAACAGCTCCAAGAAAAATGAGCGGTCCCCTAACACAGGGGGCCTTTCATATCCTTTCATGCTGATTCCATCATCCTAGGCCACCCGTGGAAGAGGGTGTGCCGCCTGAGGGTCTCCCGGTCTCCCTCCAGCACCCGGCACCGCTCGGCTACCACCGCCATCATCTCCTCCAGATCCTCGAAGTACCGGTTGGCCACCGCCTCGTTGATCAAAGGCCAGACCCGCTCCGCCGGTTGTAGCTCCGGCGAGTAG
>NZ_QWKZ01000164.1 GCF_003574085.1 Meiothermus luteus | reverse complement strand
GAGCGGGGGCTTACGGTGGGATACCTGCCCCGGTACAGTCCCCATTTGAACCCCATGGAGGGTGTGTGGCGGCGGGTGAAGGGGTTTTTGATGCCTCGGCGGCACTACGGGGGGGTTGAGGAGCTTAGGGAGGCGGTGGTTCAGGCCCTCAAGGCCCTGGGGGGTGTGGAGTTGAAAATCTTGGGGGAGGGTACTTACCAGAACCGCTACGACCTGGTCATGGCCGCCGCCACGGTGGCCACGCTGCCCGTCCTCGTCCTCTTCTTCTTCGCGCAGCGCCAGCTCATCCAAGGCCTCACCGCCGGGTCGGTGAAGGGCTAGGCGTTGGGAGGAGGAACGCGCATGGCCGAGAACGCCGAAAAGTTTCTGTGGGGGGTAGCCACCAGCGCCTACCAGATCGAGGGGGCCACCCAGGAGGACGGGCGGGGGCCTTCCATCTGGGACACCTTCGCCCGCCGCCCGGGGGCCATCTGGGGCGGAAGCACAGGGGAGCCCGCCTGCGACCACTACCACCGCTACGAGGAGGACATTGCCCTTATGCAATCCCTTGGGGTGGGGGTCTATCGCTTCTCCGTGGCCTGGCCTCGGATCCTCCCCGAGGGCCGGGGGCGGATCAACCCCAAGGGCCTCGCCTTTCACGACCGCCTGGTGGACCGGCTTCTCGCGGCGGGGATCACGCCCTTCCTCACCCTCTACCACTGGGACCTGCCCCAGGCCCTCGAGGACCGGGGCGGTTGGCGGAGCCGGGAGACCGCCTTCGCCTTCGCCGAGTACGCCGAGGCGGTGGCCCGGGCCCTCGCCGACCGGGTGCCCTTCTTCGCCACCCTGAACGAGCCCTGGTGCTCGGCCTTCCTCGGGCACTGGACGGGGGAACACGCCCCCGGCCTCAGGAACCTGGAGGCGGCCCTTCGCGCCGCCCACCACCTCCTCCTGGGGCACGGCCTCGCCGTGGAGGCCTTGAGGGCCGCGGGGGCGAAGCGGGTGGGGATCGTCCTCAACTTCGCCCCGGTGTACGGCGAGGACCCCGAGGCGGTGGACGTGGCTGACCGCTACCACAACCGCTACTTCCTGGACCCCATCCTGGGCAGGGGGTATCCCGAAAGCCCCTTTCAAGACCCCCCGCCCACTCCCAACCTCTCCCGTGACCTGGAGCTCGTCGCAAGGCCCCTGGACTTCCTAGGGGTGAACTACTACGCCCCCGTCCGCGTGGCCCCGGGGACGGGGCCTTTGCCCGTGCGCTACCTTCCCCCGGAGGGGCCGGTCACGGCCATGGGGTGGGAGGTCTACCCCGAGGGGCTTTACCACCTCTTGAAGCACCTCGGCCGGGAGGTGCCCTGGCCCCTTTACATCACGGAAAACGGGGCCGCCTACCCCGACCTCTGGACGGGAGAGGCCGTCGTGGAGGACCCCGAGCGGGTGGCCTACCTCGAGGCCCACGTGGAGGCCGCCTGGCGGGCCCTCTTCACCCTTTACGCCACCGCCACCCCCTTTGACCGGCCCTGGGAGGCCCGTTACCTCCTGGAGCCCACGGGCTTCGTCCCTTACCGCCTCTTCACCCGTTTCATGCGCCAGTTCGCCGTCTACACCCGGGAGCGGTACCGGGGAGGGAGGGAGTTCTACTTCGCGGGGGGGATTGAGGACCTAGCCCGCTTCCACGGGTACCTCCGGGACCGCAACCTCCTCACCAAGCGCCTCTTCCGCCCCCCAGAGGGCCTGGTGGCCTACGAGGTCCCCCTCCTGGAGGTCCCCGAGGAGGCGAAGGCCCTCCTGGCGGAGGTGCGGAGGCGGCTCAAGGCGGCGGCCTACCGGGCCCCCCAGGAGGAGCGGGGGATCGTCATGGCCCAGCGCACCCTCCTCTCCCGGGCCATCCTGGAGAGGATCAAGCTGAGGGCGGCCCTTCCCCTGGTGGCCGGCCTCCTGGAGGAGGGGTGGCACGTCCTGCTCTTCGTCCAGTACCGCTCGGACAAGACCCTGGACCTCACGAGCCCCGAGGCGGTGGAGGCCTTCCTCCAGGACGCCGAGGAGAGGGGGCTCAAGGGGGCCCTCCACCGCCACCTGGCCCCGGCCCTGAAGGGCCTCGGGCTCACCCTCCCCTCCCCCGTGGCGATGGTCCGGGAGGCCTTCGGAGGGCTGGGAGAGGACCTCGCCTTCTACACCGGGGCGGAGACGGGAAGCGCCCTCAGGAGGACCAAGGCGGCCTGGGACGAGGGGAGGGTGCGCCTCCTCCTGGCCACCGCGGGCAAGGGGGGTGTGGGCCTCTCCTTCCACGACACCACGGGGAAGAGACCTACGGCCCAGATCGTCCTCACCCTGCCCTGGACGGCCACGGGGCTGGACCAGGTCCTGGGCCGGGTGGTGCGCCTTGGAATGAAGAGCCCCGTGCGGATCCTCTTCCCTGCGGCCCCGGTGCCCTTTGAGCAGCAGCTTGCGGCCACGGTGGCCCAGAGCCTGAGGACCCTGGGGTACGCGGTGCGAGGGGGCGAGGGGGTGGTGCCGGAGCGGGTGGTGGAGGCCTTCCTCTACGACCTGGCGGCGGTGGACCTGATGGGCTTCCTCAGGCTTTTAGAGGCGGAGGAAAGCCTGTCCAAGGCCCCCCGGGAGGAGGAGGCCTCTTCCCTGGAGGTGCCGCTTCCGCCCTCGGGGTGAAGGGGAGCCTAAAACTGTAGGGTGAAGGGGGTCCCGGAGGCCTCCAGGGAGTAGACCCCTTCCCTTCGGGGGTGCCCTTTCCAGCTCTTTTGGTGGGGGGCCCGGGCTCAAGCTACCCGGCCCAGAGCCGTGGGCACCAGGTCCCTCCCACCACCACAAACTGAGGGGATACGCCCAAACCCCCACGCCAAAGCGGCTCAGGAATCCTCCCGCCGTTTTCCCGAGACTCCGTTCCCCCTCCGCCCATCTGCGCCCTTCCAAGGTAGTGTTACCCCCCACCCCCATGGGTAGGGCCGGTCCACCCGGGCCTCAGGGGAGGGTCAGCCTTGCGGGAAACAAGCTTAGCGATAAGACCAAGCCCTCTTCGCACCGGCTAGGAGGCTCTCCCCATGGCCTCTACCTCCTCCAGGCGCCTGGGATGGAGCGGGCCAAGGGCGAAGAGGTAGAAGGCCAGGAAGGAGGCCAGGGCCACCCGCAAGGGCAGGGTC
>NZ_QWKZ01000163.1 GCF_003574085.1 Meiothermus luteus | reverse complement strand
TGGCACAAGCGGATGAGGGGGTGGTAGTGATATGACCCGCTACCCCCACCTACCCCCCGCTGTACTACGACTGCTCGAGGCTGGCCCCTGGGAAGGAACCCCCACCTCGCTATACTCCGACCTCGAGCCCCACCGGGTAGACCCCTGGCCCGCACCTACCCCCAGCCCGAGGGGCCGGTGAGGCTCATCGGCTTGTGGCCGGGCTGCTGGCCGGAGCAGACGCGAAACGAGGTTCTCGAATCATGGGAAACGGTGGTGACTGAATGCCCAGGGAAAAGCGACCGCAAAAGCCCGCGACCCCGCCCGACCCCGAGACGCAGCGACTCGAGGATGATCTATTCCGAACAGACCCCGAGTCGCTGCGCCTTCTGGAAGAGCTTTTGTTCCCCCCCGAGCTGCAAGAATTTGTGGACCGCGAGGCCGCCAAGTTGCGGGAGCAGTTGGAGATTCTGCGCCGCCTGCTAGACGAATCTTGCACCTGGGAAAAGCCATGAGGCTGGATTACGAACTCGCCGCCACCGTCCTAGCCGAGGCCACCCTTGAGGACGACCGGACGGTTTGCGAACGCCACGGGATTACGCCCAGGACGCTCAGAAACTACCGCTACCGGCTCCAGTCGGACCCCGAACTTTCCTTACTTTTCCGCGAACGGCTGCGCACCCTCGAGCGCGAATGGGCCAACGAGCTGGCCCCCGCCATCCGTCAAGCGGTGCGCTTCCTGCAACGCGCCGCCCAGGTGGCTGACCCTCGAGACCCCCGCGCGATCGAGGCGGTGGCCGAGGCGCTGCGGGTGCTGTCCGAGGTGTCCATGACCAGGGAGGTGCTACAGACCCGGCTCGAGGGCCCGCCCCCGCGGGCGAACTGAGGCCCGCGCTGAAGCACCGTCCTGGCCGCCCTCGAGCTGGTGCAGTCGCTGCTCTCCAATGTTGGCGGCGTTCTGGGTGTAAATCCGGTCGCCCCTTCTCACCAGCCGCTCTCTCATCTGTCATCGGATGACAGATGAGAGAGCGTCCCGTTCCGGCCCGGAATACCTCAATGTCCACCACCGGCCCCTCTCTCCGAGGGGCCTTAAAAGCCGTTTTACGGGCTCGAGCGCTGAGCACCGTCCTGGACGGCCTCGAGCGGGTTTGTAGCCAATCTGCGGCAAGCCGATCTGACTGATAACGGTTATCAGTCAGACCTGCCTATCCAGAGGCATATTTCCCTTAATAGCAGTTAGAGGAAATATCTTCACGGACCTAGCCCGTGTTGGAGTACAATAAGACCATGCCTAGAGGATCAAACTTAGACCGCGTTCGGGGCAGTAAGGAGCAGTTGGCTGCACGGTTCGGGGTGACGCCCCTTCGCCCCGGCGAGGGGGGTCGAGAGGTGTGGGTACGTGCACCGCTGGACGTGCTCGAGCGCTTCGAGGCTTTGCCCGCTGGACAACGCGGCGCGGTGATCCGGGCCGGGCTCGAGGCTCTGGGGCTGCTGGAGGTGGAGGATGCCGAGGCTCACGAATAAGCCACGCAAGCGCAAAGATGGTCGTTATGAGGTGCGGCTGTCCATCCTCGAGGATGGCCGCAAGGTCAGGATTTCGGTCTACGGCGCTACTGCCGCCGAAGCCGATCAGAAGGCCCGTGACCTCAAGACCAGGGCCGAGCGGGGCCAGTTCAGCCGGGATAGGACCACCGTGGCCGGGTTTGCTGAGTCCTGGCTTTCCCGTAAGAAGAAGGAAGTCCGGCCCAACACCCTCGACGCCTACCGCCGTGAGCTGTCCCTGGCCTTGCCGAGCCTCAAAGACCCGAAAGCCTTTGACGAGCTGGGCTCGAGGAAGCTGCAAGAGGTCAGACCCGTCCACGTCCGAGCGCTGATTGACGACCTCATGAGCCGCTATAGCCTGCGAACCGTGCGGTGGGTCAGGCAGAAGCTACACACCCTGTTCGAGGAAGCCCTGAACCTCGAGTTGATCCATCGCAACCCGGTGAGCCCGATCAAGATCAAAGCGCCACGGGGCGAGGCCAAGGCCAAGGCCGGACGCGCCCTCGAGCCCCATGAGGTACAGGCCCTGTTGGCCGCGCTGGACAGCCACAAGGACCCCCGCACCGCCCTGGCCCTGCGGCTGATGCTGGCCTGTGGGTTGAGACTCGGTGAGGCGTTGGGCTTGCAGTGGGGAGACATCGACCTCGAGGAAGGCATGCTCAGCGTTCGACGCACCTATAGCGCCTATCGCATGGGACCGCCCAAGACCCCCACCAGCGCCCGCACCGTGCCAATCCCCCACGCCACCCTGGAGCGCCTGAGGGCTTACCGGTTGTGGTACGTCGAGCGGCTGGGTGAGCCCCAAGCCGGGGCGTGGGTATTCCCCGGCAACGACCCCAGCAAGCCCCTCGACTACAACGCGCCGGGTCACGCCCTGAAGCGGATTATTGAGGCCATCAACGCCAAGCGGCAGAAGGAAGCCGAGAAGGCCGGGGGCGAGCCGGTGCTGTTCCCCCACACCAGGGTTCACGATCTGCGGCACTCCTTCGGTAGCCACTTGTTGGCGAACGGTGCGCCCCTCGAGCTGGTTAGCGAGCGCATGGGCCATGCGGACGCAAACATCACCCTTGGGGTTTACCGGCATCTGCTCCAGCACGAGCGCAAGGGCTGGGTGCTCGACCCCGAGGACTTGACCCAGCCCAGCGCCAAGGCTTGAAGCTTATTGGGGTCAAAACCTGGGGTCAAAGGAGAGTCCGGGGTCACACAGACCCCGGATTTTTGCGTCCTGGACTGGTGCGCCCGGCAGGACTCGAACCTGCGACCTAAGGTTTAGGAAACCTTTGCTCTATCCACACTGAGCTACGAGCGCGAGGTCGCCCCAATCGGGCAACCCAGATTCTAGCACCTACCCCGCTTTGCTTCCATAGCAGGCTTGAAGAAATCTGGTAAGTTTGAGCCGATGGTGCTTCTCATGGCGATTCTGGCTTATCTGCTGGGCGCTTTACCTTTAGGGTATTGGGCGGTGCGCCGTTTGAGTGGTTGGGACCCCCGGCTGGCCTCGAGCTACAACCTGGGCTTAGAGAACGCGCTGCAACGCCTGGGAGCTGGTCCTGCGCTGTCGGCCTTTGGCCTGGATGCGCTCAAAGGTTTGCTGGCGGTCTGGCTGGGCGGGCAGTGGGGCCTCTCCTGGGGGGTGGTCTTCGCCCTTTTGGTCTATCTAGGGCACCTCTATCCCCTGGGGTTTTTTTCCCAGGGGATAGAGGTGCCC
>NZ_QWKZ01000162.1 GCF_003574085.1 Meiothermus luteus | reverse complement strand
TCCAAGGGCCTGGGTACACCCCGGCCAGACCGTGGTGCTGGAGGCCGGGGTGTACCCAGGCCCTTGGACGATTACCAGCCCAGGGGTGCGCCTTGTGGCCCGCCCCGGCGCGGTGCTGGATGGGGGGAGGCGGGGCACCGCGCTCACCCTTAGGGCACCAGGGATTGTGGTGGAGGGCCTCGAGGTGCAAAACGTGGGCCCGCGGGACGACTTCTACGAACCCGATGCGGCCGTGGCGCTCTACCAGTGCGAGGGCTGTGTGGTGCGGGGCCTGCGGGCCCTAGGGGTCACGGGTGGCATACGGGTCGAGAAGTCCAACCGAGCGGTGGTGGAAAACTGCGATTTGGTGGGCACCCAGGCGGCCCCCGGCCTGCAAACCTACCGCAGCGATGGGGTGGTGCTGCGGGGCAACCGGATTGAAGGCTTCCTGGACAACCTGTACGTGGAGTACGGCGAGCGGGTGGTGGTGGAGGACAACCAGGTAACGGAGGCGTTGCGCTATGGACTGCACCTGATGTTCACCTACCAGGCCCGGGTTCAAGGCAACCACAGCCAGGGCAACCGGGTGGGCTCGGCCCTCATGCACGGGGCCGAAAACCGGGTGGAAGGGAACACCTTCGCCCAGGAGGTAGGGCCTCTGCGCTACGGGCTTTTGCTGCAAGAGGAGTGGAAGGCCGTGCTTCAGGACAACCGTTTCGTGGGGAGCACCATCGGGCTTTTGTCGCTGGACTCGAGGGAGACCCTGCTCCTCGGCAACCGCTTTGAGGGAAACGGCACCGCCCTCCTCTTCGCCCGCGACACCGACCAGAACACCCTCAAGGCCACCGCCAATACCTTTGTGGCCAACCTTCAGGACGTGGCGGTGGACGACCCCCGGGCCAGGGTGGTGCTCCGGGGCAACGCCTTTGACCGGGCCACCCCGCTACCGGTGCCGCATCTGCCCAGCAGCAGCTTCGCCCTCCTGAGCGCCCGCCAGCCCGACCTGAGCCTCTTAGCCCTCTCGCCGGGCGTGTTGCTCTGGGAGGCCGCCGAGGCCCGGGTGCCGGGGCTGCGCCTGCTGGCCCTGGCCGACCCGGAAGCCCGGCCTGCCTCGCCACCGGCCACCCCTATCGCCCCCGGCCTACTGGGGCTGGCCCTTTTGAGCCTGTTGGGAGGCCTATGGTTGAGGTGGTAAACCTGCACAAAAAGGGGCGGCTCTCGGGGGTCAACCTCCGGCTGGCCTCGGGCAGCCTGGCCCTCTTGGGCCCCAACGGGGCCGGCAAAAGTACCCTCCTGGGCCTGCTGGCCGGGCGGCTTAGAGCCGATGGCGGGGTGATGTGGCTCTTCGGGCACCACCCCCAAAGCCTGGAAGCGGCCCGCACACGGGCCTACATCCCCCAGCACCTGGGCTTTCCCCCCACCTTACGGGTGGAAGAGATTCTGGAAGCGGCCCGCCGGCTCAAAGGGGCAAGCCCCCAGGACAAGGCCGAGGCCACCCGGCGCATGGGCCTGGAGGCCCACCTGAAGCGCCCGGTGGCCCAGCTCTCGGGGGGCTGGCGGCAGCGGCTGGCCCTGGCCGCCGGCCTGATGGGCTACCCCCCCCTATGGCTCTTGGACGAGCCGGCCTCGGCGCTGGATACCGAGGGTCTGGAGCGTTTACAAGACTGGATGGCCGCCCACCTCGCCATGGGCGGACTGGCGATTTTGTCGGCCCACCGACAGGAAGAAATCTCGTGCCTGGCCGAGCGCTACGTGCGCTTAGAAGACGGCCAGGTAGTTGAACAAGGCAGCGTGAACTATGCACAAGAACCGTCGTGAAGTGATCAAGATGCTTTCGGCTTTAGGCGCTTCGGCCGCGCTCTCGCAGGCCCTGGCCCAGCACATGCACCCGCCGATGCAGCCCATGGCGCCGGCCAACCTCGAGACCATTCCCGCCAAGGCCATCCCCTGGGAGGGGGGCACCTGCGCCTTCTGCGGGATGCCGCTCAAGACCCCCGCGCCGGGGGCCTGGATGGGCCGCACCTTTACTCCGGGCTTCTTCGAGCAGACCTACAGCCAGATTGCCCTCAAAGAACCGCAAAAGGGGATGGAGGCCATCCACTTTGAGTCCATCGCCTGCATGGTCAACTACGCCTGGGTCTACGGCCTGCGCGACGGGGTGGACACCACCTTCTACGTGGCCGACCGGGGGCTTTACGACCCCGCTAAAGGCCCCGAGGCCGTGCGGCTGCTGCCTGCCCGCCAGGCCGTCTACCTGTGGGGCGAGAAGCGCGGCTGGGTGGTGATGGACGCCAAGATTGCGGCCTTCAAAAACGCCGATGCAGCCATGGCCTTTGCCCGCACCATCCCCGACCTGGGCCGCACCCGCGTGCTGGACTGGCAGACTTTGCTGGACCTGGCCCCCCTGCCGGAGATGAACCTGGTGAGCCTGCTGGCCAAGCACGCCGGACTGATCAAGTAAAAATACCCTTGGGCCGGGGGTGGATGCACGCCCTCGGCCCCCCAAGCAACCCCCATGAAGCGACGTACCCTCATCAAAGGACTGCTGGCCCTGCCCCTGGGCCCCGGCGTGCTGCAACCCGCGCTGGCGGCGGCCCGGCCCCTGCGGGTGGGGGTGGATGCCTGCCCCTACTGCAACATGACCATCCTGGACGCCCGCTACGCCGCGCAGATGGTCACCGCCACCGGCAAGGTGTACCCCTACGACGACGTGGGCTGCTTGCTCGACCATCTGCTGGGCTACGGTGGCCCCAGAGCCACCCCCAAAGAACTCTATGTGGCCGACTTTGCTACCTCCGAGCGCAGGGAAGCCCGATTTTTGGAGGTAGAACAGGCCCACTTCCTCTTCAATGAGCGCATCCGCACCCCCATGGGGGTGGGGCTGCTGGCCTTTGGCAGCGCCGCCGCCCTAGAGGCCTACCTGAAAGAAAGGCCCCAGCATGCTGGCGAAAGGCTGCGCTGGAACGAACTCCTCTCCCGTGGGCGTAAGCGGCCCTGGGTGCCGGGCTACGGACGATGAACGCCCTCTTGCCCCTGTATACCAAGGCCCTCCTGCGCAATCCCTGGGCCTTTGCGCCGGTGGGCTTGCTACCCCTACTGGCCCTGGCCTTCCAAGGTCGGGGCGAAGCGGTGGCGGTGGTCTCGCTCTTTGCTTCGCTGGCGCTCTTGCTGCCCCCCTTTGTGCTGGCCCTGACGCTACCCTTGCTCACCCCCCGCGAGGACTGGGCCTTCTGGGCTGGCATGCCCCAAAGCCCGGCCCGGCTTTATCTTGCGGGGGTGCTGGGGGTAGGGCTGGGCCTGAGCCTGCCCGTTCTGAGCGGGCTGGCGC
>NZ_QWKZ01000161.1 GCF_003574085.1 Meiothermus luteus | reverse complement strand
GTACGCAACTGGATCGAGACCCGGTTTAGCGTGATGGTACGCTCTTTGGGGCTTCACCGGATAGAGGTTCGGTCCTACTGGGGTCTAGTGGCCCGGGTGAACCTCATCCTGCTGGTCCACAACCTCATCCGTAGCCGGGTGCTCTTGAAAATGGCTAGGGGGGAGCTATGAGGTAGCATATGAGGTAGCACACGAAGGTATTGGCTTACGAGGAGGACCTCGAAGAAGGATTAGGCTCGGAATACGAAAGGCTTTGGGTCGAAGACGTGCCCCTTGTCCTTGCCAGCGACGCTAGCGTTGTCCTACGCAGAGAGCGGTTCGGGGGAATACTCTACGGCTTTAAGAGGGGCATTTTTCTCAATCAGGAAGCCTTCGACCTTGTTAGATCCTTTGTAGTTGCTACTAGGCCATCGCTGGCCCTCAAGCAAGTTCTCAAAGAAGGAGGCTTAAGTGAAATTACCAAGGGATTTGTAGAGGCAGCGGGGCATTTAATCCTTTACTTGATTGCCGAGGGATACCTTCGCCCTTCTCAAGAAGGGCTGGAATCTAAAGCTTTGTTCCTAGACGATCAACACTTCTCCGATGACCGGTACTATAGGCCTCTATCCATGGAAATCGAGCTCACGAATAGGTGCTATAGGCGTTGTGCATACTGTGCATACGAATCCGGCCCTGAACCCAAAATACCTCTTCGGGAAGAGCTGACTTTCGATGAGTGGGGATATATCTTGGATTCCATAAGAAAGGAAGGGGTCTTCTACCTTGAATTCACAGGAGGTGATCCACTGAGTAGGCCAGATGGATTGGAGATCATCCGCCTAGCGGACGAGCTAGGGTTTAGCGTTCAAGTTAACACCGACTTGTCCGTGTTGCGAGATAGCGACTTAGATAAGATTGCGTCCACAAAAAATCTGAACTTCGTGGGTACCACTTTAGACGGATCTAGTCCGGATAGCCACGATTTGCTTCGGGGTAAGGGGGGATTTAAGACTACCTTGCGGCAGATAAGTCTCATTGCCAAAGCCGGTATCCCTCTGGCTGTCTTCACGGTAGTTCACAAGAAGAACTACACTGAGATTAGAAAGATAGGTGAAATCGCAACACAAAACAACGCTATGTATGGGATTGCGCCCATGTATCCCGCAGGGCGCGGGGCAAGCTTGAATCATCTCGTTCTTAGCCAGGAAGAGTGGGACTTCGCTGTAGGGGAATACATGGACATGGTTAGATTAGGTGCGATTAAGCCCCACCAAAGGCTGTGGTATAAGCTTTCTAGAGAACTTAGATCGGAAAACCCGGCCCGCGATCAGATATGGCTTACCTCTAGGGGTAATCGTGCTCTTCGCGTAGATCCGAGGGGTAATGTCTACGTTTCTGCCAAATTGCGTGAGTGGCGGCCCAGGTATTCGTTCTTCGGCAACCTTCTAACGAGCACTTTAGCCGACATTTGGGAGAATTCGCCTCTACTGCAAGAGCTACGGAAAATACCTGTTCAACCGAACTTCTTTGATGCCGTGGACATTCGGACTATCCCCAATTACACCAGCGAAATCCCTCTAGCTGATGGCTCAGCGTCCCAGCATGGCTAAGGATTTAACTCCGCCCTCGGGTACCTTCTCCTTCTTCCTCCTCGCCTTCCTTCTAACCCTGACCGGCCAGGGCCTGGTGGTGGCGGGCCTATGGCGGTTCCTGGAAGCGGGAGCCTCGGGGCTACAAACTTCGGTCCTCACCCTGGTTCAAGCCTTAGCGAGCATCCTGACCCCCTTTCTCCTCCAATCCTGGCTTGAGACCAGGCCCCAAATGGTGCTCCGCCTCCTCGCCTTTGGCCTTGGGGTAGCGGCCCTCCTCGCCCTGGGAAGCCCTGGCCTTAGCACCTTTCTTCTCCTTTACGCCGCCTTGCTCGCCCTCTTCCTCTTCCTTACGGCTGCTCTGGCCATCTACGGCGTTTTACTGGGAAGCGCCCTGCCCCGCCTCTTCCCTAAGGAGGCCCTGTCCCAGGCCAACGCCCGCTGGGAAATGGCCAATACCTTGGGCCTGGTCCTGGCCCCCCTCATAGGGGGCTTTGCCGTGGACCGCCTGGGGCCCTACGCCCTTCCCCTCTTCGCCCTTCCTCTGGGGGTGGCCCTGGTCCTCCTCCTGGGCCTGAAGGCCCCTCCTCCCCTAGGCCCTTCCGAAGGGAGGCGGAAGGCCTTTGGGGGTGTACCCTTGGGTGTTCTCCTCCCCGTTGCTCTACCTGCCCTTCTCCCTGCCCTGGCCCTCACGGGGGGCGGGGTCCTCACCGCTCTTCTCTTCCACGACCTCAAGCGGCCCGAGGGGCTAGGTATCGCCTGGGCGGGCTTTAGCCTGGGGGGCTTCCTTGTGGCCCAGGCCCTTACCCGCGTCTCCCTCCCCCCGGTCCTTGGCCTCCTCGGGGGGCTTGGCCTCCTGGGCCTGGGCAACCTGGGGAACGGCCTCCTCCCTTACCCCCACCTCCTCCTCGGGTCTTTGGTCTCGGGGGCGGGGGTTTCCGTGGCCCGGATCGCCTTCCGGACCTTCCTCCAGCGGCTTGCCCCCCCGGAGACCCTGGTGGGCCTCTTTGCCTACGTCAACGTCCTCACCCAGACGGCCCGGGTCCTGGGCTCCCCCTTGGGCGGGGGGCTTGGGGACCTCCTGGGGCCCAGGGGGGCCTTCGTGGCCTTTGGGAGCGTTTTCCTCCTGGCCTCCCTTCTCTTTCCCCCTCTCCTCCGCCTCTCCCAAAGGGTTCTCTCCCCTCGTGGTGACGCCGAGGGGCGTGGGTGAGGCCCTCCTGGGCTCCACGGGCGGTATTCCCCTGCTGCTACTCTGGGGCTAACCCGTAAGGGGGTGAATGGCGATGCTCAAGGAGGTGCAAGAGGTCAGGGTCGGCGGCCGGACGCGGCGGGTGTACGTGCGCCCCTTTGCCATGCCTGCTCCATTACAGGTGGGGTCATCTGGATGGTGGAAGGGTTCGCTCTAGAGGCTTGAACCCGGTCTGGAAACTGGCCTTTCTTTCCGAGGCCCTGGGCGACCTGGGGGCCGCCCTGGGCTTCAGCGCCTTGAGCCTGGAGGTGGCCCGCACGGGGGAGGCCTTCTGGGTAGGCCTCTTCGCTGCCCTCGGGTACTTCACCCTAGGCCCTTTGCTCCTCCTGAGCCCCCGGCTGGACCGGGGAGACCCGGTGAGGGCCCTCCTCCTCCTGGCCCTTCCGTTCCCTCCTTTCCTCGCGGGGGGCCTGCTCTATGGGTTTGCCGTCGGGGTCACGGGCGTCCACCTGCGGGCCGTGCGGGGGTGGTTGCTGCCCGAGGAGGCCCTGGCGGGGAGCCTGGCCGCCCTGCGGGCCCTGATCTACGGGGCGGGCGCCTTAGGGGGAACCCTCTCGG
>NZ_QWKZ01000160.1 GCF_003574085.1 Meiothermus luteus | reverse complement strand
CGTCGCCTGAGACCCGCGCCACCGGCACCCCCAGCGCCCCGCCCAGAAGCGAGAGCCACAGGTCGGAGGCCGCGCCCCCGCCAGTGGCCAGCAGTCGCTGGGCCTCGGCCAGGGGACGCATCACCCGGTAGACCTCCCCCAGGCTCAGGGCCACCCCCTCCAAGACCGCGCGCACCAGGTGGCCCCGCCGGTGGGCCAGCGAGAGGCCCAGGAAGGCCCCGCGCAGGTGGGGGCTCAGGTAGGGGCTGCGCTCCCCGGCCAAAAAGGGTAGGAAGAATAGGCCCTCGCCCCCCAGGGGGGCCTGTTCGGCTTCCCTCAGGAGGGCTTCCAGGCTTACCTCGGGGAAGAGCCCCCGGAGCCACTCCAGGCTCCCCGCCGCGCTCAGGGTGACCCCCAGCAGGTGGTAGCCCCCGTCGGCGTGGGCGAAGAGGTGGATGCGCCCCTCTGGCTCTGGGGTGGGTTCTTCCAGGGGAAGAAAGATGACCCCGCTGGTACCCAGGGAGACGCTCCCCACCCCCTTTCGGTGGCGCGAAACCCCCAGCCCCAGGGCCGCCGCCGCGTTGTCGCCGGCCCCGGCCACCACCGGCAGGCCCGCCGGTAGGCCGGTCTCGCGGGCCCACTCGGGCCGCAGGTACCCCACCACCCGCTCACTGGGGCCCAGATCGGGGAAAAGGCCCTCGGAGATGCCTAGGGCGCCTAGAATCTCGGCGTCCCAGCGCTTTTCCGCTAGGTTCAAAGCCCCCACCCCGGAGGCGTCGGAGTACTCGCTGGCCCAGGCTCCGGTCAGGGCGAAGGCCAGGTAGTCCTTGGGCAGCAAGACCTTGTAGACCTGCCGGAAGAGCTCAGGGTGCTGGTTTCTGAACCAGAGCAGCTTGGGGAGCTGAAAGCCGGTGACCGCCGGGTTGCCGGTGCGGCGGATGAGTTCCTCACGCGGGATGGTCGCTTCAATCTCCGCTACCTCCCGGGCGGTGCGTTGGTCGTTCCAGAGGGGGGCGGGCGCCAGGGGTTCACCGGCCTTATCCAAGAAAACCGCCCCGTGCATCTGCCCCGAGAGCCCAATCCCCACCACCTGGGCCTCCCCAAGCCCCTCGCGAAGGGCCCGCAGGGCCTCCTGTGCGGCCCGGGCCCAGTCCAGGGGGTCTTGCTCGGTCCAGCCCGGGCGGGGGGTGTGCAGGGGATAGGCCGCGCGGGCCTCGGCCACCTTCCGGCCTCGCTCGTCCAGCGCCACCGCCTTGAGGCCGCTGGTGCCCAGGTCGAGGCCCAGGGCCAGCCTCATCCCCGCACCCCCAGGAGGTGCTCCACCGCAAGCTGGTCTAGGGCCTCCAGGGCGTAGCCGCGCGAACGGCGGACCTCGGGGAGGGTGAGCGCCTTGAGCTTTTGGGCCTTCTCCGGGCTGTAGGGGCCGAGCAAGGCCAGCGGCTCGGGGTCGGCCCGGTAGTACTCGTCCAGCAGGGCCTTTACCTCGGGGTCTTCGCGGAAAGCCCGGGCCTTTTCCTTGAGGATCAGGTAGGTGCGCATGCAGCCTCTGGCGAAGGCCCAGACCCCCACCTCGTCCTCGGTGCGCAGGGCGTGGGCGTCGAAGTGGCGGGGGCCATCGTAGCCGCTGTGCTCGAGCAAATCCACCAGGAAGAACGAGGCCTTGAGGTTCTCGGCGCCGAAGCGCAAATCCTGGTCGAAGCGGCTCATGCGCTGGTCGTTGAGGTCAATGTGGAAGAGCTTGCCTGCGTCCAAAGCCTGGGCCACCGCGTGCACGAAGTTGAGCCCGGCCATGGTCTCGTGGGCGAACTCGGGATTGAGGCCGAAGAGGTGGGGCCGCTCGAGGGTGCCAATAAGGGCCAGCATGCTCCCCACGGTGGGCAGGTAGATGTCCCCGCGGGGCTCGTTGGGCTTGGGCTCCAGGGCAAAGCGGTAGCCGTAGCCCTGGTCCTCTGAGTAGGCGGCCATGAAGTTCAGGGCCTCGCGGAACCAACCCCAGGCTTTCTGGGCCTTGCCGGTAGCCTCCACCTCGGCTCCCTCCCGGCCCGGCCAGACCACGTAGATCTGGGCCCCCAGCTCGGCCCCTAGGTCCATGGTCTCCAGGCTCTTCTTTAGGGCGTAGGCCCGCACCCAGGGGTCGGGGCTGGTGAGGGCTCCGTCCTTGAAGGCCGGGTCGGAGAAGAGGTTGGCCGTCACCATGGGCACCTTGAGGCCGGTCTCCTCCAGGGCCTTCTTGAAGCGGCGCAGGATGGCCGCCCGCTCGGTGGGAGAGGTGCCGCGGGGAATCAGGTCCTCGTCGTGCAGGTTGACCCCGTAGGCCCCCAGCTCGGCTAGCTTGTGCACCACGTAATCGGGCTCGAGCCGCGCCCGCACCGCCTCGCCAAAGGGGTCGCGCCCGATGTTTCCCACCGTCCATAGGCCAAAGGTGAACTTGTGCTCGGGTCTGGGTTCGTACATCATGCCTCCTCGTAGCTCGTCTCCACAAAAAAGTCCAGGGCCAGCGCCCCCGTGCCCAAAAGCGCGGCCTCCCGGCCCAGCGGGGAGAGAACCACCTGCTCGGGGGTGTGCACCGCCAGGGCGTAGCGGGGGAGCCGCGCCCGCACCGCCTGCAAGAGGGCCTCGCCGGTGGCCTCCACCAGCGGCCCCCCCAGCACCACCCGCCCGGGGTCGAGGGTGGCCAGCACCACCGCCAGAAGCTGGGCCAGCCGCTCGGCCATCTCGGCCAGGCGGGCCTCGCTGGGGGCTTCCAGCCAGCGGCGGTAGCTCAGGAAGGCCTCGGCGCAGCCCCGCTTGCCGCAGCGGCAGGGGGGGCCTTCCGGCTCGAGCGGGATGTGCCCCACCTCGCCGGCGTGGAAGCGGGCCCCATGGTAGACCTTGTGCCCCACCACCACCCCGGCCCCTACGCCTACCCCTAAGCTCAGGTAGACGCAGTGCTCCAGGATCAGGGGGTCTTCCCCTTCGGCGCCGAGCCCCCCCAGGGCGTAAAGGCCGTAGGCCGCGGCGTTGGCCTCGTTCTCCACCACCGCCGGAATTCCTTCCAGGCCCAGGCCCGCCAGGGCCTCGCGGAAGCGCTCCAGCAGCGGCAGGTCGAACCAGCCCAGGTTGGGGGCCAGGGTGAGGTGGCCGCTCGCGGGCTCGAGCAGCCCCGGCACCGAGAGTCCCGCCGCCAGCACCCGCACCCCCTTTAGATGCGGGGCGGTGGCTTCTTGAAGCTGGGCCAGGGCCTCCTCCAGCCGAGGGGGGGCTGGGGGCAGTGCGACACGGGCCCGCACCTCGCCCCGCAGGTTCATGAGGGCCACCGCCATCCGATCCACGTCGATCTCCCAGGCCAACGCCAGGTGGCGCTTTCCCTCCACCTCGAGGGCCACCGAGGGACGCCCCTGGCCCCGGGGGGGCAGGGGCCGTTCCCGCACCAGCCCCTCTGTGAGAAGCTCGGCCACCACCTCGGTCACCGCCGAGGGGGAGAGGCCCAGCTTCCGCGCCAGGCGCAGCCGCGAGACGCCGGGCTCCTTGCGGATGGCCTGCAGGATGCGCGCGCGGTGCCAGCGGCGGAGCTGGCGGGTGCCGCCTGGGGGAGGGGGCTCGAG
>NZ_QWKZ01000016.1 GCF_003574085.1 Meiothermus luteus | reverse complement strand
TTTCGGGGCCGTCTTTGGGGTGAGCAGCGCGGTGGGTCCCTGGCTTGGGGGGGTGCTTACCGACCACCTCTCCTGGCACTGGGTCTTCTACATCAACATGCCGGTAGGCGTGGTGGCGCTTGCCTTTATTCTGCGCTACATGCCGCGCCTTTCCCCGGAGCGCCGGGAACCCTTTGATTTCCTGGGCGCCTTTTTGCTGGCCCTGTGGACCGTGCCCCTGATGCTGGCCTTCTCCTGGGGGGGCAGCACCTACCCTTGGCTGAGCGCCCCTATCCTGGGCTTGTTCGTCCTGAGTGCCTTGTCCTTGGTCCTTTGGGTCTGGTCGCAAAACCGCCAGCCGCACCCGCTTTTTGACCTCTCCCTCCTGCGGGTGCGCACTTTTAGCCTGGCCTCGGCGGCGACCTTTTTCTTCGGTCCGGCCTTTTTGGGCGCGGTGGCCTTTCTCCCGCTCTACCTCCAGGTAGTCAAGGGGGTTTCGGCCTCGGCCTCAGGGGTGACGGTGTTGCCCCTCACCTTAGGGGTGGTGCTTGGGGCCAGCAGCAGTGGGGTGCTTTCGGGGCGGATGGGCCGCTTCAAGCCCCTTTTGCTGGTGGGAACGCTTTGGCTGCTGGCGACCTTCCTGACCCTGCACTTCCTGCTTAGTGTAGAGACCCCTTTGTGGTTGGCGGTGCTGTTCTTCTTCCTGCTTGGGCTCGGGTTGGGCCCGGCCCAGTCGCTTTTGCAGATTGCCGCTCAGAACAACGTGCCCCCCGAGCGGCTGGGTTCGGCCACGGCCTTTACCCAGCTCATGCGCCAGATTGGTTCCACCATTGGCATTGCCCTCTTGGGCACGGTGCTCACCCACCACCTGACCGCCGAGACTTGCAGGGTTTTCCCGGAGAACGCCTCTTGCAAGCCTGGGGCGCTGGTTCAGCGCAGCGAGGGGGCCGCCGGGCTCAACCTGGATGAGCAGTTCGCGAGGCTCGAGGCCCAGCTTGTGGCCGCCCTCAAGGGTGATGTCCAGGCCTACGAGGCCCTGATGCAGGACGCCCAAGTGCCCTCAGAAGTCAAAGGAGAGCTGGTGAAGGGGGGCATACCGGCGCAGTTTGCGCGGTTAGAGCGGCTGATGGTAGCGGCGCTAAAGGGGGATGAGGGGGCCTATGCAGAGCTGATGCAGGACCCCAGCCTGCCGGAGGAGTACAAGGCCAAGCTGGTGAAGGGGGGCATACCGGCGCGGTTCCACGCTCTAGAGCGGCTCCTCGTGGCAGCCCTAAAAGGGGATTCCCAGGCCTACTGGGCCGTGCAACAAGATCCCCAGGTTCCCGCCGAGTTCAAAAGCCGGATTCCCCAAGGGGGGGTGGCCGCCCAGGTGCGGGCCCGGGTGCAGCAGACCCTGGGCTGGCTCGAGGCCGCCCTACAGGGCAACGAGCAAGCCAAGCAGGCGCTTCTAGCCACCCCCGGGCTAGACCCCCGTCTTCGGGGTTTGCTGGATAACCCGCCCCCTGCCGAGGCCCGGCCGATGGTGCTGGCCCAGGTGCGGGCAGCCTTAGAGAACCAGGTCGCTCAGGCCGAAGCTGCGGCAACCCAACAAGCCATCGCCCAGCTCCGGGCCGAGCTGGCGCGGGCTCAGGCCCGGGCTTTGGAGCAGGCCCTGTCCTCGCTGCGGGAGGGGCTGCGCAAGGCCCAGGCCGCCGCTTTGGATAAGACGGTGCAGACCCTACGCGAGAGCTTGGCGGCCGCGGAGCAGAAAGCCTTGGAAGAGGTGCCGCAGCAGGTGGTGGAGCGGCTGGAAGAGACCAAGCGCAAGCTCCACGAGGCCCTCAATCAGGGCATCACCAACGCCGAGCGGGATATATTCCTCTACGCGGCCTTGTTCGTCCTGGTTTCCTTCGGCTTTGTCGTCGGCCTGCCCAACGAGGAGCTGCGGGGCCGGGTAGCTGTGTGAGCGCCCTGGGATTTCGCCTTGGCCTGCGGCTTCTTGCTAAAATACGGCTCAATGGATGAGCTTTGGCAGATGCTGGGTGATCCCTTCCCTCCGGAGGACCTGGGCTGGCGGGTGGAGGCTGTTTCCAAGGATGGAAAGCGCGTGCTCCTGGCCCGTTGCGTGGATGCGCAGGCTGTGATGGACCGCTTGGACGAGGTGGTAGGACCCCAAGGCTGGCAGGACCGCTACGAGCTGCTCCAGGCCCCGGGGGCTGGAGGGCGGTACGCAGTGAAGTGTAGGCTCACCATCCAGGGGGTTTCCAAGGAGGACGTGGGCGAAGGAGAGAGCCTTCAGGCCGCTTTTGCCGACGCCCTGAGGCAGGCCGCGCTCAAGTTTGGGGTGGGGCGGTTTTTGGCCGGAGAAAAACGTTGGGTTGACCAGGAGCTGGCCGGTGACCCCCAGACGCTTTCGGAGGGCGTTCAGGGGCCTTCGTCCCCGGAGAAGCTCGAGCCCCAGGTGCTCATAGACCGCCTGTTGGAGCGCCTGAAGCAGGCCGGGTTGGGTAAGCAGGCGGCCCAGATTGTGGTGAAGTATGGTGGTTATGGGAGATACCCGGAGGAGACCCGCAGGCTTTATGGGGAGCTCAGGGCTTTGTTGAAGGGCAGTGCTTCGTAAGGAACCCTCGTGATAAAGGTAATTGCCATTGGCGACCTGCATGCCGAGTTTCCCAAGCTTTGGCGGGCTTTGAAGAACTCCTATGCCGTGGGGGAGGACTGGCTGCCCTCCGACCCGCTGCGGCGCGGGGTCTACCGGGTGGTCTTGATGGGCGACCTGGTGCACCCCAAGCTGCTTGCCGACTATCGTCGGCTGACCGGCCTGGAGGACTACGACCCTTCCAACCCCCACCACCTGCGAACGGCGGCCAAGGCCCAGATTCGGGAGTTGATACGCATCAAGCGCTTTCAGGAGGCCGCCCCCGAGTACATCACCATCCTTTTGGGCAACCACGACCACGCGGTTCTAACCGGGGAGATGGTTCTGGGCAACGCCCAGCTCGAGCACCGGGAGTTCCACCCCGAGCTTGGGGGGGTGGAGCTTCCCCAGGAGCTCAAGAGTTGGTTCCAGACCTTTCCTAGGGAGCTAAACCTCTATGGGGTCAACTTCGCCCATGTGGGCCCGGTGCCCTGGCTGCAGACCTACGATGAGCTGTTCTACAGCAGCCGGGAGCCCAAGGAGTGGTGGCTGCGCAACGCCGACTATGTGGAGCGGATGGGCTACCGCTTTGGGGTCTACGGCCACACCGTGATGCGAAACGGCATCTTGGTCAAGGACAAGCTGGCCCTCATTGATGCCCTGGACCAAGACCAGTACCTCGAGCTCCTCCTGGACGAGGAACGGTTGGACTGGGAGATCGTTCATATCCCCGCATCGGGCACCTCTGTTTTGTGAACCTCACCTCCCCAGCGACGGTGCGCGACCTTTTGGCCCGGTATGGGCTTCGGGCGGATCGGCGCTTTGGCCAAAACTTCTTGGTGGAGGCCGCCTACCTGCGGCGCATTGTGGAGGCCCTCAAGTTTCGGCCCGGGGAGATAGTCTGGGAAGTGGGCCCTGGCTTGGGCACCCTGACCCGTGCGCTGGCCGAGGCCGGAGCCAAGGTGGTGGCCATTGAGATGGACCGGCGGCTGGAGCCCCTGTACGCGGAGACCCTTGCCGGCCTGACGGTGGAGTTGCGCTGGGGAGATGCTTTGCGCTTTGACTGGAAAAGCCTCCCACCGAACAGCCTTTTTGCCTCCAACCTGCCCTACAACATCGCCACCCCCCTCATCACCGAGCTGCTGCGGGCAGGCCGCTTCCGCCAGATGGTGGTGCTGGTCCAAAAGGAGGTGGCCCTGCGGATGACCGCCGCTCCCGCCACCCCTGCCTACGGCCTGTTCTCCTTGCGGGTGCAGTACCACGCTCGAGCCGAGCGGCTGTTTGACCTGCCACCGGGGGCTTTTTTCCCGGCCCCCAAGGTAACGAGTTCGGTGGTCGTCCTCTGGCCCCACGCCCGCCCCGACCATCCGGCCCTCTTCCGCCTGGTAGAGCAGGCCTTTACCCAAAGGCGCAAAACCCTGGTGAACGCCCTAAAGGCCGGGGGATACGACCCGGCCAGGGTGGTCCAGGCTCTCGAGGCCCTAGGTCTTTCCCCCAACGTGCGGGCGGAGGCCCTGAGCCTGGCCCAGTTTGAGCTGCTGTTGGCTAAAATCAGCTAGCCTACTTTGATAGCGATTTCTCATGGACCCAGGGTAGGCTGGTGAAAGTCCGTAAACCGCGGCGTAAACTGTGGTAAATCCTTTGTAGAAAGGCTAGGTGGCCGAGATGCGCTTTTTTGTTGTGGGGGATGTATCGGTAGACCTAATCTATTTTCTCGAGCGAATCCCCGAGCCGGGTGAGGAGATACCGGCCCAGCGGGCCCTAATGAAGCCGGGAGGGGCGGGGGGCACCCTGGCCGCCCACCTGGCCAGCCTAGGCAACAAGGTTTACCTGGCCAGCCGGGTGGGGAACGACCCTTTCAGGAGCGTGGCCTTGTCGCAGCTCGAGCGGGTGGGGGTAGACCTGAAGTACCTCCAGGTGGACCCCGAGCAGACCACCTCCTCGGTGCTCATTTTGCTGGTTCCAGGAGGCGAGCGTTCCATGATTTCGGCCGGGGGGGCCAGCCGGCACCTGGACGCAGCGGAGTTCAAGGGCCGGATGCTTGACCAGGTGGACGCGGTGGTGCTCTCCGCCTACGCCTTTGTGGGGGGACCCCAGCGCCAGTACGCCATCAACGTGCTGGATGCGGCGCGAAAGCGCGACTTGCCCATCTTCGCGGACCTGGGCACCGGCGCGGTGCGGGCGGCGGGCCGGGAGCTGCTGGACCTTCTGCGGGGCGTGCCCTACCTGCTGATGAACCAGGTGGAGCTCCTTACCCTCACCGGGGCCGGTTCCATCAGCGAGGGATTGCAGCGGCTGGCGGCCTTTGGCCTGAATACCGTGGTGGTCAAGGTGGGGGCGCTGGGCTCAATTGTGGTAACCCCCACCCGCCAGGAGCTCATTGAGCCCTACCCGCTGGAGGAGGTGGTGGACACCACCGGCTCGGGGGATGCCTTCACCGCAGCTTTTGCCCATGCCGTCCTGCAGGGCAAAGACCCCTTCACGGCGGCCCGGTTGGGGAACCTGGCGGGCTCGTTGGCGGCGACCGCTGTGGGGGGGCAGGGGCGCTTGGTTACCGAGGCCGACCTCAAGCAGGTGCACTAGGGGCTCTTCGTTTAGCGGTGGAATTCTGGCTCAAACAGCCGGGCGTACTCGTCCAGGGCAAAGCGGTCGGTCATGCCCGCGATATAGTCGCAAGCTGCTCGGTGGATGCCTTCGCTTTCGGCGGCCCGCTGAACCTGAGGGGGCAGCACCTTGGGGTCGTGGGTATAGGCCTCAAACAGCCTCTCCAGCACGAAGCGCGACTTGCTCACCTGGCGCACCACGTAGTAGTGGCGGTAGAAGTGGGTGTAGAGGAACTCCCGTAGGTCCTGGAGCTGCCGGGTGAGCCCGCTGGAGTAGCCGGCCAAGGGGCCGTTGTGCTGCCGAACCGCCTGCAGGCTTTCAATCCGGTTCTCCACTAAAAGCCTGTGGGTGGCCTGGATGGTGTCGGTGATTAGTAGGCCCAGAAGCTCGCGGACCAGGGTCCGCCGGCCCAGCTCATCAAAGCCCTCGGGCCTCAGCCCTAGCTCCTTCAGCAGGTCTTTTAGGAGCTCCACCTCCAGAAGCTGCCCCGGTTGCAGCAGCCCTGAGCGCAGGCCGTCGTCTAGGTCATGGGCGTTGTAGGCGATCTCGTCGGCTAGGTTTACAATCTGGGCCTCCAGGCTTGGCCTTAGGTGCGGCTCGTACCCTTGGGCGTCGGGCAGGTCGTAGCGGGTCTCGTGCTTGATGATGCCCTCCCGGCTTTCCCAGCACAGGTTGAGGCCGCGAAAGCCAGGGTAGCGCTCCTCCAGGTAGGTCACGATGCGCAAGGACTGCTTGTTGTGATCAAAGCCCCCGTGCCCTTGCATCAGCTCGTTGAGCACCGCCTCGCCGGCGTGCCCGAAGGGGGGATGCCCCAGGTCGTGGGCAAAGGCGATGGTTTCGGCAAGCTCCAGGTTGAGCCCCAGCGCGCGCGCGATAGAGCGGGCCACCTGGGCTACCTCCAGGGTGTGGGTCAGGCGGGTGCGGTAGTAGTCGCCCTCGAAGTTCACGAAGACCTGGGTCTTGTACTGGAGGCGGCGGAAAGCGGTGGTGTGGTTGACCCGGTCCCGGTCTTTTTGAAAGGGAGTGCGGTACGCCGACTCGGGCTCGGGGTAGGCCCGCCCACGGGTCTGGCTCGAGCGCACCGCGTAAGGGGCAAGGATCTGCTCCTCTAGGGCTTCCAGGCGCAGTCGGTCAAACAGCATGGGCCCAGTCTATTGCCGGGCCCCGGTGGGATGCCATAGCCCGGGTCCCTCATTGTTTTTTGAGGAGGCTCGAGGTATGACCCTGTTGGATGAGGCGCTTTTACCTGCTCCTGTTGCCGATGCTCGTAGCCTGTGCCCCCGGCCTCACGGAGCCCCGGCGGTTTGACCTGCTGGTGCAGAACCAGTGCACCGGCCCCAATCAGGCGGTGTTTTTCTACATCAACGGGGAGTTCGTGGGGCTTGTGCGGGGCAGCAGGCTTTTCCCTGGCCTCCGCGAAGGGCGCTACGAGCTGCGGGCCGAGGGAACCCAGCCCGGTCAGCCCGGGCACCTGCGCTTTGCCCGCACCCTTCACCTAAACCGTGACTCGGTCTGGACGCTCTGCCCTTGAGCCTGAGCGGGCTGAGGGGCCGGGCAGGGCCTATGATGAGGGGTGTGGAAGCGGACTTCACCCTAAGACCTAGAAGCCTGGATGAGTACGTGGGGCAGGCCCGGCTTAAAGAGAAGCTGCGGGTCTACCTAGAGGCGGCCAAGAACCGGGGTGAGGCCCTTGACCACCTGCTGCTTTTCGGCCCGCCTGGGCTGGGCAAGACCACCTTGGCCCATGTGGTGGCCTACGAGCTAGGGGTAAACATCCGGGTGACCAGCGGCCCGGCCATAGAGAAGCCGGGGGACCTGGCGGCCATCCTCACCAACAGCCTGGAGGAGGGCGACATCCTTTTCATAGACGAGATTCACCGCCTTTCCAAGGCCGCGGAGGAACACCTCTACCCGGCCCTAGAGGACTTCAAGATAGACATCGTAATCGGCACGGGGCCAGCCGCCCGCACCCTTCGCCTTGATCTGCCCCGCTTTACCCTGATCGGGGCCACCACCCGGCCTGGGCTTATTTCTGGACCCCTGCGGAGTCGTTTTGGGATCATTGAGCACCTGGAGTACTACACTGAGGAAGAGCTGGCCCAGGGCATTGCCCGGGACGCGGCCCTGCTGGGCCTACAGATTGAGCCCGAGGCGGCCTTGGAAATAGGCCGGCGCAGCCGGGGCACCATGCGCATCGCTAAGCGGCTTTTCCGGCGGGTGCGCGACTTTGCCGAGGTGGCGGGGGAGCGGGTGGTGGGGCTGGAGCGGGCCCGAAGCGCGCTGGATGCCTTGGGGCTGGATGGGCTGGGCCTAGAGGCCCGCGATCGGCTGATTCTCAAGACCCTAATCGAGCGCTTCTCGGGAGGGCCGGTGGGGTTAGAAACACTAGCCACGGCCTTGTCCGAAGACCCTGAGACCCTGGAGGAGGTCCACGAGCCCTTCTTGATACAGCTCGGCCTCCTCAAGCGCACCCCACGGGGGCGCCAGGCCACTGAGCGGGCCTACCGCCACCTCGGCTACCCCCTCCCCGAGCAGAGCCGCCTGCTGGAAGGTTGAGCGCCTGAGCTACGCTTTCTTGGCCGGGTACCATAAGGTAAGGCCAGAGGAGGGGTCGGTGATACGGGCCAGGCTGGGCGAGATAGAGCTGGGCGACCTGCTCCGGGCCCTCGAGGGGGCCCGCAGAAGCGCGGTTGTCCACCTGACCTGCCCCCGCCTTTTGGGTCGCATCCATATGCGGGAGGGGAGGATTGCCTATGTGCAGACCCATCCCGGCCCCCACCTGGGCGAGTACCTGGTGCGCTTTGAATACCTAACCCTAGAACAGGTACAGGAGCTGGTGCGCCGGCAAGCCCAGGAGAACCCCGGCACCCCCCTAGGGGTGTTGGCCCTGCGGCTGGGGGCGATTGGTGAGGACGAGCTGGCCGAGGCCCTGCACGCCCAGATACTGGAGGGTCTGGCCGTTCTGCTGGGCCAGAGGGAAGGGGAGCTTCTGGCCTTCCCCCCGCCCCTGGACGCATCGCAGGTGCTGCTGCCCGGGGTGGCCGACACCGGTACTTTGCTGATGGAGGCGTTGCGCCGCCTGGACGAGTGGGCCAGAGGGCGGGTGGAGCCAGACGCGGTGCTCAGGCTGGTGGGCGACCCTACCCGTCACCCCCTTTCCCCCGAGGCCTGGGCGGTGCTGGAAGCTGTAGACGGGCTTCGGCGGGCCCGTTCGGTGGCGCTGGCCTGCGACCTGCCGGAGGATCAGGTCTACCACCTGCTTTACGAGTTGAAAAGCCGGGGTGTTCTGGCGGAGGCCGAGGTGCGTCCGCAAGACCCGCTGCTGTTGGTGATGGCCGAGTCCAGCCTGATCCGCCGACTGCTTTTGGTGGCCCTAGAGCGCCAGCGCTACCGGGTGGTGCTGGCCTCTGACCTGGAAGGGGCGCGGCGGATTCTGGAACAGAACCGGGTGGGCGGGGTGTTGCTCGAGGGGGACAACCTCGCGGCGAAGGTGCGCGGGCTGCGGGCCCTGCCAGCGGGCCGCTTTCTTCCCCTTTGGGTCATCGCCGAGCATCCCCCTAGGGGGTTTTGGGCTCGAGCCGCCCGGGTGGGCCACATCCCCAAACCCTTTAGCGAGGACCACCTGCGGGCCGCCCTCTCCGTGGTTCGTCGGCCGGTGTAGGGGGCCCCAATCTTGACAACACAAGACTCAACTTTCATAATAAAGGTAGTATGAATCTCGAGCGCTACACCGAACAGGCCCGCCAGGCCATCGCCCAAAGCCAGGTGCTGGCCCGGGAGTCTGCCCACCCGCAGATTGACCTGCCCCACCTGGCAGCGGTGCTGTTGCGGGATGCGGCGGGCCTGGCTGCCCAGATTGTGCAGAGGGCCGGGCAGAGCCCCCAACGCATCTACCAGGCGGCCCAGACCGAGCTGGGGGGCCTGCCCAGGGTTTCAGGGACCGAAGGGGGGCAGTACCTTTCCTCCCGGCTGGCCTCGCTCCTGGGCCGGGCTGAACGGCTGGCTGAGGAGCTCAAGGACCGCTTTGTGGCCCTGGACACCCTGCTGCTGGCCTTGGCCGAAACCGGCTTCGCGGGGCTTCAGGCCGAGCCGATTCGGAGGGCGATGCTCGAGGTGAGAGGGGGCAGAACCGTGACCAGCGAACATGCAGAGGGAACCTACAACGCCCTGGAGCAGTACGGCCTGGACCTAACCCGCCAGGCCGAGCAGGGCAAACTTGATCCGGTGATCGGACGGGATGAGGAGATACGGCGGGTTATCCAGATTCTCCTGCGCCGCACCAAGAACAACCCGGTGCTCATTGGCGAGCCCGGGGTGGGCAAGACCGCGGTGGTGGAGGGGCTGGCCCAGCGCATTGTGAAGGGCGATGTGCCCGAGGGGCTCAAGGGCAAGCGTATCGTGAGCCTGCAGATGGGATCGCTTTTGGCCGGGGCCAAGTACCGGGGTGAGTTTGAGGAGCGGCTCAAGGCGGTCATCCAAGAAACCGTGCAGAGCGCGGGGCAAATTATCCTTTTCATTGACGAGCTTCACACCGTGGTGGGGGCAGGTAAGGCCGAGGGTGCGGTGGACGCGGGCAACATGCTCAAGCCCGCGCTGGCCCGAGGCGAGCTGCACCTGATCGGGGCCACCACCTTAGACGAGTACCGCGAGATAGAGAAGGACCCGGCGCTGGAGCGTCGCTTCCAGCCGGTCTTTGTGGACGAGCCCACGGTGGAAGAGACCGTGAGCATCCTCAGGGGCATCAAGGAGAAGTACGAGGTGCACCACGGGGTGCGCATCTCCGACCCGGCCCTCATCGCCGCCGCCCAGCTCTCCCACCGGTACATAGCCGACCGCAAGCTGCCCGACAAGGCCATAGACCTGGTGGACGAGGCGGCGGCCCGGCTCAGGATGGCCCTGGAGTCCTCTCCTGAGAGCATTGACGCCTTGAACCGCCGCAAGCTTCAGCTCGAGATCGAGCGCGAGGCCCTCAAGAAGGAAACCGACGCCGAGAGTAAGTTCAGGCTAGCTGAGCTGGAAAAGGAAATTGCCGAGCTCGAGGCCGAAATCAAAAAGCAGCAGGCCGAATGGGAGGCCGAGCGCGAGATTATGCAGAAGCTCCGCGCGGCCCAGCAGCGCCTGGACGAGGTGCGTACCCAGATTGAGCAGGCCGAGCGGGCCTACGACCTGAACAAGGCCGCCCAGCTTCGCTACGGCGAGCTGCCCAGGTTGGAACAGGAGGTCAACGAGCTCTCCGACCGCATGGCGGGCGCCAAGTTCGTGCGGCCTATGGTCACCGAGGAGGACATCGCCGCCATCGTCTCGCGCTGGACGGGTATTCCTGTGGCCAAGCTGATGGAGGGCGAGCGGGAAAAACTCTTGCGCCTAGAGGACGAGCTGCACAAGCGGGTGGTGGGGCAGGACGAGGCCATCCAGGCGGTGGCCGATGCCATCCGCCGGGCCCGCGCGGGCCTCAAAGACCCGGGCCGGCCCATCGGCTCCTTCCTGTTCCTGGGGCCTACCGGCGTGGGCAAGACCGAGCTGGCCAAGACCCTGGCCGCGACCCTCTTCGACACCGAGGAGAACATGGTGCGCATTGACATGTCGGAGTACCAGGAGAAGCATACCGTGGCCCGGCTGATTGGGGCCCCGCCTGGCTATGTGGGCTACGAGGAGGGCGGCCAGCTGACCGAGGCGGTGCGCCGCCGGCCCTACTCGGTGGTGCTCTTTGACGAGATTGAAAAGGCCCACCCGGATGTCTTCAACGTGCTTCTGCAGGTGTTGGACGACGGCCGTCTGACCGACGGGCAGGGCCGCACGGTGGACTTCCGCAACACCGTTATCATCCTCACCTCTAATATTGGCTCGCCCCTCATTCTGGAAGGCATCCAGTCCGGGTTGAGCTACGAGGGCATCCGGGAGCGGGTTTTTGGGGTGCTGCAGCAGCACTTCCGCCCTGAGTTCCTAAACCGATTGGACGAGATTGTGGTCTTCCGTCCGCTCACCAAGGAGCAGATTGGGGCCATCGTGGAGATTCAGCTCGAGGCGGTGCGCAAGCGGTTGGCTGAGCGCCGCATAACCCTCGAGCTGTCCCAAGAGGCCCTGGACTTCCTGGCCCAACGCGGCTACGACCCGGTCTTTGGGGCCAGGCCCCTCAAGCGGGTCATCCAGCGGGAGCTGGAGACGCCCCTTGCCCGGAAGATTCTCGCCGGTGAGGTGAACGACGGGGCGCATGTCTACGTGACTCCCGGACCGCTGGGCCTTGCCTTTGAGGTCCGCACGGCCGCGGTGGCTTAATGGAGTGCGGTATGGGTGAGGACATCGTTGCCTGTGTTCATTGCGGCGCCAAGAACCGTCTGGGGAGACCCCCCGTTGGCCAGGTGCCGGTGTGTGGGGCCTGCAAGAAGCCCTTGCCCTGGCTGGTAAACGCCAAAGAGGGCCTTACCCCGGAGCTCCAGGCCGGCGTTCCAGTGTTGGTGGATTTTTGGGCTGAGTGGTGCGGGCCCTGCCGGATGGTGGCCCCCATCTTGGAGGAGCTGGCCCGGGAGTACGCGGGGCGGCTCAAGGTGGTCAAACTCAACGTGGACCACCACCCGCTGGCCCAGGCCGCTTACCATGTTCAGGGCATCCCCACCCTGATTTTGTTCAAAAACGGCCAGCCGGTTGAGCGGGTGGTGGGGGCCTTGCCCAAGGCCGCCCTGGTGCAGAAGCTGGCCCCCCACCTGTAGCCGCCCGGTGGCCCATTGCCCCTCCTCAGGGAGGGGCTTTTTTGCTGGTGAGGGGTATAACGCGTCGTCCTCACAATATACTTGACAAAATAACACTCAACTTTCATAATCAAAAATGTAAAGGAGGTTGATATGATTCGTTACAACCCTTTCCGGGAGATTGAACAGCTTCAAAACGCCCTTCTGCGCAGCTTCTTCAACCCGACCACCGAGAGCGCGAACACCCCTTTGGTGGATGCCTTGGAGGACGCCCAGGGGATTCACCTGCAGGTCTATCTGCCGGGTGTGGAACCCAGCCAGGTTGAGGTGACCACCGAGAACAACACCCTCACCATCCGGGCTGAGCGGCCCTTCAACAAGCCCGAAGGGGCCAACCAGTGGCGGCTCGAGGGGCCTTACGGCAAGTTTGAGCGCAGCTTCGTGATCCCCAACACCTACGACCTCTCCAAGATCGAGGCCACCTTCAAGCACGGCATCCTCTACCTTGACATCCCCAAGGCTGAAGCGGCCCAGCCCCGGCGGATTGAGGTCCGGGTCAACGCTCCCTAGCCCCGTCTGGGCCTAGCCTCCTGCAGGGCAGGAGGCTTTTTCTTTTGGGGTAACCTAGGGGCATGTTCCCCCTGCACGACATCAACCGGGCCCACCGCCGCCCTTATGTGCTGTACCTCCTGGTGGTTTTAAACCTGCTGGGCTTTTTTTACACCTACTTCCTCACCGACCCGGCCTACGTCATTCAGACCTACGGCTTTGTCCCTGCCCGTTTCTTGGCCGACCCCATTGGGGAGTGGCCGACCCTGTTGACCAGCATGTTCCTCCACGGGGGCCTGCTGCATCTCCTGGGCAACCTGTGGTTCTTGTGGGTTTTCGGCGACAACGTGGAAGACCGCTTGGGGCATGCCCGGTTTCTGCTGTTCTACCTGCTGGGCGGAGTGGCCGCGGCCTTCGCCCAGGGGCTTATAAGCGGCTTCGCGGATATTCCCATGATAGGCGCTTCGGGGGCCATCTCGGCCCTGCTTGGGGCCTATGTGGTGCTCTACCCCAGGGCCCTCATCCTCTCCCTAATCGGCTGGATTCCGGTCCTGGTGCCGGCGGTGGTCTACCTCGGCTACTGGCTTCTGATTCAGTTCCTGGGTGACTTTATGGGCCAAGAGGGCATCGCCTTCTGGGCCCACATCGGGGGGTTTGTGGTGGGGGCTTTGCTCATCCGGACCTTTGACCCGGTGGGCCGCTAGGGGATGTTGTAGGCTTTGGAGGGATGATTCACTTCCACCGGGTGACCCTGGAGTACCCCCGAACCAGAACCAAGGCCCTTTTTGATGTGAACTTGGAGATTAAGAAGGGAGAGTTCGTCTTCCTGGTGGGCCACTCGGGGGCGGGTAAGTCTAGCCTGCTGGGCTTGATTCTGAAGCGGCTCGAGCCCACCCAGGGGGCCGTGTACTTTGCGGGAGAGAACCTCAAGGCCCTGCGGGGCGACCGCGTGGCCCTCCACCGCCGCCGGATAGGGATGGTCTTCCAAGACCACCGCTTGCTCAAGGACCGGACCGTGGAGGAGAACCTCACCTTTGCCCTGCAGGTGTTGGGGGTGGCCCGGCCGGAGTGGGAGGCCCGGGTAACCCGGGTGTTGCGGCAGGTAGGGCTGGTCCACAAGAAGCGGGCCTACCCGGAGGAGCTCTCCGTGGGTGAGGCCCAACGGGTGGCCATTGCCCGGGCCCTGGTGGGGGACCCCCCCGTACTCTTGGCCGACGAGCCCACCGGGAACCTAGACCCAGCCAACGCCTTAGCGGTGTTGGAAATCTTCAAATCGGTGCACGCTCGAGGGGCCACCGTGCTCGTGGCCACCCATGCCCGGGACCTGGTGGAGGCCTACCCCCAGCGGGTGGTGGTGCTCAAGTCGGGGCAGCTCGTGCGGGATGACCGAGAAGGCTGCTACAGTCTGTGAGGGCCCCGCCTAGGTGGACAAAACGCCCTCACCTGGGGGTGGTAGTATGGAGCTACCAGGCGAGCGGGCGCTCAGAGGGCCAGACCTCAGATGGGGGGCGGCCTGGCAGCCCCTACACCCAAAGCCTGGAGAGCTGCATAGGACTGGAGGGCGAGTATGAACGTCTACAAGCTGGTTGGTCGCCAAATTGAGATTACCGAGGCCCTCAAAAACTACCTGGACAAGAAGATGGCCCGGCTGGACCGCCACTTTGACGACAACGCTGAGGCCAAGGTGGTGCTCTCCATGGCCCAGGGGTCTCGTGTTGAGCGCAAGGCCAAGGCTGAAATCCAGGTGAACGTCCCGGGGGGTATCGTGCGGGTGGAGGAGGCCGACCCCGACATGTACGCGGCCATTGACCGGGCGGTAGACCGCATTGAGTACCAGCTCAAGCGCTACAAGGAGCGCCGTTTTCAGCGCGCCCGCCAGCTCGCTTCAGGGGTGGTGGCCGCGAGCGGGGAAAAGCCGGAAGAGGAGGAAGAGGCCCCTCGCATCGTTCGCACCAAGCGTTTTCACATGAAGCCCATGACCCCAGAGGACGCGGCCTTTGAGATGGAGGCCCTGGGCCACGACTTCTTCGTATTTCGCAACGCCAAAACCGAGGAGATTAACGTGATTTACCGCCGCCGCGACGGCAACTACGGCCTGATTGAGCCTGGCCCCTAAGCCCGTGACGCCCCTGGCCAATTCCTAGGCCAGGGGATATGCTGCTGCCATGCGGCTTCCGATTGGTTTTCGGGCGGGTGCGACCCAAGCTGGCATCAAACCCTCCGGCCGGCCCGACCTGGCCCTGCTTGTTTCGGGGATGCCTTGCGCTTGGGCTTTTGTGGGTACCCTAAACCGGGCGGCTGCACCCTGTGTGCTCAGGGGGCGGGAACTGCTCGCCTCGGGGCAGCCCCTGCAAGCGGTTGTGGTCAACGCGGGCAACGCCAATTGCGCCACCGGCGAGGCAGGCTTCTGGGCGGACCGGCGCATGGCTGAGCTGGCGGCGGAGCGGTTGCAGCTGGCCCCTGAGTCGGTCTTGACCGGCTCCACGGGGGTTATAGGCCAGCCCTTGCCGCTGGAGAAGGTAGCGGCAGGCCTGCCCCGAATTCAGCTTGGGCCAGAGGCCAACCCTTTCGTGGAGGCCATCATGACCACCGACCTGGTACCCAAGTTGGCGGAGGCCACTCTGTCCAGCGGAGCCCGGGTGGTGGGGGTGTGCAAGGGCAGCGGGATGATTGCCCCCAACATGGCCACCATGCTGGCCTACATCGTTTCGGACGCGGCGGTGCCCCAAGAAGAGCTGCGCCGGGGCTGGAAGGGGGTGGTGGACCGGAGCTTCAACCAGGTTACGGTGGACACCGACACCTCCACCAACGATATGGCGGTGCTTATGGCGAATGGAGCGGCGGGGCCGGTGGACCTCGAGGAGTTCTGGGAGGCTGTGGAAAGGGTGGCGGTGGAGCTGGCCCGCAAGCTGGCCCGGGATGGGGAAGGGGCCACCAAGCTGCTCACCGTGAGGGTAACCGGGGCCATCAACGACGCCGAGGCCCGTAAAGCAGCCCTAGCGGTTGCTGCCAGCCCGCTTTGGAAGAGCGCCCTTTACGGCAACGACCCCAACTGGGGTCGCATCATGATGGCCTTGGGCAAAGCGGGGGTGGCCTTCCAGGTGGACAGGGTGCGCATAGCCCTTCAGGGCATCCTCCTTTACGACGGGCGGGTGCTGGAGTTTGACCGAGCCCAGGCCAGCCAGGCCATGCGGGCTGAGGAGGTGCTGGTGGAGGCGGACCTGGGCCTGGGGGAAGGGCAGGGGATGGCCTGGGGTTGCGACCTCACTGAGGAGTATGTTCGCATCAACGCGCTGTACACCACCTGAGCGCCCGTAAAGGCAGTCTTTGGCTAGTGGGCGGTTGTTCCGCGTGGGGTGTTCGGCCCTGGGGTCATGGTAAACTGACGCTGGAGGTGAAAAGTTATGAAGCGTTGGGTTCCGCTGGTTTTGTTGTTGGTTTTGGCGGTGGCCTCGGTGGGCAAGGCCCAGTCGGATGGGTTTGGTATTTACTCGGGCTGGCCCACCTGGATTGGTGCGCAATACCAGCTTAGCGGCTTCCGTCTGGGTGGGGGTATGGCCTTTGCGGGTCTGGCTGCCGGAGCCGACTTCATCGCCTTTGAGCAGGCTTTCCCGGTTGCTCCGGGCTTTGACCTGAGCTGGTACGCCGGGGCGGGGGCCTCAGTGGGCTTCTGGGTCATTTCGGGGAACAGCGGAATCCACCTGTTCCCGCACGTCCTGGCGGGGGTTGAGTACGCCTTTCCTATGCAGCCTTTTAGCGTCTATGGCGAACTGCAGGGCGGTTTTGGCTTTGGTCTAGGCGGGCTTTCTGGGGTGATTGGGGGGCTGGGTTTCAGCGCTCGAGCGGGCCTAATCTTCCGGCCCTAGGGGCCTGCTAGGATAAGGGGGTGCGGTATGCGCCCCTTTTCCTTTTGCTTCTCCTTGCGGCCTGCACCCGGTCTGCCGACACCCAGCCACCCCTAATCGGCATTACCCAGCCCAAAAGCGGCGTAATCTCCCAGCGCTCCTTTCAGGTTCAAGGATACGTGCTGGACGATTCCGGTGTGCAAAGCATCAAGGCCTCTGGGGAGGAGGTGCTGCCCGAGGCCAGCCGAGGGCAGAAGTTGGTGCGCTTCAGCTTTCGCGTGCAGGCCCCGCAGTCCGGACAGGTGGAGGTAAGGGTAGAGGCCGCCGACGTCCACGGCCAGACCCGCACGGTGCGGCTGCCTTTGGTGCTAGACGCCCGGCCGCCGCAGATTTTGGTTGAGCGGGTTGAGCGGCTGGTTACGGTGGTGCAGCCTGCCCAAAAACGCACCCTGCCCGACGGAACCGAGCAGGAAATCCCTGCCCGCACCGCTTCCGTTCTGCAGATATCCGGCCGGGTGCTCGACGACACGGGGGTGGACCGGGTGACCCTGCAGTACAACAACCGCTACAACCCCCTCTCCTTGCCCAAAGGCAAGGAGGTGAGCTTTTACGTGGAGGTGCCGGTGAGGCAGGTGACGATTATCGCGGTGGATGCTGCCGGGAACCGCACCAGCCAGGTGGTAAGCCGGTAGGGGTTTTTGCGGACGTTATTTTTTACTGCTGGGGGTGAGGCCCTGCTCGCTCGCCTCGAGCCAACCCTCCCGCAAAGCCTTCTGCTTTACCTGTTGGAGAAACCGGGCATCCCAGCCAAATTCCTCCCGTATCTCCTCTTCAGGCACGGGGGTCTGGTGGTGGGCCAGGTGGGTCACCAACAGCCGGGCGGTGACCTCGAGCCGCTGCTGCCTGCGGCGGAGGCGGGTGGTGAGGTAGCCCTGGGTGGGGGAGAAGAGAGAGGCCAGGACGAAGCATCCGCCGGCCACCGTGGCCATCATGCCGGCAATGGAAGCATCCATCCATACCGCCAGGAGATAGCCCAGCAGGCTGGAGAAGACTCCTATCCCCACCGCCAGGCTGAGCAGGGCCGGCAAGCGGTGGGTGAGGAGGTAGGCGGTGGCTGGAGGGATGATTAGAAAGGCCACGATCAGGATGGCCCCTACCGACTGAAAGGCCCCCACAGTGGTCAAGGAAACCAGGGCCATGAGGGCGTAGTGCAAGACCCCAGGGCTGAAACCCAGCGCAGCGGCCAGGCTGGGGTCAAAGGTGGAGAGCTTGAGCTCCTTGTAAAAGAGGAGTACGAACAGTAGGTTCAAAAGCGCCAACCCCCCCATCACCAGCCACGACTCGGGCAGGCTCAGACCCCAGAGCTCGAGGGTGTTGAAAGGGGCGTAGGCGATTTCGCCGTAGAGCACCGCATCCAGGTCTAGGTGGACGTTGCGGAAGGAAAGGGAGACCCAAAGCACCCCTAGGCTGAAGAGGGCCGGGAAAACAATGCCGATGGCTGCGTCGTTTTTAACTCGGCCGGTGCGGGTGAGCCACTCCACCAGGCTCACCGTGAGGAGGCCTGAGCCGGCTGCTCCCAGCAGGGCTGGCAGGGTGGCCTTGCCTCCTGAGAGCCAGTAGGCCAGCACAATGCCGGGCAGCACCGCATGGGATATGGCATCGGAGACCAGGGCCATGCGGCGCAGCACCAAAAAGCTGCCCAAAAGCGCCGAGGCAGTGGAAACCAGAACAGCGGTGAGGAGAATGACCAGGTCAGGGTTCATCTCAGCTCCTTAGGCGCAGGGTCTCCTTGAGGGCTAGGGCTTTTTGCAGGCCCGGCTCGGTGAACTGGAAGCCTCCCTCTTTGGGCTCTACCCACCCTTGGGCCTTCAGGAAGTCCAGATGGCGCCGGGCCTTTGGGAGGGGTTCCCCACGGTGCAGGGCTAGTTCCTCAGGGTTGAGGCGCCCGTGGTTGGCGAGTAGATGGGCGTCTAGGAGGAGGCGTTCCAGCTCCGTCCGACGTCGGTTTTGCTGGTTGCGCAGCCCTTGCCAGAATAGCCCCCGCAAAGGAGCGAAGAACAGCGAGAAAACCACCACCGCGGTAATGGATAGGACCACCAAGGGGCCGGTGGGCAGGTTCTCGCGGCTGGCCGAAAGGAGCGCCCCGGCAACCCCGGCCAAAGCCCCCAGTAGCCCTGAGAGGGCCACCATCCGGCCCAACCGGTTGGTCCACTGCCGGGCGGCCGCGGCGGGGGCGATGAGCATCGCGGCCATCAGCACCACCCCCACCGTCTGTAGGCCTACCATCACCGCCAGCACGATGAGCGAGGTGAGCAGGATGCCCAGCCCCCTCGTGGGAAGGCCCAGGCTGGTCGCGTAGTCAGGGTCAAAGGAGATGAGCTTGAACTCCTTGTAGAAAAGCCCCACCAGGGCCAAGACGACTCCCCCTAGGAGCGCAAAACCCAGCACGTCCGAGCCGAGCAGGCTGGCGGCCTGGCCAAAGATGAAGCGGTCAAGGCCGGCCGGATTGCCCTGGTGGTTGTGCTGGATGAAGGTGAGCAGGGCTATCCCTAGGCCAAAGAAGCTGGAAAGCGCCACCCCCAAGGCGGCGTCCTGAGGTAAGCGGGTGTGGCGGAGCACGGCCAGAACCCCCAGGGCAGCGACCCACCCAGCCAGGCCTCCCCCCAGGAGCAGCAGTGAGGGGGTTTTGGAGCCGGTGAGCAGGAAGGCCAGGCAGATGCCCGGCAGGGCCGCGTGGGCCAGTACATCGCCGAGCAGGCTTTGCTGGCGCAGGAGGGCAAAAGCGCCCAGCACCCCACCGATGAGGCCCAGCAAGGCTGAGCCTAGGGCGACGTTGCGGAGGGTGTAGTCAATAAAGAGCTGGCTTAGGAGTTCCATGCTTGCTCTGGCTTGGCCCACCCCTCGAGCTCAAGGAGGGGTTGCTTGCCGTAGGTGCGCTCCAGGTTGTGCGGGGTGAAGGTAGTCTCCATCGGGCCACTGGCGATGACCTGCACATTGAGGAGGGTCAGGTGGTCAAAGTAGTCCCGCACCGTTTGCAGGTCGTGATGCACGACCACCACGGTTTTTCCCTGGGCCTTTAGCCCTTCTAAGACCCTCAGGATGGCCTCCTCGGTGACCGCGTCCACCCCGGCAAATGGCTCGTCCATGAAGTAGAGGTCGGCGTTTTGGACCAAAGCCCGTGCCAGGAAGACCCGCTGTTGCTGGCCCCCAGAGAGTTCGGAGATTTGTCGGTGGGCCAGGTCGCTCAAGGCCACCTGCCTTAGGGCCTCCATGGCAGCCTCCCGCTCCTCCCTGCCCGGCCGCCGGAACCAGCCCAAGCGGCCGTAAAGCCCCATCATGACCACGTCCAGCACGTGGGTGGGAAAGTCCCAGTCCACGGAGGTGCGCTGAGGCACGTAGGCAATGCGCTTTCGGCTCAGTTCTAGGGGTTGGCCGAAGAAGCGCACCCGTCCGGAGGCCTTGGGGACCATGCCCAAGGCGGCCTTGATCAGGGTGGACTTGCCTGCCCCGTTGGGGCCCACGATGGCGCAGAGCCGGCCCTCGGGGATGGCTAAGTCCACGTCCCACAGCACCGGCTTCTCGCGGTAGATTACGGTCAGGTCTAGGATTTCCAGGGGGGGAGGGTTCATAGCGCCCCTCCTAGAAGCCCGGCCACGATGGTGCGGACGTTGTGCTTCAGCATGCCTATATAGGTCCCCTCGGGGGTGCCGCGGGGGCCTGCCGCGTCGGAGAAGAGTTCCCCCCCCAGCTCTACCCGCCAGCCTTGGGCCCGCGCGGCGGCGATGACCGCCTCTATTGTCCTGGGGGGCACGCTGGACTCCACGAAGATGGCCCGGATGCGGCGTTGGACGATGAACTGGGCCAACTCCTGCACATCCCGGGTCCCCACTTCGGCTACAGTGGAGACCCCTTGTAGGCCGCGTACCTCCAGCCCGTACCGGCGCCCAAAGTAGGCGAAGGCGTCGTGGGCCGTGATGAGCACCCGCTGCTGGGGTGGGATTCGGGCAATCTGACCCTGGATATAGGCGTCTAGCCTCTCTAGCCGCTGTGTGTAGGCCCTGGCGTTGGCCTGGTAGTAGGTAGCACCGGCAGGGTCCACCCGGCTCAAGGCAGCAGCTACCCGGCCTACGGTTAGCTTCCACAGCGAGACATCAAACCAGACATGAGGGTCGTAGCTGTAGGGGCCCTGGCCCCCCTCCAGCCGGATCAACCGCTCCCGGGGTATGGCGTCGGTGACGGCGATGGCCTTAGGCAGCTTTTCCAGCAGCTCTACCATCTTGCCTTCTAGGTGGAGCCCGCTGTAGAAGACCAGATCGGCCTGGAACAGCCGCCGCACATCTCCGGCGGAGGCCTTGTAGAGGTGCGGGTCCACCCCCGGGCCCATCAGGCCCTGCACCCGCACCCGCTGGCCTCCTACCTGTTCCACCAGGTCGGTGACGAAGTTGACCGTGGTCACCACGCGAACCGGGGTTTTCCCTACGGGCTGTAGTCGCTCGAGCCCGTCGCTGGGGGCTGCCCAAACCAGGCCGCACAGTACCAGGGCCATCCAGCCGCTTGGTCTTAGAAAACCTGGGAAAAAGCCTCTAGGCATGGCGCTTCACCTCGAGGTAGACCCAAAGCGCCTGGGCCAGGCTTTGGGGGAGAAGGTACCGCTCCTTGCCCACCCGCACCCGGCTGCCCTCCCGGCTGTGCTCCAGAAGCTCAACCTCCGCGCCGGGGCGGAGGCCCAGGTGGGCGAAGAGGTTGAGGGCGTCCTGGTCCTGGGTGGCCACCCGCGCCACGATGCCCCGGCTACCGTGGGCTAGGGCGCTCAGCCTTTGGCTGGGCAGGGCCTCGGGCAGCTCGAGGTCGGCGCTGGGGATGGCGTCGCCGTGGGGGTCGTAGGAGGGATGGCCGAGCCACTCGGCGATGCGGGCCTCGAGGGCCTCGGAGATGTGGTGCTCGAGCCGTTCCGCCTCGGCGTGCACCTCCTCCCAGCCGTAACCCAAGGCTTGGTGCAGGTAGGTTTCCAGAAGCCGATGGTGCCGGAGAACCTCCAGGGCCACCCGGTAGCCGGCCTCGGTGAGCCGTACCCCGCGGTAGGCCTCGTACGCCACCAGCCCCATTTCCGAGAGCTTTTTGAGCATCCCGGTTACCGAGGCCGGTTTGACCTGCATTTTTTGAGCCAGGGCCTGCGTGGAGACCGGTTGGGTGTCCTCGAGGCGGTAGGTGCCCACCCGGCTGCCGCCCAGCAGCAGGACCTGCTTGAGGTAGTCCTCTTGCGCCTCGGAGAGGGGGGGGCGGTGGGGTTGGGGTCGGGCATAGGCCTCCTTTTTGGGTAAGCAAAACCTAACACCACCCATTTTTTAGGTAAGGCTAAAAAATGTCAAGCCCTTGCCCCACCACCAGGGCCCGGAAGTCGTTGAGGTTGCTTTGGGTCTCCCCGGTTATCAGGAGGTCCCCTAGGGCCCTGAAGAAGGCGTGGGTGTCGTTCTGCTCGAGGTGGGCCTTGAGGTCCAGGCCGAGGCGCTGGGATCGCGCCCAGGTGTCGGGGGCTAGAAGGGCGCCGGCGACCTCGGTGTTGCCGTCTATGCCGTCTGAGTCAGCCGCCAGGGCCCACACTCCCCTTTCGCCCAGGTAGTAGCCCAGCCAGCCCAAGAACTCCTGGTTGCGCCCTCCGCGGCCCGCGCCCCGCACCCTTACGCTGGCCTCTCCACCGGAGAGGAGCACCACCGGAGGGGCGAAGGGCTGATGGTGAGCCCGGATGCTCTCCACCAAGGCGGCGTGGAAGCGGGCTAGGGCCTGGGCCTCGCCTTGGAAGCGGTCGGAAAGGATAACCGCGGGCAAGCCTAGGCCCTGCCAGTAGGTGCGGGCGGCTTCCAGTAGGGCCATGTTCCCCCCAACCAAGCGGTTCTCCACCCGCTGGAAAAGGGGGTCACCCGGCTTGGGGGACTCGGGTATCTCGCCGGCCAGCCCTCGCCTCAGGTGGGCCCGCACCTGGGGAAACTCCAGCCCATACCTGTCCAGCACGGCCAGGGCCTCGGCAAAGGTGCTCCGATCCGGTACGGTAGGCCCTGAGGCTATGGTGGAGAGGTCGTCGCCGGGCACGTCCGAGAGGTAAAGGGCCAGCACGCGGGCCTGGGTGGCCGCAGCCAGCCGGCCGCCCTTGATCCTCGAGAGGTGCTTGCGCACCGCGTTGATTTCCTGTATGTCGGCTCCACAGCGCAGAAGGGCCTGGGTGAGGGCCTGCTTGGTGGCCAGGTCTACGCCCCAGGGGGCGCATAGCAGGGCACTCCCACCCCCGGAGACCAGCACCAGAAGGAGCTCCTCTGGCCCAAGCCGCCCCACCGCCTCCAAGACCCTTTGGGCGGCCTCCAGGCTCCGTCCGTCGGGAACCGGGTGGCCGGCGGGAAGCACCACCCCGCCGGGGTGGGCCCCCTTGGGCCTGCCCTCGGCCTTGGGGACGGCGATGTAAGGGGTGTGGGGGAACCGCTCTAAGGCGGCCTCCAGCATGGTCAAGGCGGCCTTCCCTACCGAGACGATGAAGCTTGGGGGTTGCTCGGGAAGATGCCTCGCGGTAAGGCGGGTCGGGTGGGTGGCGTCCAGGGCCCGGTGAAGGCTGGCGATGAGCTGTTCGCGCACGAGGGGTATTCTACGGGTCCGCCGGAGCGGCGGGCACCGGGGCCTGTCCGGTATAGGCCCTATCTAGAAGCTCTATGGTGTGGAGTACCGGTATGGGTCGGCCTAGCTTTTTTAGGTGGGCCTCAATCTGGGCAAAACAGCCGATGTTCCCGGTCACCACGGCTTGGGCCCCGGTAGCCAGAATGTTGCGGGCCTTGCGTTCCCCTAAAGCGGCGGCGATGTGGGGCTGCTCGAGGTTGTATGTGCCCGCCGAGCCGCAGCAAAGCTCCCCTTCAGGAATCTCCACCAGCTCCACCCCCGGAATGCTCCGCAGGAGCTGGCGGGGCTCGTTTCGCACCCCCTGGGCATGGGCCAGGTGGCAGGCGTCGTGGTAGGCCACCCTCAGGGGGTGGGGCAGCGGGGGAACCTCCTTTAGGCCCAGCTCCACCAGAAAGACCGAGATGTCCTTGACCTTCTCGGCCAGACGCTGGGCCTGGTCCTGTTCGGGCTCCCCTCGGAAGAGGAGGGGGTATTCCTTGAGCCCTGATCCACACCCCGCGGCGTTGGTGAGGATCGTGTCGTAATCACCCGCGAAGGCCTCCAGGTTTTTCCGGGCCAGGTGTAAAGCCCGGGCCCGCTCGCCGGTGTGGAGGGCCAGGGCCCCGCAGCACACCTGGTTTTGGGGGACCACCACCTCTACCCCGTTGCGGGCCAGCACCCGCAGCGTGGCCCAGTTGAACCCTGGTTGCAGGACCTGCTGGGCGCAGCCGGCCAGAAGAGCCACCCGCGACCGGCGCGGGCCTTCCGCAGGCGTCAGCGCTGGTAGGGGTTTGGTGGGGGGAAGGGCTTCGGGTAGAAGCTCGAGGGGGGCCCGCAACGCGGGGGGCAGCAAGGGCTTGAGGGGTCTGGCCAACCGGCCTAAGACGGCCGCGGCGCGAAAGCGGGCCGGATAGGGAAGGGTTTCTTGTAGCCCCAGCCGGAAAACCTTTTGGAACGGGGAACGCCAGCGCTTGGGTTCGCTATAGGCCCGGAAGCTGGTGATGAGCTCGCCGTAGGGCACCCCGCTGGGGCAGGCGGTTACGCAGCCCAAACAGCCCAAGCACTTGTCAATGTAGGGTTGGGCCTCTTCCAGGCTCAGGTTCCCCTCCAGCACCTCCTTCATCAGGAAGATGCGGCCCCGGGGGGAGTCCATCTCTTCCCCTAGCACCTGGTAGGTGGGGCAGGCCGGCAAGCAGAAGCCGCAGTGCACGCAGGCCTCAATGGCGTGCGCCATAACCTCGCCCTGGGGGCCTATTTTTTCCGGGTCAATTCGGTGCTGCATAACGCTCAAAGCGCCCCTGGGGGTCAAGGGCGGCGGTCACCTTCAGGCCGAAAGGCCCCTCCAAGTTTAGGCCAATCCTAGGGTTGGCTACAACCCCTCTTAGAACGAGTCCAGGCAGGCCCTCGGCCCGCAGGGCCTCGTCCAAGGCTTCTAGAGGCTCATTCCAGGCCAGGTAGAGCAGGTGGCCCGCGCTCATGTAGCGCCGGGGTGCTGCTCCTAGCCTTGCCTCCAAGGTGGGGATGCGCCGGGGGGTGAGGGCCACTTTGACCAGGTAACCCTCGCCGAGCCGGCCCAGGTCGTTCACCCCTTCCCAGTAGGCCTCCTCGGCCTCCCCCTGAAGCCTTTCCCCCTGCTGGTTCAAGAACCTCTCCAGGCGTTCCAGCCGGGGCGACAGGGCCTCGGGAAGGCCCCCTAGGCGCAGGACCAGGCGGCTTGGGGGGACCAGGTCCAGGGCGTAGAGTTCAATAGGTGAGGCCGCCAGGCGGTAGAGGGCCTCTAAAGCTTCACCCAGGTTGGGAAACGCCACCTCGAGGGTGGCGGTGGCCTTTGGGTAGGGGAAGACCTTGAAGGCCAGCTCGGTGAGGACGCCAAGCCTTCCCAGGCTGCCCACCATCAGTTTGGGAAGGTCGAAGCCGGCGGCGTTCTTCACCACCTTGCCGCCTCCCCGCACAAGGTTGCCCAGGCCGTCCACAAACTCAACCCCCAGGATGAAGTCCCGCACCCCGCCGTAGCGGTTGCGCATGGGGCCCGAGAGGCCGGCCGCCACGGTGCCCCCCAGGGTGGCTCCCTGCCTTGCGAAAGGGGGATCGAAGGGGAGGTACTGCCCGTGGGCCTTGAGCAGCGCCTCTAGCTCGGACAGGGGGGTGCCGGCTCGAGCCACCACTACGTACTCCCCCGGGTTGTACTCGAGCACCCCCGAGAGGCCGATCAGCTCGAGGGCGACCTGCCGTTCCCTAGGGGTGGACAGGGCGGGTTTGCTGCCCCCGCCCCGCGGCAGGAGCCGGGGGTGGCTTCGTACCGCCTCCTGTACCTCCTTTGGATGGGTAGGCCGTAGGCTACTCACGTGCGATCACCCCGGCTTTCTCTAGAGGGTGCGGACCGTGCGAAAGGGGTTTGGCTTCGCTTCCCGGAAACATCTTGCCCCGATTGGCCAGCTCCAGGGGGTCTATGGCCCGGCGGATGCGCCGCATGGCTTCCAGGTCGGCCGGGGTGAACATCACGGGCATGTAGGCCCGTTTCTCCATACCCACGCCGTGCTCGCCGGTAATGGAACCGCCCAGGGCCACGCAGAGTTTGAGGATTTCCCCGGCCAGCTCTTCGGCCCGCTCGAGCTCCCCCGCCACCCGGCCGTTGTAGAGGATGAGGGGGTGCAGGTTCCCGTCGCCGGCATGAAAGACATTGGCTACCCGCAGGCCGTAGCGCTCGGAAAGCCTCTCAATCTCGGCCAAGGCCTGACCCAGCTTGGAGCGCGGCACCACCCCGTCCTGCACGATGTAGTCGGGTGAGAGCCGCCCCACCGCTGAGAAGGCCGCCTTGCGACCCTTCCAGATTTTCATCCGCTCGGCCTCGCTTTGGGCTACCCGCACCTCGTAGGCCCCCGAGTCCCGAATTACCCGCTCTAGGTGGCGGGCCTCGGCCTCAACCTGCGGGGTTTCGCCCTCCAGCTCCACAATCAAAAGCGCCCGGGCTTCCCGAGGGTACCCGGCCCCCACCGCTGCTTCGGCGGCTTCGATGGCCAAGGAGTCCATGATTTCCATAGCCCCGGGAAGAAGCCCCGAGGCCACCACCGCCGCCACCGCTTCCCCGGCTTTTTCCAAGGTGTCGTAGGCGGCCAGCACGGTGTGGTAGGCCTCTGGCCTGGGCAGAAGACGCAGGGTCACCTCGGTGGCGATGCCTAAAAGCCCCTCACTGCCCACGAAAAGCCCCAACCAGTCCGGCCCTATCCCCTCTAGGCTTTCGCTGCCCAGCAAGGCCGTTTCGCCGTCCGGAAGCACCACCCTGGCCCCCAGAACGTGGTTGGAGGTCATTCCGTACTTGAGGCAGTGGGCCCCACCGGAGTTGAAGGCCAGGTTTCCCCCGATGGTGGAAACCGGCTGGGAAGAGGGGTCGGGGGCATAGTACAGGCTGTAGGGGGCCGCGGCCAGGGAGACCTGCAGGTTGATGAAACCCGGCTGCACCACCGCAATGCGCTCTTTGGGGTCAAGCCGCAGGAGCTTGTTCATCCGGTTGAGGCCGATGACCAGCCCCCCCTCAACCGGCAACGAACCTCCAGATAGGCTGGTGCCAGAGCCCCGGGCCACGTAGGGTATCCGGTGCTTTTGGCACCAACGCACTGCCGCCGCCACCTCTTCGTGGCTTTCGGGCAAGACCACTGCCAGCGGACGGGCTCGGAAGGCGGTGAGGGCGTCGGACTCGTACGCGACGAGCTCACCTGGCTGGCGCAGCAGGCCCCGGGGGAAGAGGGCCTCGAGTTCACGTAAAGCGGGGGTCATGTAGCCTCCTGCTGTGCTTTGAAGCTAGCCCGGGCCGATTTTTTTGTCAATACAACCCCGCGGTGTTTTTTTGGGGCCGCTTATGGGTTCCTTTTGGCCGGGAAACGGCTCGACGCATCTGGAAGCAACCATTAGGCTAGAGCCGATGGACTGGCTGACGAACGTCCGCGTGGTGCTGGTGGGCAGCCAGGAACCCATGAACGTGGGGGCTACTGCGCGGGCTATGCAGAACTTTGGCTTCTCGGACCTGTGGCTGGTGGCCCCGGAACCCAGGGTGCGCGAGGACCTGGCCCTGGGTCCTGAGCGCTCCATGGCCTACCGCTTGGCGGTGCGGGCGGGCGAGATTTTGGACCACCTCGAGATAGTGGAGACCCTCCCGGAGGCGGTGGCCCCGGCCCGGCTGGTGGTGGGCACCACGGTGCGGGAGAGGGAGATTTACACCGGCCCGCTGCTGGGGCCACGGGCCATGGCGGAGGAGGTGGCCCGGGTGGCCCCGCAAGGGCGGGTGGCGCTGGTTTTTGGCCGAGAGACCTTTGGTCTAACCAAGGAGGAAATAGACCTCTCCCAAATCATTGTGCGCATCCCCACCGCGCCCAAGCAGCCCAGCCTGAACTTAGCCCAGGCGGTGCTGATCCTCTGTTACGAAATTTTTGGGGTGGCCCAGCGTCCTCCTGAGCCCGAGGTGGCCCCGCTAGCCGAGCGAGAGGCCTTGGAGCGCCTTTTCGCCGACCTTCAGGAGTACGTGTTGCGCATTGGTTTTACCGACGAAAGGCGGCTTCCCTACACCATGCGCCGCTTCCGCCGTCTGCTGCACAAAGCCGCCCTGACCCCAGGAGAGGTGCAGTTTCTGCGGGGCTTCTTGCACCAAAGCCGTTGGTACGCCGCCCACGCTCCGCGCAAGTCCGACCTCGAGCCCTGAAGTAAGCTCGAGCCATGGAGGCCGTGCCCAGCCTGTACCGGCTCATTCGGCTCTATAGGCTCTTCTTGCCCGTCGCCATCGTTTTGGTGGTCGTGCTGTTCGAGGTCTCCCTGCAGCCCTACGAGGGGCTTCCGGTGGCCTTCTGGCTGCGCCTGGGTTTCTACGGGTTGGTGGGGCCTTTGGTGACCTGGATGACCCTGGAGTGGATTGCCCAACAGGTGCAGGAGCGGGAGGAGGTACAGCGGGCTTTGGAGGAGGCTAACCGCCGGCTTATGGCGGTGGGCAACATCCTGAGGCGGGCCTCGGTGGCGGACAACCTGGAGCAGGCCCTGGCCGCGGTGGTGCAGGAGGTGGCCCAAGCCCTGCGCCGGGAGGCGGCGCTTACGCTGGAGGGGGTGCGGGCTGCCTCGGCGGGGTTCACCCCGGGGAGGGTGTACGAGGTGGCCCTGCCGGGGCTGGAGGGGAGGCTCGAGGTGGCCGTGGAATCTCCCCTTTCCAAAGACGAGCAGAGCTTCTTGGAAGTGTTGGCGGCCGAGGTGGCCGGAGCGCTGGAGGCGGTACGCTCGCGTAGCCGCGACCTGCTGACCCTTTATGAGGTGGACCAGGCCCTGCGCGCCGAGGCCAACCTGGAAAGGCTTCTGGAAAGGCTTTTGGACCGCATCCTAGAGTGGGCCAAGGCCAGCGGTGGGGGCGTTTTGCTTTTGGATGAGGAAAACTTCCTTCAGCCTCAGGTAATGCGCCACCTCGAGCTGCCCCTCCGGGCCTTTCCGCCCCAGGGCCTTTGGAAGGAGGCCCTCGAGGCCCCGGTGTTCGTAGAGGACGATCTGCTCGCTGTCCCCCTTAGAGAGAAGGATGTGGTGGGGCTGTTGCTGTTGCGGGGAGAAGCCGAGAACCTGCGCCAGCGGCTGCCTTTTCTACGCTTCCTGGCCGCTCAGGTTACCCTTGCCGTTCGCAACGCCCAGGCCTACCTGCGGGCTGAGGAGCTGGCCCTGACCGAGGAGCGCAACCGCATTGCCCGCGAAATCCACGATGGAGTAGCCCAGGCTCTAGCTTTTATGGCCTTGAAGCTGGATTTGGTCGAGCGCCTATGGCCCACCGACCCAAAGCGGGCCATAGAGGAGCTACAGCAGGTCAAGGATACCCTGCGGGCCCAGATTCGGGAGGTGCGCCGCAGCATCTTCGCCTTGAGGCCGATTGACCTCGAGCGCTATGGTTTTTTGGAGTCGGTGCGGCGCTATGCACAGGCATTCGCTGAGCAGGCGGGTTTTAGGCTTCGCCTGTCCTTGCCGGAGAGAATCGGGCTTTCTCAGGCTTCCGAGCTGGTCCTCTTTAGGGTTCTACAGGAGGCGCTGGCCAACGCGGCTAAGCACGGGCGGCCCAGTTTGGTGCAGGTCAGCCTGGCCCCTTTGGGGGAGCGGGGTGGGGTATTGGAAATCCGCGACAACGGCAGGGGCTTTCGGGCCGACGGTGCCCCGGAGGGTATGGGTGGTTTTGGGCTGACTCAGATGCGGGAGCGGGTGGAAGCCCGCGGCGGCCGGTTTTCCGTTGAGTCGGTGCAAGGCCAGGGCACTTTGGTTCGGGCCGAACTACCCTTTTAGCCCATAGCCCGGGGCTTCCTGCAGGCCGCCCAGAAGCTCCAAAGCCTTCTCCAGGAGCAGGTCCCGTCCTTCCGCTAAGGCCTGCCAGTCTTCGGCCAAGATGAGGTCGGGAATGACCCGCTCAGGGTAGAAGCTACCGTCTTTGCGCTGGGCCTTGGCGGTGGTTATCTGCAGACCAGAGCCGTCGGAAAGGCGCAGGAAGATGGTGGCGGTGTTGCCTACTCCAGCGGTGGGCTGACCCACCACCAAGGCCCTGCCGTTCTCTTGCAGGTCGAGGGTGAAGTACTCGGCGCACGAGGCGGTGCGCTCGTTAACCAGCACCACCACCGGGCCGCTCCAGCGGGCCGCCGCTACCTGGTACTGAGGCCGATCGCGGCCCCCAGCGCGATAGTAGTAGTAGCCGTCTTGGTAGCCTTGCTCACTGACCCGCAGGTTGTCCTGCAGCCGTCGGTAGGTTTCCCCCACGAAGGCCCCGGCCCCCACCAGACACTCGCTTAGGAGGCCCCCCCCGTTGTTGCGCAGGTCAACGACCATGGCCCTGGCCCCGGCCAACTGGGCCTGCTGGACCAGTGTGTGAATGCGGGGTCCGACCTGCTGGTAGCCGCTGAAGGAGGGGATGCGCAGCACCGCCACCCCGTCTGGCCGCAGGCTAAGCTTTGGGAGCTGGCGCAGGGGGATAATCCGGGGGTAGAGCACCACCTGTAGGCGCACTTGGGCCCGTTGGATGGTGAGGGTGAGGGGGGCTTCCCCCACCCGCTCGCGCAGAAAGCCCAGCCGCTCTGCCTCGGCCAGGGGGAGAGGCACGCCGTTGATGGCCAAAATCCGGTCGCCCCGGCGCAGCCCGGCCTCCTCGGCAGGGGTTTCGCTCAGCACCTCCACCACCAGAAGGCCTTCTAGCCCAGGAACCACCTGGAGCTGCACGCCGAGCTGGGGGCGGCTGCTGTTGCCGCCGGAGAGGCGCCGCTGTATCTCAGCGTACTCCTCTGGGGTGAAGTAGCGGGTATGCCGGTCGCCTATCTCGGAGACCAGGGCGTGCAGCACCGGGTGGGCCCGCTGGGCTGGGCAGGCCACTTCTTGGGCGCAGGCCTTGTCCAGCTCGAGCTGGTACTTGCTCCTGAGCTCCTCGGCCCTGAGCTGGGCGAATCCCCCGTAGTAGGTGTGAAGCAACCGGTTGGCCTCATCAAACAGGTCCTGGGCCGGGCTAGCAAGGCCCAGGCCTAGCCAAAGCAGGAGGCCGAACCCCCAAAAGCCCCGTTTGAGCATGCCTTATTTTCGGTCTAGGAGGAGTTTTTTTGGGTTGCTTGGCTCACGAAGCTAGGGCAGCCGGAAGGTTCCGGGGTCCAAGGGAGGATTGACCAGGGCTCGCTGCACCCGGGCTTCGGCGAACAGCACGCCGTTGGTGTAGAGTCGGGCTCGGAAAGGAATGAGGACCCCAGACACCCTGCGCAGGTCGGCGTAGAGTACCGTTATGGGGCCTTGAGCGCTCTCGTAGCGCTCGGCGATGAGCTGGTTCTGTGCGTTCACCAGGTAGGTGGTTTGGCTGCTTTGGGTGCGTACCGCAACGGCCCACCCGTCAACGTCGCCAAAGGTGCGTTTGCCCAAGATTTGGGCCATCTCCCGTCCGCTGCCCCCCAGCCTTAGGCCGTACCAGGTCTGGTAAAGCCCCTGGCGAAGCTCCTGGGCAAAGGCTGGCTCGAGGGGTTTTTTCCCCCCCAAGGCGCTCCAGGTCTCCCCCCCGCTGGGGGAAACCTGGATGACCTGGATGAGCTGGGAACCATCCTTGTACTCTATCCTTAAGCGATTTTGGGTGAAGTCCACGTAGGAGACCACCGTTAGGGTGCGCTCGGTCTCAGGCCCAGAGAAGGTGGTCAGGGTGGCGGTTTCCTGGTAGGTGCGGAGCGCGGCCAGTGCGGCTCCGCCGTGTGCTAGCCTAATCTTGTCTAAGATTCGGGCCGCTTCCGAGGCCACCTGGGCTAGTCCCAGGGGGCTTAGGCAGGCCAAAAAGACGATGAGATGTCTCGGTTTCATGCTCCGTTTTAGTCTAGCGCGGGATTCTTTGGGCTGGATAAGGGCGCCCGGGTGGGCTGTAGCATAGGGGTATGCGAATGGGGGTTCTGCTCACGCCGGGCTTTTTGGAGGCCGAGGCGGCCCTGGCGCTGGAGGTGGGCCGGCTTTTGGGCTGGGAGCGGTTTACCCTGGCGCGGGGGCGTACATCTTTGGAAGGAAGCGCGGGGGCGGTCTGGACACCGCGCTACACCTTTGCCGCCAGGCCCCAGCTAGACGTGCTGGTGGTTCCGGGGGGGGGCAACATGCGCAAACTGGGCCGCGACGCGGCCCACCAAGCCTGGCTGGCTGAGGTGTGGGAGGGTTTGCGGGCAGCCTTGGGAGGGGCCAATGCGGCCTTGTTCTGGCTCGAGGCGGGCTACCTCTCGAGCCGCCCGGCCGCCCACCCGGCGGCCCACGCAGCGCTGCGGGCTGCGGCCCTGGAGCCTGTTGCCTCCCCTTACTTGTGGCAGGGCAAGCTCTGCACTACCCAGGGCTACCTGACCTTGGTGGAGGCCCTTTTGGACTGGGCTGGCTTTTCCGAGGAAGCGAGGGGCCATCTGGGCCTTGGGGGGAGACCAAAAGCCCGGTAGTTGGGCTTCACACGTTGAAGAGTACCAGGATCACGTCCCCGTCCTGCACCTCGTAGTCTTTCCCCTCGGTGCGCACCCAGCCTCGCTCCTTGGCTTGGGCCCAGCCGCCCGCCTCCACCAGCCGGCTCCAGTCCACCACCTCTGCCCGGATGAAGCCGCGCTCGAGGTCGGAGTGGATTTCTCCAGCCGCCTGGGGGGCCTTGGTGCCCTTGCACACCGTCCAGGCCCGCACCTCCTTCTCCCCGGCGGTGAAGAAGGTGATGAGCCCTAGGGTGCGGTAGGCGACCCGCACCAGGCGGTTTAGCCCCGACTCCTTCAGCCCCAGGCTGGCCAGGTATTCCTGCGCCTCGGCCTCGGAAAGCTCGGCCAACTCCGCCTCAATTTTGGCCGAGACCACCACCACCTCGGCGCCTTCCTGGGCTGCGGCTGCGCGTACCTGGGCCACGTGGGGGTTTTGGGTTCCGTCCGGCAGGTCCTCTTCGGCGACGTTGCAGACGTAGATGATGGGCTTGTGGGTGAGGAGCCCCATCTCGCGGGCTGCCTTGGCTAGTAGCTCGGGCTCGAGGCTGGCGTGGGTGCGGATGGGGTGGCCCTGTGAGAGGTGGGGCAGGAGGGGTTCCAGCACTGCCAGAAGGGCTTGGTCCTCCTTGTGGGCCTTGGCGCTCTTGCGCAGCTTGTCCAGCCGCCTTTCCAGGGTTTGCAGGTCGGCCAAGGCCAGCTCGGTGTTGATGGTCTGGAGGTCGTCCAGGGGGTCCACCCGGCCCGACACATGAACTATGTTGGGGTCCTCAAAGCAGCGCACCACGTGCGCGATGGCCGCCACCTCGCGGATGTGGGCCAGAAACTGGTTGCCGAGCCCTTCGCCCCTATGGGCCCCTTTGACCAGTCCGGCGATGTCCACGAACTCCACATGGGTGGGCACCGCCGGGGGTACCCGTTCGCCCTTCGTAAAGACCTTTTGAAGGGCCGAGAGCCGCTCGTCTGGGAGGGGCACCACCCCTACGTTTTTGTCAATGGTGGCAAAAGGATAGTTGGCCGCCAGGGCTCCTGCCCTGGTGATGGCGTTGAACAGGGTGGACTTGCCCACGTTGGGTAGACCGACGATACCGACGCCTAAGGATGCCATGGCTTCTCCTGCAGGCTGGGCCTGCACACCAAGCGCCTATTCTAATGGGGGCTAGCCCCTTTTGCTCCCCTTGCTCTCGGCCACGTTGGAGAGCAGCCAGGCCCCCAGGCCGAAGACCGCGGCCTGGGCCAGCCAGCCCAGGGCGTAGTTTTGGCTTAGGTCCACCACCAGGCCGAAGAGCGGGGGGGCCAGGGCGATGCCGATGGAGGTGAAGGTTAGGGCGAAGCCCACCACCCGACCCTCCCACCCTGGGGGGGAAAGCTCGGTCAGCAAGGAGAAGTGCAGCCCCTGCCACCCCAGGGCGGTGGCCCCATAGAGCACCACTATCAAGGCTTTGAGGAAAAGGGGGGTGCCTGGGGGAAGCCAGGCCAGCACCAAGGCGCAGAGGCCGGCCATGGCCACCATCGCCACCAGCAGGGGTTTGCGCCTTCCCCCTAGGGCATCGGAGAGCCAGGACCAGAAGACGCGGCTCAGGGCGCCAGCAAACTGCGCCGCGGTGAGCAGGGCCGCTCCGGTGAGCTCGGGTACCCCCAGCCGCTCCTTCAGGAAAAGGATGAGGTAGGTGATCATCACAAATTGCCCGGTGGGAAGGGTAACGCCGGCCACCGAGGCCAGCAGGATGTTGCGCTCCTGCAGCACCTGGTACAGCCGCGGGCGGGGCCCCGAGGTAGGGGCCGGGCTGGGAGGTGATTCTCGGTAGAGCCGGGCCGTAACCCAAGCGGCCAGCACCGCTAGAAAAGCTGCTACGGCAGAGGCCCAGCGCCAGCTCGAGAGGTGGGCCACCACCGGTAGAACAGCCGCGGCTAGGGTTCCTCCCAAGGGGACCGCCATCTGGCGTAGCCCAATGACTAGTCCGCGCCGCTCAGGAGGAAAGGAGCGGGCCACCGCTTGCGACCCGGCGGGGGTGGCGGAGGCTACCACCAGGCCCACCAGGAACAGGAAGGGGACGAACGCCCATTGCGAGTTCACGAAAAGGGCCACGGCCAGGGCCAGCCCGGCCCCTATCAGGGCCCCGGCAACCATCACCTTCCGGCTGCCTAGCCTGTCGGTGAGCCAGCCCGAGGGGAGGGAGCCCAGCATGGTCCCTATGTAGATAAAGGTGTTGAGCAGACCCACCGCGGTCAGGGAAAGCCCCAGGTCGGCGCGGATGTAGGGGGCCAGGGTGGGGTAGGCCTGGCCAATCAGGGAAACGGCGGTTCCAGCGGTCATAGCGGCGGCGAGGACGGTCCAGGGCGACATGCGGGGTTTAGGCTACCCTAGAGCAGCCCCAGGGGTAAACTGGGGGGAATGCGCGACCTGGATGCTCAGGAAACCTATCTGGCCGACCGCTTGGGGCTGGCCTTTGACCTACGCGATCTGGTGGGGAGCGGGCCGGTGCCGGTGCTGCGCTATGCTCCGCCCTACGGAGTGGTGGGCTTCGGGGAGGGTTGGTGGGCTGCCCTGCTTGCACGCGACTTTGCCTCTGAGTTCACCACCAGGGGCACTCAGTTCGTCCTTGAGGGTGGCTACGACCTGGGTGGGGCGGCTGGGGCTGGGCTGTACGCCGCGGCGGGTGGGGCCGAGGTGGTGCGGCTGGGCTTCCGCGAGAACGCGGAGGTGGAGATTCGGGCCCACCCCCTTTCCACCTACCGCTACCTGCGCTTTTTGCTTCTGGCCACCGGGCATAAGGCCGAGCTCGAGCGTATTGACCGGGCCTTGCTCTTAGAGCGGGAGCGCTTGCGGCCCGAGGTGGGGCTGGAAAAAAACCCCGCCAAATTCCTGGCCTACACCCTCTTGGAGCGAACCCCGCTTTGGGTGGTGCCAGAGCGCTACCCAGGGTTGGCCCAGGCCCTCCAGCAGACCTTTGGCCGCATCGGTAAGAGCCTGTCCATCACCCCACCCCCTTCGGCCCTGGAGTTTTTCGTGACCTCCCTGGAAGCTCGCCACGAGCAGGGCGACCCCATCGTGGCGGTCCTGTTGGGCGACGACGAGCGAAAGCGCTACGCCCAGGAGATACTGGAAAGCCGGGTGGACACCCTGGTTGAGCTGCCCGAACCAGAGGCTGAGGGCACCCTGGCCAAGGCCCTCTGCTACTGGTACCGGGTAGCCTGGGCCAGCTACTACCTGGCCCTTTTGTATGGGGTTGAACCCGGGGACTGGGAGGTGCTAGAGCACCTGCGCCAGGCCACCTAAGTGCCCCCGGCGGCGTCCTCACCGGGAGGCGTCTTGAACGATGTTCCCGGTGATGATGACGATGAGTTCATCGTCTTTTACGCTCGAGGTGCGCTGTTTGAAGAGCTCTCCCAGCAGGGGTATATCCCCCAGCAGGGGCACCTTGACGTCGGAGGTGTCGGTAACCTTTTGGATCAGCCCTCCCAGCACCACGGTCTGGCCGTTGCGGATGCGCAGCTTGGAGAGGGTGGTCTGCTGAGGAATCCGTATGCTGTTCGAGGGGCCAGCCGCGGGGTCGCCGCCGGTTTGGGTGAAGACCTCGAGGAGGATGTTCCCGTCGGCGGTAATCTGGGGCCGCACCCGTACCAGCAGGCCATAGTCAAACTCCCGCACGCTAATCTGGTCGCCAACGGTGATGGGAATCAGAAGCCGCCCGCCCACCTTGATCTCCGCGCCCTTGGCCCCGGTGGCCCGCAGATCGGTGGTGTCGGCCCCGTAGTTGTCCTCCACCAGCACGTTGGCGTCGCTGAGCCGACGGGAGAGGTTTTGCTGTTCTAGGGCGTCCAGGACCGCGCGGATGTTGAGCGAGGTTAGGCTACGGGTGACGTCAAAAATCAGGTTTAGCCCGGTGGAGAGGAAGCTGGCCACCAGGTTCCCGCCTGAGACGGTTTCCCACTTGATGCCTAGGTTGCGGATGACCTCACTTTGCACAGCCTGTACCCGGATTTGGAGCTGGACCTGCTGCACCGGGCGGTCAAGGTTGGGGATGAGCCGCTCAGCTAGGGCAATTTGCTCGGCTGAGCCGGTGACGATGAGGGTGTTGGTCCGCGGTTCGGCCACCACCGTAACCTGGGGTGCAGCCTGGGCCTGGGCAGCCTGGCCCTGTCCAGGGGTTGTTTGGGCTTGCGACTGGGCGGCGATGGCCTTGCTCAGCACCTCGGCCAGCTCGGTGGCGCGGGCGTGGGATAGGGCGAAGGACTTCTGCACCACTGGGGTGGTGGGGGCCGCGGTTCGGGGCACGTCTATGCGTTGAAGAAAGCTCAGCGCTTCGTTCACCAGCCGGGCCGGACCGCTTATGGAGAGCACATTCTGGCCGGGCACAGCCCGCACCGTAACCCCGGGTACTTCCTGCTGGACAAAAGCGGCCAGGGCGGCCGGGTCGCCTGAGCGCACCTGGTAGAATTCCCGCACGGTTGGTTCGCTGGGCGTAGGGGTAGGCTGGGCCACCGGTCCTCTGGCTCGCTCCACCACCTCCCTGGGCCCAACCACGATGACGTTGTTTTCTAAAAGGGCGTAGGTGATTCGCCCATCCCCATAGGTGTTGATGAGCAGGTCCCAGACCTGGCGGAAGGGTTTGTTGTCAATGTCGGCTGCGACCGTGACGTTGGGCACATCGCGCAGGATGGGGGAGAGGCCGATGCTGCGGGCCAGGGCGTCCAGCAGAGCGGCCAGCGGCAGGTTGGCACCGATGTTGCTTACGGGCTGGTCAAAGCGGGCATCCCGGGGTAGGGTGCCCTGCGCCAGGGCCAGGCTCAACAGCACCAGAAGGGAGAACAAACGCTTCATATTCACCGCCTAGGGTTTCTCTATGGAGAGGGTTAGGCTTTCCGAACCTTGAACCAGGAGGGCTTCCTTTGCGCTCAAACTCTTTAGGAGCACGTCGCTGCCCGGGAGGGTGCGGCCTACGGGTAGGACGATGAAGCCATCCTTCCCTTGGAAGATGGCCACGCTGGTGGGGCCCAGCACCACCCCGGAGAGCCTGAGGTTCTGTTCCCGCACGAAGCGGGCCAGGGGGCTTTCCCGCGGGGCCTCTGGGCCTCGCGCAGGGGCTGTGCGGGGCTCTAGGGCCTGTGCGGTGCGAAGGTCCAGCTCGGCTCGAGCGAAGTCTAGCGTGCTTGGACTGGAGCTGCCGATGTTCAGGTCGAGGGCAGGTGGAACCTGCGTGGTTTGGTTGGCGGCAGAGGTGAGCTCACGCTCCAGCGGGGCCAGCCGGATAGGCAAAGCGCCGGTGTTCAAGGCGATGGAGGCGGGCAAGTTGGGGCGGGCGGTGCCTTGGGCCAACCGGGCTTGGCCCAGAGGCTGGGTTGCTGCAGAGGGAGGTTGGGCTGCCACGGGGGAAGAGGGCGTGGTTGGCCGGGTTCCGGGCAGGCTGGGGCTGGGCAGCGGGGTAGCGGGTTGGCGCACCTGTACCCGGGTGGTCTGGGTGGGAATGGGCTGAGCGGTTGCCGGTGGAGCGGAGGCCGCGGGGGTTGCAGTGCCTGGGGTGGCCTGGGCCGGTGGAGCAGAAGTGGGTGTTTCAACCACCAAAGGCACAAAGGGGTTG
>NZ_QWKZ01000159.1 GCF_003574085.1 Meiothermus luteus | reverse complement strand
GGGCAGGGTGGGATGGACGAAGACATAGGCCCCCCGCCGGTCCAGCTCGGCCCAAAGCGGCTCAAACAGTTCATCTCCCAGGTAGCGCCCCCCCACCTGGGTGAAAAGGGCCACCCCGTCCAGCCCCAAGACGTCCAGGGCGTAGGCCAGCTCTGCCAGCACGGCCTCCACGTCGGGCAGTGGCAGGGCAGCCAGGGCCGCATAGCGGCGGGGATGCTGGCGCAGGAGTGCTGCGTAGAACTCGTTGGTGGCGCGGGCCAGCTCCCGGGCCTGGGCCCCGTCTCCCAGGAAGACCCCCGGCGGGGGCAGCGAAACCACCGTGGCGGTAATTCCATAGCGGGCCATCATCTCAAGCTGCTCTTCCACCGTCCAGGGCGGCACCGGGGCCGGGCCCAGGGCCTGGGCCACCGCCGCGGTGTAGTGGGGGGGCTCGAGGTGTCCGTGCAGGTCGAGGCGCATGCTCACTCCAAAATGGCCACCACCCGGGCCGGGGCGGCGCTGGCCCCCACGATGCGCAGGGGGAAGCAGGCCACCCTAAAGCCGGTGCTGGGCAGGGCCCCTAGGTTGCATAGGCGCTCGAGCTGGGCGTAGGGCAGGTCGGCCTGGTGAGCCGCCCAGAAGATGCCGGGCCGGTTCTGTTCCAGGGCCTCTTGGGCCTGCAGGTGCAGGGGCCGATCCCAGCCCCAGGCGTCAATCCCCATCACCCGCACCCCCTGGTCAAAGAGCCAGCGGGTGGCCTCCACGCTCACCCCGGGGCCTTTCGTCCAGTAGTCGGGGGCCCCGTAGAAGGCATCCCGCCCAGTGCGCATGAGCACGATGTCCAACGGCCGCAGGACGTGGCCGATGCGTGCCAGCTCGGCCTCCACCTCGGCCTGGGTGATGGCCTCGCCGTCGGCCTTGTGGCGGAACTCCAGCACCACCCCTGGGGCAAAAAACCACTCCAGCGGCAGCTCGTGGATGCGGGGGGCGGGCCTTCCGCCGATGACCGAGTTGTAGTGGTAGGGCGCGTCCACGTGGGTAGAGCTGTGGGTGCCCAGGTGGGTGATGGTCTCCACCGCCCAGGCCTCGCCCCGCCGCAGGTGTTCGGGGCCCAGGCCGAAGAGGGCCCGCACCTCCTCGAGGCCCGCCTTGTGGTCGGAGAACTCGATGCTGATGCGCTGAAAGGGCGGCATCTCGGGAGGGGTGGCCTGGATGGGCGCCGAGAGGTCAATGAAGCGGGGCATGCCTCTCTCCTTACCCCAGGCCGCGCTTGCCCCAGGGGTTGGGCTGCTGGCGGTCGGGGACGAGCTCGAGGTCGGCGGCGGCCACCTTCTCGGCGGGCGGGAAGGCCTCCAGCATGGAGTCGGGCATGGCGGTGTTGCGGTAGAAGGTGTTGGAGCCCTGGGACGGCCGCCAGCGCACCGGCTCCCAGTCCGGCACGTAGTTGCGCACCCCACCGGTGTTTATCTCAATGCGCAGCCCACCGGGCTCGCGGAAGTAGAGGTAGGTCTGCTCCCCCATGCCGTGGATGCCGGGGCCGTACTCCAGCGGCACCCCCGCCTCCAGCAAAAGGTCGGCAGCCCGCTGGTGCAGCTCGCGGTTGTCCACCCAGAAGGCCAGGTGGTGCAGCCGGCCGGGAATGAGCGACATGTCCTTGGCGAAGGCCAGGTCGTGGTTCTTCTCGTTGGTGGTGACCATGGCGAAGACCACGAAGTCGGGGTTGTCCTCCAGGCCGTTGTAGCACATGAAGCGGAAGCCCAGCACCCGGCGGAACCACTCCGCATCGCGGTAGGGGTCGCTGCTGGCCACGGTCAGGTGGTCAAGCTGGCGCGGCTCCAGGCCCCCGCCGGTAAAGCGTTGGGGCCGCTCGGGGTAGGTGGAGGCCCGCTCGGGCGGGGCCTGGTAGCGCTCCACCTCCCAGACCAGCTCCAGCGTGTGCCCCCCGGGGGCCCGGAAGCGGTAGGCCGGGCCGTGGCCAAAGCTTCCCTCCACCCACTCCCCCTGTACCCCGCTGGCCTCGATGTTGCGCACGGCCTGCTCCAGGTCCTCCGGGCTCCAGGTGCGCCAGGCCGCGTGGCCCAGGGCGGGCAGCTCGCCTTGGGTCAGGATCAGGCTGTAGGTGTAGTGGTCGCCCCAGCAGCGCAGATAGGCCCGCTCGGCCTCGCGGTGCACCAGGTAGAGCCCGCCAATCTGGGTAAAGAAGGCCAAGGACTCCTCGAGCTTCGGGGTGATGAGCTCCACATGGACCAACTGGGACAAAAGGCACCTAGGCATGGCTCCTCCTATGGGTCTTCGGCATACCAACCTCCTCAAAACGAGGAAACCTGCACCAGCTCGAGCAGGTTCCCTGCGTTGTCACGGATAAAGGCCATGGGGCCGCCCTCGATGCGGGCCCGCATGACCACTTCCACCCCCCGCCCCTCGAGCTCCTTCACCGCCGCCTCCACATCCTCCACCGCAAAGGCCAGGTGCTTGGTGCCGTGGGTCTTGAGGTCGGCGTGGGGGGTCTTGCGTTCCTCGGGCAGGGGGTTCGCGCCGGGCACCTCAAAGAGCTCCAGGCGGAACTCCCCCCGCCGCAAAAAGGCCACCCGGGCCGGGATGGCCTCCAGGTAGAGGGTCTTCTCCAAGGCAAAGCCCAGCGCCCGGCCGTACCAGGCGATGCTCTCCTCCAGGTTGGGCACGCTCAGGCCCAGGTGATGGGGGCGAAGCTCAAGCATGGTCCTCCCAAGGGTTGCGGTTCAACCTGCGCTCGTCGTTGGTCAGGTAGCCCACGAAAAGCCCCAGCGGGTCGCGCCGGGCCCGGATGGCCTGCAAGCGCGCCCAGTTCTCCTCCCGCATAAAGCGCAGCGAGCGGGTGGTGAAGTCGGAGTCGCCCAGGTACTGGCCCAGGGTGACGGGCTCGAGGCGCCGCATCTGCTGGGCCAGCCACCCCCGGCAGCGCTCATCGTCGGTGGGGTCGCGCCAGATGGTGTAAAGGGCGAAGTATATTTCGCTCTGCAAGGACAGGGCCATATCCGGCAGGGGGCGCAGTGGGGCCATGCTGAACCACAAGGCGAAGGTCTCGGGGGTGGGCGGGGTGGTGAAGGCCTCCACCAAGCGGGGCACCACTGCCTCCGGGGGCCCCTGGAGCCAGGCGTTGTCCACCGCGTAGCGGGCCCCCTCGGGGTTCTGCCTTAGCTGCTCGCGCCGCTCGTCCTCAAAACTGGTGGGCTCGGCCACCTGGCGGAGCAGGGCCTTTTCCAAGGCCGGGCTTGTCTCCAACAGGGCCAAAGCCTCCCGTCCCTCCGCCGGGCTATCCACCATGGCCAGGCCGTGCACCACCAGGGCCCGCTGGCTAAAGCCCGGGGGCACCAGGCTCAAGGCCACCAGCTCCACCCGGGGGTCCACCTGGGCGTGCACCTCCTGCAACCAGGCCAGCACCTCCGCGGTGCAGTCCAGGGGGTAGACGTGGGTGGTCTGGGTGAGGGCCTTGGGCAAGGGGCGGGTCTGCAGGTAGAAGCGGGTCACCACCCCGGGGAAGCCCGGCCCGGCCCCCCGGGCGGCCCAGTAGAGGTCGGGGTTCTCCTCGGCGTGGGCCCGCACCCGCTCCCCCTCAG
>NZ_QWKZ01000158.1 GCF_003574085.1 Meiothermus luteus | reverse complement strand
AGCCAGTGGGGGGCCCGGGGGCTGGCCCTTTTGGGCTGGGACTTCCGCCAGATTCTGGGCTACTACTACCCCGGAACCTTTCTAAGCGGCTTTGAGGTGGTTCAGGGGTCGCAGGGATGGCCCCTTGGATGGACCTCCAACCGGCACAGGTCTTCCATAAAAACCGGAGGAACCCCCACCGCCCAGCCCGCGCCCCTGTGGAAGCCCCAGCCCCTAGACTGAAACTACCATCCCTCTCACCTTTTCCCCCTTAGTATTGAAGCATGGTAAGAAAGGCCCTCCTGAGTCTGCTGAGCCTGGGCGCAATGGGTCTGGCCTTGGCCTCGCCGGCACAAGACCTCTTTGATCAGGCCACATTTCTGATTGGCTTCTATTACAACGGCCCGGCCAAGGTACCCCACTTCCGCGAGCTGCGGCGGCAGTACCAGCCCGAACTTGACCGGCTTTGCGCCTCGGAGGGCAACCGCTGCGGCTTTGAAAAGGCCCGGAAGGTAATAGAACGCATCGTGAGGGACATCGGCGACCCCTTCACCACCCTCATCACCCAGGAGGAGCTCATAAACGACCAGCGCTATGGGGCCGGGCTAGGGCCCGCGGCCCCCCGCATCGGCGTCTGGGTGCGGGAGAGCGCAAGGGGCCTGGTGATCTCGGAGGCCTTTCCTGGGGAACCCGCCTACCAAGCCGGGCTTCGGCGCGGCGACCTTATCACCCAGATCAACGGCCAGCCCGCCACCCCAGCCCGCCTCAAGGCCGCGGAGGCCGAGGGCAGGCCCATTGCGCTGAGCTACAGCCGTCAGGGAAGCCCCCGCAGCGTGACCCTCACCCCCAGGGTGGCCCAGGCCACCATGCAGCCCCGTTTGGAGTTGCACGGCGACATCGCTTACCTGCGGGTCTACCACCTCTACAGCTCGGAGGAGTTCTCCCCTGCCCAGCTCATCCACGACGCAGCCCGACGAGCCGAGCAGGCCGGGGCCCGGGGCATGGTCATTGACCTGCGCGATGCCCTCACCGGCTACGATTCGGAGGCTCTGCTGGCCGCTGCGGCCTTCACCGGAGGGGGTGGCTTCATCTACGACCGCCGTTTCCAAGGCCAGGACGAAACCCACACCGTGGAGGACGGAAAGTTAAAGGTGCGGCACGAAAGCGGCGACGAGGAGGAGCTGAGCGAGCTAAAGCAGCCCTACCTGGCCCGCCTCCCGGTGGTGGTGTTGGTCAACCGCAACACCTTCAACTCCACCGAGATGTTGGCCTACTTCCTGCAAAAAGCGGGTCGGGCCAGGGTGGTGGGGGAACCCACCGCAGGAGCCTTGGGCATGTCCGGCAGCGCCGAAGGACCCCTCATCAACGGCGAGTTCATCGCGGTCTCCTCGCTGAGGATGCGCAACCTAGATGGATCACCTTTTCCCCTCAGGGTCACCCCGGACTTCATAATTGAAGAGGACCTAGAAGCCCTAGCCGCAGGGCGCGACGTGGTTTTGGAGCGTGCTCTGGAGTTGCTGCGGTAGGTGAAGTATGCGCAAATTTTTGGCAGTCCTAGCCCTTTGGGCGGCCTCTTTTTCGCTGGCCTCGCCCGCCCAAGACCTTTTTGACCAGGCCAGCTTCTATGTGGAGTTCTACTACAACGGCCCAGCCCGACTAAACCTCAAGGAGTTAACCACCCGTTACCAGCTCGAGCTGGACCAGGCCTGCGCCCCTCAGAAGGACACCTGCCCTTACGACCAGGCAGTGCCCATCATCCAGCGGATGATTGAGGAGCTAAAGGATAACCACACCTACTACCTGAGCCCAGAGGCCCTGCGCAGCACCCGGGAAAGCCGCCAGGGCAACGCCCCTTCCCGCGCCCTGCGCATCGGCATCACCCACGTGGCCATCCCTGGTTCGCGCGACCGGTTGATCGTGGACGTGGTGGAAGGAGGCCCTGCCGATGAGGCTGGCCTGGCCTACGGCGACCGCATCATCGCGGTCAATGGGCGGCTGCTCAACGATCTTCCAGACGAGAACCAGGCCGCGCAGTTCCTGGTTCAAGCCGTGCAGACCGGCCGCCCAGTGGTGCTAACCATCCTGCGGGGCCCCGAACGGCAACGGCTAGAGATTACCCTTACTGGCCGGGAAATCAACCTAGCCCGCTTCCCTTCCCTCAAAATCCGGCCCGACGGGGTGGCGGTGCTCCGCATTCCCGACTTTGACGCGCAGGGCCAGGTGGGCCGGAAGGTACACGAGCTGGTTCGGGAGGCCCAGCAGAAGGGGGCTCGAGCCATGATCCTGGATTTGCGCGGCAACAGCGGCGGTCTGCTGAACGAGATGATTATCTCAGCCGCAGCCTTCTTAGATGAGGCCTACGTGGCCCTGGCCGACCGCTACCAGACCGAGCGCACCGAGTTCCGTGTGCGCGACGGGCGCATCACCATCACCCGAAACGGGCAAAGCGAGAGCGCCAACCTCCCCTTTTCGGCGCGCTGGCGAGGGCCCTTAGCGGTATTGATAGACAGCAACACCGCTTCCGGCGGAGAATACCTGGCCTCGGCCATCCAGCGGGCCCGGGTAGCCCCCCTGGTCGGGGTGCCCACGCTGGGGATTGGCAACACCACCACCCGGCCCTTCAACCTCATCAACGGCGGGGCCATCAGCATCTCCTACAACCGGGCCTACTTCGCCGACGGAACCCCTTACCCCGAGCGAGCCACACCGGACATCGTGGCAGAAACCTCCATTGAGCAACTCGCCAACACCGGGCGCGACCTGCCCTTTGAAAAGGCCCTGGAGGCTTTGGGCATCAAGAGCGCCAGCCGCTAGCTCCCAAGAAAACCGCCCCAGCCATGTGGCTGGGGCTGGTCTGGTTCGGGGCCCTCAGCTCACCAGCTCCACCAAGGCGAGCTGGGTTCCGTCCCCCCGGCGCCACCGGGCCAGCTTGAGCACCCGGGTGTAGCCCCCCGGCCGGTCGGCGTAACGGGGAGCAATCTCCTCCATGAGGCGCTTGACCAGCTTGGGGTCGTGCAGGTCGCGCAAGAGCTGGCGGCGCAGGTGATTGCGGCGGGCGTAGGCGGCCAGCTCCTCCGGGGTAGCCAGCCGCTCCCCCTCCTTTAGGGGAAGCTCACGCCCATCCTTGTCGCGCCGCTTGGTGAAGCGCACCCCCTCGGGTACCTTCAGGGTGGGAGCCTTCTTGGCGGTGGTAATCAGGTGGTCCACAAAGCCAGCCAGCTCCTTGGCCTTGGGGATGGTGGTGGTGATGCGGCCTTCTTCAGAAAGCAACAGGCTTTTGGCCAGGTTGCGGAACAGGGCCACCCGGTGGGCCGAGTGGCGGTTGAGTTTTCTTCCAGCTTTACGGTGACGCATACTCCCTCCTTGGGTACCGAGCCTAGTCCTTCATGGTCAGCCCGTGCTGGGCTAGGCAGTCCTTAATCTCTTGCAGGCTGCGCTCACCAATTCCCGGTACCCTCTTGAGTTCCCTTTCGGAAAGGGCCAGTAGGCTCTCCACGCTCTCAATACCCTCTTCCTTTAGGTTATGCAAAACCCGGGTGCTCAGGCCAAGGTCCTCTAGGGTTAAGCCCACCGCTGGGGATGGAGGCGGTGCGGGCGGGGTGGGTG
>NZ_QWKZ01000157.1 GCF_003574085.1 Meiothermus luteus | reverse complement strand
GCAAGGCTAGAAAGGCCACCTCCAGCGCGCGGGGCCTGCGGGGGTGGGGGAGGCTCGAGCCCACCAAGGCCAAGGCCAGGAAAACCCCCACCGCCCAGGCCCAAGGCCCGGCCTGCACTGCTAGGGGCCAGCCCCCTCCCTGCCAGGGCAGCGCCGCCCAGGCCAGCAGGGCCAGGAGCAAGGGGCTGCGGGCCACGGAGGGGGTATAGACGGGGGCGCTCATCGGAAGGACGTTGGGGCCCGGACAGCCACAGAAGCCTCAGCGCGGCTGCGGGAAGATTTCCTTGGTCCAGCGGCCCACCACCCGGTCGCGCACCTCGCTGGAGCCGAACTTGGCGAAGTCGTACTTGATAAGGGTGATGGAGGCCAGCCGGGGGGAGTTGGGGGGGATGGGGGTCTTCTTGTTGGACTGGATTTGCAGCGAGCCCACCTTGGCCGCGATGGACTGGGCCTCGGGGGTCAGGGCCCACTCAATGAAGCGGATGGCCGCCTCGCGGTTGGGGGCCCCTTTAATCAGGCTCAGGCCGCCAATCTCGTAGCCGGTGCCCTCGAGGGGAAAGTAGACCTTGAGGGGAAAACCCTCCTGGGCAAACTTCACCCCATCGTGGGCGAACTGCACCGCGATGGCCACATCGCCCCGGCCCGCGAGCTGGCCTGGGGCCGAGCCCGAGCGGGTGTACTGGGCGATGTTGCGGTGAATCTGAGCCAGCAGCCGGAAGGCCTGCTCCTCGCCGTAGATTTGGATGAGGGTGGCCAGGATGGTGTAGCCGGTGCCCGAGGTGTTGGGGTCGGGCATGGCGATGAGCCCCTTGTAGCGGGGGTCGGCCAGGTCGGTCCAGCGCTTGGGCTCGGGCAGGCCCCGCCGCTGCAAGACCTGGGTGTTTACCACGAACCCGATGGCCCCAGTGTAGAGGGGAATGTAGGTCTCGCCCACCGCCTGGCGCAAATCCTCCCGCAGGTCGTTCCAGGCCCGAGGCCTGTAGAACTCGGTCAGGCCCTCTCGGAAGGCGATCAGGTGGGGGTCGCCGGTGCCGCCGAACCAGACATCAAACTGCGGGCGCTGGGCCTCGGCCCGCAGCCGGGCCAGGGCCTCGCCGGAGCTCAGCCGCACAAAGCGCAGCTCGATGCCAGTGGCCTGCCGAAAGGCCGGAACCAAGGCCTCGCACCAGGCCAGGTCGGGGCTGCACAACACGTTCACCCGTTGCTGGGCCCATCCTGCGCTCATCAACAGGATTGCCGCCAGCCAGAAGCTTCTAATCGCCCATGGGTTCATCGCACACCTCGGTTGGGTTTTAGACTGCGGCTCATAATCTACCCCACCTTGCCCCGCCTGTCAAAGTCGGCGCAGGCCCAAAGCCAGCAGGAAGAAGAGGGCCTGGGTGAGTACGATGGCGCTGATAGTGGGGATTGAGCTTTCGGACGAGGAGCTGGCGGAGGTGGAGGGGGCTGGGCCAACTTGCTCATAGGGGCCGCTACGGGCGCGGGAGCTGGAATTTACTGCCAGCTCACGACGGAAAGTACACGATTGGGGTGCGGTTGGCCTGAGTGCTGCCGGAGGTACTCTTATGGGAGCCGCGGGTGGTCTAGGAGGTTCTGCCTTACACGCCTGGGCGTCAGGCCGGGTTGGCTGGGGCTTTGTGGCAGGTGGCCTGTATGGCACAATCAGAGGGCCCTATGACCATCGCTACGATCGCTAGGTGGGCAGCGAGGTTGAGGGTTGCCAAGCTGATTTCCTACTTTTTGACCGGTCTGGTATTCTTTCTCCTTACAGGTCGCTTCTTCGGCTGGCCTGACCCTAGCGAAGGGCTGGAAGGCCTCTTGCATAGAGCTTTTTTTCTAAGTCTAGCTGTTTGGACTGCCATAGACGTTATAAGGTGGCCTCCAGGTTCTTCAGATGACCGGCGAGGATGACCTTGGGCGGAGCGCGGCAGGCGGTGTTGTGGGCGGGGCCATGGACAGGTAAAAGGGCTGCTGCCACACTGTAATCACGAGGCTTTTTCGGGGAGGGGGTTTGGGCCCCTTCCCCAACCGGGAGCAGGATGAAGGGTTCTTTACGGTATGCCATTGTACTGTTAGGAGAAGGCCTGCGGAGGCTCTTTTGGGCTTTTCTGGCTACCTTCGCTCTAGCGATAGCTCAGTTTTATCTAGGCCCCATCCTCGTGGATAGACTGGGTTGGAAAAACGAATTTTTCATCAGCAGTTTTTACAGAGGCAAAGAAGGTTTCAAGCTGATACAGGAGCGGGATCTGGCCGGATACCTCGGCGTTTACTTTGACTGGGCTTTTCCCTTCCTCCCCGTGCTTGTCCTTATCTTCCTCTTCATCAACCCACCCCGCATGGAGGAGCGGTAGTGGGCCCTGGTGCTGCTAACATTCCAAGCGAACTTACGCGGTTCCGGGAGGGCCTACCAAAGATGAGGAGCCGGTGGAAACCCCATTACACCCCAATTTTGCTGGGGTTGACCCTGGCTGCTTTTTTAGTCCGCCCTCCTGACTCCTTGTTTTCGGGAGTCGTGCGCGTAGCCCTCTTCGCTGTGTTTATTTGGTTCTTTGGTCCGCTTGTTGATGAGCTGGAGAGCCGTTCCAGACAGAAAAACCCTAAGGTTTACGATTTCTTGGATGCTTTCGTTGCTTCATTGGCGTTTGGAGGGTTTGCTTGGATTCTGGGCGGCATGAAGGCGGATGCCTTCTGGATCGGGGTGGGTGTCCTAGCGGCCCTGTTGGGCGGTGTGGCCTATGGTTGGGCGAAAAGACTTATGGAGCGCTAGCCGGGTAGCGGTTGTGGGCGGCTTGAGGATGTTCGCCAAGCTTACGGTTGCGGTACTCCTTGCATCCTTGGCGGCGGCCCAGCCGGTGCGGGACTGGCGCTCCCTGCGCTACGAGGGGGTGGTGGGCCAGACCGACTGGTTCACCTGCGGCCCCGCGGCGGTGGCCACGCTGCTCCGGCGCTACCACGGCATGGAGGGGGTGGACGAGGAACAGGTGTTGGAGCTTGCCCTTAGGTTCATGGGGAAAACGGAGGACCAGGTGCGACCCTCGGGGATTACCGCCCTGGCCCTGCGGGAGGCGATGGGGGCTCTGGGGGTGCCGGCCCGCGGGTTTCGGCTCAGCCTGGAGGAGCTGGCCGACTACTTTGTGCGCGGTGGCCTGCCGGTGGTGCTCCACACCACCCGGCCTGAGCCGCACTATGTGGTGGCGGTGGGGCTGGTGAGGGGTAACTGGGTGCTGGCCGACCCGAGCTGGGGACGGCGCATTCTCCCTTGGGAGGCGCTTTTGCGCGAGAAGGGCTTTAGCGGGGTGACGCTGGTGCCCTTGCCCGGCGAGGCTCAACTCGCAGGGGTGAAGGAGCGCCAGCGAGAGGCCCTGCGCTGGGCCGAAGGCCGCCTGAGGGCGCTGGAGGGGCTTGGCCGGAGGGGGCCGTGAGGGGGTTTTGGGTCTGGCTGGGCTGGTTTTGGGTTTTGGCCCTGGCCCAGCCCATTGACCCCTTGCAAAGGCCCAAGGAGGAGGCGGGTCTAATGCGCTACAGCCTGGGGTTGCGCTACACCCCTCAGGGGTTCACTGGCGTGGGGGTAGACCCGGAGCGGGGGGCCTATGCCC
>NZ_QWKZ01000156.1 GCF_003574085.1 Meiothermus luteus | reverse complement strand
CCACCCCACCCCCGACCACCACCAGCCGAGCCATCAGCGCGACCGCTCCAGCACCGGGAACGAGGCCCACTCCCGCAGCACCAGGTCCCTCAGTACCCCGATGTAGTCGGGGTCGGCGTTCAGGCTGCGGGTGCGCAAAAGGCGCAGGCCGAGCCTTGCCGCGGTGTTCTGGGCCTCATAATCCAGGTCGTAAAAGACCTCGAGGTGGTCCGAGGGGAAGCCCACCGCGGTCACCACCACCTCGCTAAAGCCCTGGGCCGCAGCCCGCTCCAGCCGCTCGTTCACATCCGGCCCAATCCAAGGCTCCGGGGTGCGGCCCGCCGACTGCCAGGCCACATCCCAGTGTAGAAGGCCCAACCTCCTGGCCACCCCCTCCGCGGTGGCGCGCACTTGGGCCTGGTAGACCCCATCCCCCGCCGACTTCTCGGGGATGGAGTGGGCGGTGAAGAGGAAGAGGGCTGCCCTGGGCTCCCGAAGCCGCCAAAGCTGTTCTAAAACCCGGTTGGTCAGGGCCTCAATGTAACCCGGGTGGTCGGGGTAGGCCTCCACCAACCGGAACTCAAAGGGCCGCCCCAGCTTGGCCAGAGCCTCTTCCACCTTCTGGCGGTACTCGGCGATGCTCCGGTTGGAGAAGTGTGGGGCGGCCACGATGCCCACCGCCCGCTCCACCCCATCCTCAGCCATGGCCTGCACCGCCTCGGCGATGAAGGGGTGCCAGTGCTTAGTCCCCACATAGACCCGGGCCGGGCCCCGCACCCTAGGGCCAGGCGAGGCCCGTAGGGGCTCCGGGAAGAGGGGCAAGGCGGCGTTCAAGGCGGCCTCGAGCCGGATGGCCTGAGCAAAGGTGATCTCGCTCAGGGGGCTGCGGCCAATTTGGTGGTAGCGCTCCTCGAGCTCGGCCAAAAGCTCCGGACTAGGGGGCCGCCCCCGACGGATGTCGGTGTAGTAGGGCTCAATTTCCTCACGGCGGTAGGGGGTTCCGTAGGCCATCAAAAGCACGTTCATAACAGCCTCTCTCTAGGCCAGGTCGTCCAGCACCTCGCGGATATCCTTTTTCAAGCAGGTGAACATCGGGGTATCCCGCAGGGTGTACTGGCTGGCCTCGGTAAAGCGCAACCGGTGCACTAAGTCAAGGAACTCCTGGGGGTAGTTGGAGTCAAAGGCCACCACAAACTCCTGGTCGTCAATCCCGTAGGAGTAGGAGGTATTGAGGGTGACCCCGGTGAAGGGGGCCGAAACGTAGATGTGCTCGTCCATCATGCCCTGCCGGGCCTGGGGGGAGAGGTCGTACCAGGCCCGGGTCTTGATGAAGGGGTAGACGAACAGGTACTGCCCCTGCCCTGGCAAAAGCTGCACCCCTTCTCCCTCGGGGTTGAATCGGTCTACGTAGATGGAGCGCTTCTGCATGGAGAGAAACGAATAGGGCTGGCTCAGGTAGCCGGCCAGAGTGGTTCGGTTCAGCTCGCGCTGCATGGCCTGAAAGTCGGGTACCTGGAAGCTGATGCGCCAGAGCATGAAGTCCACGTCGGCCCGCAGGCCCACCAGGCTGTAGGTTCGCAGGATAAAGCCCTCCCCGCGCCCCGCCCAGCGCTCACAAACCTCGGCGAACTCGGCCTTAGCGGCCTCAATGAACTCCCGGCTCTGCCGGCGAAAGGCTGGGTCTAGTTTGAAAAAGGCGTAGTTCATGAACTGCCGCTTGGCCCGGTCGGGGGCCTTGCGGCTCACCAGGCCCGCCGGGTCTAGGTCTACCATACGCCGGGTCTCTTTCTCCTTGTACTCGCGGGTTTCCTTCTCGCTCATGCAGACTCCTCCTGCCAGCGGTTGAACTGCTGTACCACCTCCACCAGATGGGCTACGTGTTCGGGGGGCGTGGTGCGGATTACCCCGTGCCCCAGGTTGAAGATGTGGGGGCCGCCCCGCCCGGCCCGAAGCACCTTCCGGGTCTCCTGGGCGATGACCGCTGGCGGGGCCAAGAGCACCGCCGGGTCGAGGTTGCCCTGCAGGGTGTGGTTTGGGAAAAAGCCCCGAACCTGATCCAGGCTCATCCGCCAGTCCACGCTCACCACCTCGCAGGGCAGCTCGGCGATGAGGGGGTAAAGGTGGCTGGCGCCCACCGCCAGGTAGATGCGGGGCACCCCCAGGCCCCCCAGCCCCTCGAGCACCCGCCGGTTGTAGGGCAGGCCGAAGGTCCGGTAGGTCTGGGGGTCATGCAAGCCGGCCCAGGAGTCAAAGAGCTGGATGGCCTGGGCCCCAGCCTCCACCTGCATCCGCAGGTAGCGCAGGGTGAGCTCGGTGAGCTTCTCCAACAGGCGGTGAGCCAAAGCAGGCTCCTGACGCAAGAAGGCCCGGAAGACCTCGTAGTCCTTGGAGCCGGCCCCTTGCACCAGGTAGGTCGCCAGGGTCAGCGGGGCCCCGCCAAAGCCGATGAGGACGGTTTCTCGGCCCTGAAGCTCCCGCCGCACCAGCCGGATGGCCTCGGCCACAAAGGGGGCCACCTCAGCCGCCTCGGGCAGGCGCAGGGCCTCGATCTGGGCTGGACTTCGCAGCGGCTCGGCCACCACCGGGCCGGGGTTGAACGCCACCGCCACCCCCATTGCGGGCAGGGGGGTCATGATGTCGCTGAAGAGGATGGCCGCGTCCAGGGGAAAGCGGCGCAGGGGCTGGAGGGTCACCTCGGCGGCCAGCTCGGGGGTGCGCACCATCTCCCAGAAGCTGGCCCGTTCCTTGATGGCCCGGTACTCGGGCAGGTAGCGCCCGGCCTGGCGCATCAGCCAGAGGGGGGCCCGGGGGGTGTCCTCGCCCCAGGCGGCGCGCAGAAAAAGAGAGGGGGTGGTCTGGATAGGCGTCGCGTTCACGTGGGCTCCTTGGGTTCGGGCTCGGGGGTGAAGCGGTAGCCCACCCCCCAGACGGTGTGAAAGTGCACGGGGTTTTGCGGGTCGGGCTCAAACAAGCGGCGCAAGCGGACCACAAAGTTGTCAATGGTGCGGCTGCTGGGAAAAACCTCTTGGCCCCAGACCCGGTCCAAAATCTCGTCGCGGCTCACCACCTCGCCGGCCCGCTCCACCAAAAGCCGCAGGATGGCCATCTCCCGCTCGCCTAGGAACTCCTTGCGCCCGTCCTTCAGGTAAGCGGTCCAGGCCCGAAAGTCAATGCGGTGGCCAGCAAAGGCGTAGACCTGGGCCGGGGTCTCGGCCCGACGGCGCAGCAGGTTTCTGACCCGCAGCAGAAACTCGGGCAGGTGGAAGGGCTTGGCCAGGTAGTCGTCGCCCCCCACCCGCAGGCCCTCCACCCGCTCCTCCGGGGCCCCTTTGGCCGAGAGGAAGAGCACCGGGGTGGAAAAGCCCAAAGCCCGCATCTTTCGGCAGACCTGGAGGCCGTCCAGGTGGGGTAGCATCACGTCCAGCACCACCAGGTCGGGGTTGAACGTCCTCCAGCGCTCCAGGGCGGCCTGGCCATCGTGGACCACCTCCACCGCGTAGCCCTCGTCCTCGAGGTTGTCCTGCAGGGCCGCGGCCAGGGCGGGCTCGTCCTCCACCAGCATCACCCGGGGCTTCACGCGGGCCTCCTTTCGGCCTGAGGGGCCGGGGCCTGCGAAAGGGGAAAGGCGAGCACAAAGCGGCTGCCCTGCGGCAGGGCCTCGGCCCACACCCGCCCCCCCATCAGCTCGGTGA
>NZ_QWKZ01000155.1 GCF_003574085.1 Meiothermus luteus | reverse complement strand
TCAGGGGGGTGAAGCGGAGGACCGGGGTGGTGGGGGTGTTTCCGAGCGAGAGGAGCCTGGCCAACCTGGCCACGGTGGTGATGCTGAGGGCGAGTGAGGACTGGGCGTTCAGGCGTTACATGGACATAGGCCCGCTCTGGGCTGTGGAGGAGAAACCCACAAAAAAGGCTACTTGACCGGTTTGAGTTTTATGGCTCAGCACATGTGTACTCTTTCAGGGTTACAAGCTAATGCCGTCGAATTTCACTCGATCTGGAAGTACTTTTTGTGCATGGCTAAATGTTGTTTCAAACAGTTGGGCAGAAAAGCCTCCAAACGGCCTAGGCGATACGCTGTATATTTGAATATCGCGCGAAGCAGTGCTGAGGGAAGCTTTTGGGGTGCTTTTTGCAGCAGGTAGGTTAGCTCGGAGCGCAAAAATCGCAGGCCCTCACCTTCTACGCTGCCAAAGGCCTTGAGCAACAATTGCTCCCTAGAATGAAAGACCCCAATATCGAAGTAGCGCTGAAATTCTTGTATAAGGGTGTAGTCGTGGGAATGGTAGACTTGGGCTTCTGCAACATAGGCCACCTTCCAACCAGAAAGAAGCATCTTGGCAGCCACATAAAAATCCTCTCCAAGAATAATGCTGCGGGGAAAACCGCCAACCTGTTCGAGTGCGCTTCTACGGTAGCAAGCAAACGAGTTGGAGTTAAAGGCAGCCTTGAAACCTTTTGAGGCAATATCCTGTTGACTACGAACCTCTGAACGTTCGGGATAGTTGAATAGTCGCGCATGGGCCCCTACGGGGCTTGCCTCCTTGTTCGGAAGTTGGCGGCCATAGGCTACTCCGACCTCTGGATCAGCGAATGCGGTCAGTAGGTGTTCTAGTGCTTCTGGAAAAGCAAGCACCGCATCTTGAGTCATGTAGATAAGTAATTCGGCATCAGGCAATAAGTCCGCACCTAGTTGACGGGTGGCCCCATGATTGAATTGTTCTTTGGCTATTGAATGGGCCTGGAAGCCATATTTTCTTGCCAGTTGTACAGTTCCGTCAGTAGAACCTGAGTCAATCACTAATAAATGCGCGGGACGTAGTGTTTGTTGCGAAAAAGCCTCTAACCATTTTTGCCAAGTTTTCCCAGCATTCAAGGTTGGTACGATCAGAGCAACTTTGCGGGCTTGCTTTGTCTCCATGTCACCTCCTTTACTCACTTGCCGCTTCTCGTAAGACTGTCCAGGTGCGCTCAGCAATACTATCCCAACCGAACTGCAGTGAACGTTCTAAGCCCTTTTGTCGCAATGTTTGTCGAAGCGCAGAATCTCCTATCAGTTTGCGCAGGCCTTCGGCGATAGCGTCCACACTGAAAGGGTTTACTGTCAGCCCTGCATCGCCCACCACCTCGGGCAGAGCTGTCTGGTTACTTGTCAGGGTTGGCGTACCCGAGGCCATGGCTTCTAATGGGGGAATGCCAAATCCTTCGTAGACAGAAACATAAACAAAAACCAGCGCGGCACTATACAAAGCTGGAAGGTACTCATCGGGCACATGACCGGTAAAGTAAACTCTAGGTGGGAGCTTTTCAAAAAATACATCCCGGAAAATTTGAGCTTTGCCTTTAGCACCGGCTACAACCAGCCAGATGTCTTCTGGTACCTCCTCGCATAACAGTTCCCAAGCCTTCAGCAGACGGTCCAGGTTCTTCCTAGGCTCAAGTGAGCCTAGACTCAACACATAGTGACACGAGGGAATGCCAAGACGCTTTATAAGGTTGAGGTGTTCTTGGTCTTTGTGTGGACGAAAGCGGGAATCTACTCCATTTGGAATCACTATTATCCGTGCGGGGTCTACCTGGGCATGCTCCAGGATGCGGGTCTTGCTGAATTCAGAAACTGTTATTATACGCCGCACCCGTGGAATCAGCCTGGGTAGTAAAAATCTGTACCAACCAGCAAATATAGGATTGAGCCATTCGGGGTGATCGAATGGCACTGCATCGTGGACTGTTATAACTTGGTGGCTGACCATCAGAGGGCCGGTATTACTCGGACTCCACAGCAATCTTCCCCTGAGCAAGGTTGGCAAAACAAACTGCTCCCAGGCATGGCCTGCAACACCTTCAAGATGGGATTGGGGTGCTACAAGTTCCACTCTATGAGCCAGGCGGTTCACAATTTCTTGCGTGTAGCGCTGAACACCAGTTAGTTTGGCAGACAGGGTGCGAGTGTTAACTACCACTGACATATTGCCCTTGAACCTTTCTCTTGCTGCGGTCAAACCAAGAAAAGCGATATGCAAGAAACAGAGCCAGAGCAATGCCTGGTAAAGAGTACATGCTAAGCAAGTAGAACTGTGATAGCTGAACCCCCAAAGTTAGATATACCGTAAGTGCTAACATGGCGTGCAGTAGAGAACTCGAGTTCTCCACATACTTTTTAGCATACCGCGTGGCATTGCCCCAAATGAGCCCCGAGAGCAAAGGAATCATCACTACCCCAAACCATCCAAAAGAAGAATAGCCCCATAGGGGCACTGGAAGTCGAAACCCACCCGACGCAACCTCGCTAACTGGAGTTCCTGGATTGACCAGATTTAGAACCCATACTGCTGGGTTCCACTGGAAGTTGTAAGGTACGAGTCCGCCCCAAAAGGTTAATCCATAGGTAAATGATCCCCGATCCAAAAAAGCTGCCAAAAAGGTTAGCTGGTCTGAAATATCGGGTGCACCAGAGGCAATAATCTGCCAGATATTGTCTGCTCGATAAACACCCCTTAAGGCTTCTGAGCCCAACAGGGCACTCAGCAGATAGTACGAAGCACTACCAAGGGGGTAAATCAGCACTGCAAAAGCTATGAAAAGCGTAGCCGTCAAGCGGTTCCGAGCCGCCAATAAACCGACAAACAACAAAATGCCATACACTGCTGGCCCCCGAACCAGCGATACCGCAACAACTACTACTGCTAACAGCCCAAGTAAGCCGAATTTAATCCGGCGAGTCTGAATCCATAAGACAAGGCAAAAGGGAATCAAGGCATAAAGCAAATACATGGAAACTCGGTACAAGGGAGCCACGGGCTGGTAGGCTTCTTGATAGGGGCCGCGAAAAAATTTGGCCATGAAGGGATCTTCGGCGAAGATGGGTACAAAACCCATCACGGCAAAACTTGCAGCAACGCCCATTATTGCAATAACAGTTATCCACTGGACTTTGGGTGCCACAAATGCCAGAAGTGCTCTAGCAGACAAATCTAGAGTGTGGCGCAACGGAGCTACCTTCAATAAGGGAAGGTAAAAACCTACCAGCACACCCGTTACATAAAAAATGGTTCCCACCAGTAACAATTGCTCATACTGTGCTACCAGCTCGGGTGGATAGGCCTCGAGTACTCTGACCGCCAAAACCGGCACCACATAGGCCGTAATTGAAAAGCCCAGCTGCAAATGGGCCGGTAGATTCCATCGGCTTGGCCAGACTAAATAAGAGGCGACAGAGAGAAAAACCAGTGCAAGCCCAGTTATCACAACACCTCCTTATAAATACTTAGCATGGTTTGGGGTCAAGTAGCCTTTTTTGTGGGTTTCTCCTCCACAGCCCAGAGCGGGCCCATGTCCATGTAACGCCTGAACGCCCAGTCCTCACTCGCCCTCAGCATCACCACCGTGGCCAGGTTGGCCAGGCTCCTCTCGCTCGGAAACACCCCCACCACCCCGGTCCTCCGCTTCACCCCCCTGA
>NZ_QWKZ01000154.1 GCF_003574085.1 Meiothermus luteus | reverse complement strand
GAACCCACCCGCCCCCAGGGCTTTGAGCGGCTCAAGGTTAGGCTCGCCGGCATCTGCGGCAGTGACCTGGCCTTACTCTACGGCAAGCAGGCCCCCACCCTCTCCGGCATGTTCTCCTTTCCCGCGGTGCTGGGGCACGAGGTGCTGGCGGAGCTGGGAGGGGTGCGGGTGGTGGTCAACCCCCTCCTTTCCTGCCTCGAGCGCGGCCTACCCGACTGCCCGGCCTGTGCCCGGGGCGATGACCACCTCTGCGAGAACGTGGCCGAGGGCAGCCTAGCCCCGGGAATGCTGGGCTTCTGCCGTGACCTAGGGGGCGGCTGGGCCGAGCGGATGGTGGCCCACCGGGAACGGATATTCCCTGTAGATGAGCGGGTCCCCGATGAACGAGCGGTGCTGGCCGAACCCATAGCGGTGGTCCTCCACGGCCTGCGGCAGGCTTGGGGCCGGGGCGATGGATTTGAATGGCCCTCCCGGCTGCTGGTGATCGGGGCGGGAAGCATTGGGCTACTGGCCATCCGGCTTTTGCGGACGCTGGGCTACGCCGGGCCCCTTTACGCGGTGGCCCGCCACCCCCGCCAGGCCGAGCTGGCCCAGCGGTTGGGTGCCAGCCAGATTTTTTCCTCCGCCCAAGCCGCCCAGCAGGCGGCGGGGGCCCGCCGCTACCAGGGCATCCTGGGGGCCACCTCCTGGCGTGGCGGCTTTGAAGGGGTGATAGAGGCATCGGGCTCTCCGGGAGGGCTTCAGCAGGCGAGCTGGGCGGTACGGGAAGGGGGGCGGGTGCTACTCCTGGGCGCTCCGGCCACCGCCTTTCACGATTTCTCCCCCTACTGGTTTCGGGAAATTGGGCTTTTCGGGAGCTACACCTATAGCTGGGACGACTTCGCCCAGACCGTCAAGCTGCTGCCCGAGCTAGAGGGGCTCGAGGCCCTGGTCACGCACAGGTTTCCCCTAGAGGCCTGGCCCGACGCCCTTCAGACCGCAGTGCGGCGCAGGGGAATCAAAGTGGTCTTCAAGCCTTAGATTTTGTCAGAATGCACCGGCAGCAGGGGGTGCCCCCAGCGGGGAGCTTATTCCTTTGGCCTAAACTCGTACTCACCGCTATACGGATTGTAGCGGATGTCCCAGTCCTTTTTGGGGATAGAGGAGGTGTGTTCTGCAAAACGGCCTGCATGGAGAAGACAAGGTTCTTGGCCCCTCCGATGAACGCTTGGCTAAAGGTCTCTACCCTTTTCTCCATCCCCATTCCTCCGAGCAGGCCGTGATGCTTTACTTGCAGCTTTGCAACACCTTGCGTCCAACGCTCTCACGCGGCCAAAACAGGCTCTTTTCCCCCCTCCTGCTCTATCCATTCCAGGAACTCCCCGATAGCCGCAATGACCGGCAGCAGGATGGAGGCAAGGAGCCCGCGGCCCAAATCACCCCACAGGAGGACCTGGAAGTCCAAATGAACTCTCCCCTCTTGCACCCAGGCCCTGGGCCACCTCCTCTGCGCGTTCCAGGCGTTGGTTTGAACCATAGGGGTGTGGGGCGGCAGTCCCCGGCCAAAGCGCTCCACCTTGGCCGGGGAAGGATAGCCCCACCAGGGCAAAGCCCTGTATAATACTCTCGTGGGTCATCCCTGGAACGGGGATGCGCGTAAAGGGAGCCGCAAGCGAGTGCCCCACACACGTCAAAGCTTGTGAGGATGGTCGCGCGAAACTCCAACCAAACGCAGTTGGTTGCGAGTAGTTCATGCGTGGAAACCCCCTCCAGACCCTCTACTCTGGCCTGCACCACGAGAACCTCCTTCTGCCAACCCACCACCACCAAGGCCATCGCCTCCCCCTGTGGGCTCTGGAGGATAAGAACCGAGTCCCCATCGGGATCAAGGAAAGGCCGCAAGCCAGGAGTTCCTTGCAACAAGGAAAAAACCAAATGCCGCCTAAGGGTCAAGTCTGGACTTTTCCAATCCATGGTTCACCCCCTGCTTCCCTAAGCTTCCTCCTCTTCCACGTCAGATGTTGTCGCCCAGTCTCCTTCCACCCGCTTCCGCATCCAATCAGCCGCCTCCTTAGCCTCTAGGAGGAGTAAGACTTCCAGCAGTCGGTCGCTAAAACCAGCTAGGCGGTGGATTCCCCCTTCAGGAAAGGCCAAGGGGGCATAACCGGCCACGTTGACCACGTAGGCCCTGCGGTCTTTCCCCTGGCGAACCCAAGCCCTCAAGGGAGTCTCGGCGTCGTCGGCCACCTGTTCGTCGGTGAAGATGACCAGCCGGACCCCGCTGAACCCAGGCAGGGTTTCCCTAAGCGCATGGCCCAAGCAGGTGCCTCCTCGAGCCCTTTGGGCAAGGAGCGCCTTGACCAGGGAAAGCAAAGGGACGCGAGGGGGAAGGTCCACAGGGTGGATCTCGTCGTCAAAGCCCACCAGCCTGCCTCCCGCATGGCGGTAGAGCAAAGCCCCAAGGCCAGCGGCGGCCAAGGCGTAGGTGGCCTCGCCTCGGGCGGACAAGGGGGTGAACATGGAGCCGGACACATCCACTAAGATCAGGGTTTCCCCGTACAAGGGAATTTCGGGAAGGCTGGATTCTAAAGCAGCCGCCAAGGCCCCCAACACCCATCCTGGCCACCCCTCCTCCTCCCCGCGCAAGAGAGCCAGGAGCCACTGGTGGGGGAATAGGCCCATACGGCGCACTTCCTCCTTATTGCCTAAGCGCCTGAGCACATGGCGCTCCACCCCTGGTACCTCCAATAACCCGTGGCGGTGCAGGTTGCCCAGGTTGCGCACCAGGGCCAAGCCTCCCATGTGGGGGAGGGCTTCCCGCCATGCTTCAGGGGTGCTCCCCCTCTCCGAGAGTACCCGCTCCCAGATGGGGCGCTCCGCCAGGAGATGGGCTACGAAGGCCTGAGCCTCGGGGAGTGCCTCTTTCCCCCGCACCAGCCACTCGTACACCATGGCGTGGGCCTGATCCCTAGGCCGCGGATGGGCGAGGATGAGGGCGTCCCTCTGGCTGAAGGTGTGCCCCTTCTTGTGGTACTTCAGTAAGGCGTGGGGGCTCATGGAGTTGAGCCGCTTTGCTACCGCCTTCTTAAGGGCCTTTTTGAGCTTCCAGCCCTGGGCCCTGGTGTAGGCCAGGGTTTCCAGGTGTTCGTCCCCTCGCAACCACACCCTGGGGGCAGTCCCCAAAGCCACCTCCCTCGGGGCCCACCAAAAGAGGTGGGCCAGGAGCGCCGCAGGGCCAGAACGCAGGCCCAAAACCTGCCGAGCATAGGTAGCTAGGATTGAAACGAACTCCGGGTCTTCTTGGGTTACCCGGGCCGCCAGATCAAAAAAGCGCCTCTCTCGCTCTCCTCTCCCTTCATAAAAGAGGTCCCCAGCAAAAAGGCTGCCGGCCAAGAGAAGAAGAAGCTCCTGCTTGGCTGTGGGAGCAAAGCCGCAGCCGCCCTGGTGGGTGCGAAAGTGCACTTCTGTCTTCTGGACAGGGTTAAACGACACGACACTCCTCCTTCCGCGCAAAGCGCGGTGCAATTTGCAAAGCAATGGACGCTCGTTGTTAGATCTGGCTAGATTTTGAAGGGAGAATTAACCTTAAAACCCGCTTGCCGCCTACCGACCTCACTGTGGGGGTATCAAAGACCCGGGGATATTCGCGCTCCGCTAAAGCCCAAAGGGCTCCATCTGAGGACCTATCCGATAGGCCTAAGAAGTAACGGAAGCGCATCGCCTCCGGGCAAGCCATAAGGTTAACTCAAAATCAAAGCTGTGTCAACCCAGTGTAGTCAATCGGTTCAGGCTTTTATCACGACCCTCGAATTAGCTTGAGCAGGGGGTGAGGATTAGCCGAGAACCTCCCGACCGAGCGCAACACGGGCCACTTTTTGAGATGCAATAAGTACATCAGTCCCGCCGCCCCCTT
>NZ_QWKZ01000153.1 GCF_003574085.1 Meiothermus luteus | reverse complement strand
GGCCAGGAGGGGAGACCTACGCGAAGGCCCACGCTGCGGTGGGTGTTCCAGTACTTCCTCTGGGTGCGCTTGGTGGTCCTTGGGGGTAAGCCCTTGGTGCTCCACCTTTCCCCACACCACGAAACGGTGGTCCGGCTCCTGGGGGTGGAGCGATATTATCTCCTCACATGAAGAAGGGTGCGGAATGTGGGCTTTGTATTCCGCCCGTTCAGAGGACGTTCAGACCAGATTAAGGGTACCTTTGCTAGGCTGGCCCCCGGAGCACCCAAGCTCCAGGAGGTCCTGATGAAACAGACCCTGCTCATAGTCTTTGGACTCCTGACCCTGATGTTGGTGGGCTGCAGCGGGCAAACGGGTTCAGCCTCGCTGGAGACCATGTCCCAAGCCGAGGACGACCTCAAAGCGGCGGCCCTGCCCTTGGCTGAGGAAGCGGAGCGCCTCTTTAGCGACCTCGTGCCCGCCCGCCTAGCTCCTCAAGCGGAATCCCCTCGCTCCCTCACCCTGATCCAGGACAGCGATGGGATCACGCTGGTGGCCTCCCACAGCCTATGGCAACCTCCCGAGGACCCAAGCGTCCTGGGCGACCGCCCCCTGGCCGTGGTCATTCGCTGCACCAGCGACGGAAGGCGTTGCGCCGGATATCGAGGCAACCTCGGGGGCACCGAGCAAGAGGGGTACCGGATAACCTGGTATGGGGGCAAGGATGAGGGTGGAAGGCGGCTTTCCCGTTCTGTCCCCGCCGGCCTAGGTTGGGGAGGCCTTTGCCCGCCGGGCCAACCCCATTTTAGCTGGAAAAAGTGGGGAATGTACTACGTGTTTGACGGGTGCCAGTATTTCAACCCCAACCGCATCGCCCACCTCAACGCGCCCTTCCCCTCCGACCTGCCGGGGCAGGACCTAAGCGGCACCCTTGACACCACCCCCTTCGCGGAGCGCCTGCGCCAGGTTTGCTGCGGCTTGCCCAAGCCCTTTGATGTGGAATGGCCCCCCGCCATCCTGCTCCGGGAGGACGTGGCCGTGGCCTTCTTACCCTATCAAAACCCCAGACTCCGGCAAGCCCGCTCCCTTGAAGAGCTGGTCGGGGAGCCCCTGGGCATCGCCTACTGGCGCCAAGCGGCTGGCGGGGCAACACTGACCAAGGCCGACGCCGCGCGGATTCTGGAGGTCAAGTTTACGCGCGAGGACCCCGATTGGATTCTGGTGGCCACGGACCTCAAGGATCCGAGCCAAACCCTTAAGTTCAGGGTCGGTGAGGTGGGGTGGTGTGATGGTTGCTTCGGCCAGGATCCGCCACCAGGCCAACCCATTCCCCGGTACCTCGGCATCGAGGATCGGCTTCAGGAACCGCCCATGCTCCACCTGCAGGTGGGCCCCTTGGAGCTTAGGGGGATAGAAAAGAAGGACATTCGGAGGTAAAGGATGAACCGGTATCTCACACTCCTTCCCTTGGCCCTCCTCCTCTTCGCATGCAGCGGTCCCACGGCCAGCTGCACCACCCCCATCTGCCTCAAGGCCCACTGGCCTCTGAATGAGTCCCCCGGGGCAACCTCGGTACAGGACGTGGTGGCCAATCCCATCTTCAACCAGGGCACGCCCAAGCCCGGGGCCGTGGTGGCCTGGCCGGGGTTCAGCGGCCCCACGCAGGTTTCCGGGCAGACCGCGGGGGCCCTGTACTTCCCCGGGAATGGGAGCACCTGGGTGGAAGTCCCTTCCACCCCCGACCTCAACCTCTCTTACGGGAGCCTCTACCTCGAGGCCTATGTGGCCCCGGTCCAGTGCGGAGCGGGCTCGTATTACCCGATTCTGGACAAATGGGACACCTCTAGCCAGGATGGATATACCCTCTACCTGGAAGGGGTAGCCGCAGGGCAGGCAAGGATCGCCTTCCGCTTGGGCAACCAGACGTTTTTCTCCAGCCAAACCCTCCCCGCCAACTTTACCCCCCCTTCCGGCGGCACCTGGACCCAAGTGGCGGTCAAGGTGGGTGGGACCAGTGGCACTGGCACTTTCTACGTGAACGGCGCCTCCGCAGGGACCTTCACCGCCCCAGGTGGGGCCACCAGCAACGCGCTACCCCTGTGGTTAGGCGCCCTGCACACCCCACCTGCTGGGTTTTTCCACTGTGAAGTAGGCCTGGACGAGGTAAAGGTGGGTTACTGAACTGAACCCCATTTTTAGTGGCCAATAGGAGGTCAGGATGAAGCGCTCTCGGCTCCTGGCACCCCTTGTTCTCCTCACCGCTTGCGGCGGGGGCGGTCCCCAACCCCTCAACGTGACCCTGGTGGACGGGATAGGAGAACCCCTCCAGCCCCTGGCGGCCGCCTGGCGGGTGGGCCCCCCACCCTCGAGCGGCTCCCTTCCCTGGAACGCCCTACCCGTAGCCCAATCCAGTTGGAGCCTTCCCCTACTCCCCTCCGCCCGCTTCCAAATCGCCTTCCGCTGCCCCGATGTGGGCGGAACCCAGTTCTACGTGAGCCTAGACCTCATGCGCAACGAGCTTGGCAACAACCTCTTGGTGCGTTGCCCGAGCGCTTATGCCAACGCCACGGCCAACGTGAGTGGAGCGTTTACGCCTGCCCTCACCACCGGAATAGCCTTCTCCGCCAGGGGACAGGTGAGCGCAACCTCCACCAGCTTCAGCGGTCTTTCCGTTCCCCTGGGGCCTGGTAAGGAGGTGGCCGTGCTGGGCCAAGACAGCACCGGTACGCCGTACTTTGGCCGGCTGACCTCCCTGAACATTACCGGCCCCACCACCGTGGGCCCCCTTTCCCTAACGCCCACGAGCACCTTGAGCGTCACCACCCCTCCTGGCTTCTTCTCCTATGCAGGCTTGGTCTTGGCCAGCTATGTCCCTCTGGACCTCGCCTCCTGGACCGGAGGCACCCAGAGCGTTCCCCGTCCCTCCCCCGTCGTGGCCGGCGATCTTTTCCAGTTTTGGACCTGCCACGGTTTTAGCTGCGCCCTCCAGCGCAAGGATGCCAATGACCCCGCGGTGGCCCCTTCCGCCTCCTTGAGCCTCTCCGTGCCTCCCTTGAGCCTCTCGGGCAACGAGAGCCACACCTCAAGCACCCTTCCTACCTTTAGCAACCTAACCTCAGGAGGCTTTAGCCCTGGCCTCGGCTTCCTTGGGTACGCCCTCTTCCTAGGGGAGCCGGGAATCCGCTATTGGCGCCACTTCGTAAGCCCAGGAGCCTTGGGAAGCTCCAGCAGTTACCACGTGGACGTGGAGACCGCCCCCGGGATGGCCGGGGTGGTTCCAAGCCCCGGAAGCACGGTCCAGCTCAGGGCCACCGCCTTCGCCGGGGACCAACCCCTAAGCGCCCTCCTCGCGGCCAGACCCATCCCCGGAGAAACCTTCCCCGGCCACACCCTTTTTCTGGATCGGATGTGGCCGGTGCAGCTGGAAACGGCCCTGCTCCAAACCACCCTGACCTGGTAGCCTGGGCCCATACCCCGCCCAGCCCAAGGCGGGGCAACGGCGCCCCCCTTGGGCTTAGCCTGGGGCGTTAATCTAACCCAAGTTGCCACCTACCCCATCCTCCCTGCCAAGAGCCGGATGTTGTGGGCCAGGACAAAGCTGAGCACCTTCAGGACAAACCCCTCCTGGGTCACAGCGTGGATGCGCCGAGGGAAGAGCCCGCGCGACATGCTCCCCACCGTCTCCACCACCCGCCGCCCCAGAATGGCCAAGGGTAGCGTAGCGTATTTTGTGGGTTAATCTGGAGGTGTCCGATGACCCAAGATGAGCTCCGGCGGTTGACCAAGGAGGAGATCAGCCGGCGCATCCGGGAAGGGGTGAAGGCGGTCCTTGAGCGGGTGCTGGAGGAGGAGATGACCGAGCACCTGGCCGCCGGTTACCGGGGGTACACACCCAGCCGGCGGGGGGAGCGCAACGGCCACTA
>NZ_QWKZ01000152.1 GCF_003574085.1 Meiothermus luteus | reverse complement strand
CACCTGGGCCCCGGCCGGGTGGGCGGGGGCTCCGACGGCAACTTCACCGCCGCCCTGGGGGTCCCCACCCTAGACGGGCTAGGCCTCTTTGGAGAGGCCGCCCACCAGCCCACGGAGAACGTCTATATCCCCCAGATTCCCCTCCGCACTGCCCTTTTGTGCGGGATTTTGGAGGAGATGGCCCGATGAGCCTTCCCACAAGCGCCCAGAGGGTCCAAGACGCCCTGCGGGAAAGGGGCTTCGGACACCTGCGGGTGCAGGTGCTGCCTGGCTCAACCCGCACCGCCCAAGAGGCCGCCCAGGCAGTGGGCTGCACGGTGGGGCAGATCGTCAAGTCGCTGATCTTCCAGGGGGCCCAAAGCGGGCGGCCCTACCTGCTTCTGGTCTCGGGGGCCAACCGGGTCAGGACCGAGCTGCTGGTGGCCCATCTGGGCGAGGAGCTGCACAAGCCCGACGCCGAGTACGTACGGCAGGTCAGCGGGTTCGCCATCGGGGGGGTACCTCCCATCGGCCACCCCACCCCTCTGCCCACCCTGATCGACGCCGAGCTGTTCCAGTACGAGCGGGTCTACGCCGCGGGGGGCACCCCTTCCACGCTCTTCAGCCTCACTCCCAAGGAGCTTCTGGCCCTGACCGGAGGGCGGGTGTTGCCCCTGCATTGAGCCATCCCTCATGCCGTTCATGCCAAGGGCCCCTAGGATGACCCCATGCAGCGCGTACTGCTCCTACTGGTTCCCCTGGCGCTCTTCAGCCTGGCCTCGCGGTTCGCCGGCTTTGAGGTACGGCCCCGGGGCAGCTCCGAGCTCGACGTAGGCACCGGAATCTATACCCTGCCCAACGGCGGCACCATCACCGACAACAAAAGCGGCCTGGTGCTGGAGGCCCGCTACATCCAGTATAAGGAGGGGGAGTTCATAAGGGCCCAGGGGGCCACCCTGAGGTCAAAGGAGGGCGATTTCAGCGCCTCGAGCCTGGAGTACCTGCAGAAGCCCGACACCCTGCGCCTGAACGGGGTACGCTTTAGCTCCAAGGAGATTCGGGGGCTGAGCGCCCAGCAGGGGCTCCTCCTAAAGGAGGACGTGCTGGTCCTCAAGGGGGAGGTGCGCTCGAGCGAGCCCTACCTGGAAGCGGCCACAGTGGTGGTGGACACCCCCAAGAACCAGGCCCTGGTGCTGGGGGCCTTCGCCTTCCGCGACGGGGGCACCACCCTGCGGGGCAACCGACCCGACAGCACGCTGTTGCTGAGCTTTGCCGAGGGCCGGGTGCGGGCCAGCACACGGGTTCCCGCGGAAATCCTGAACCGGCTGCGGCCCTACGCCGATAGACTGTAGGGCGTGTGGAGGCTCAAGACAAACCAAGCGCTCGGTTCGCTGGTCGCCACCTTCCTCCTCAGCCTGGCCTGGGCCGCCCCCTGCCGGGAACAGCCCTACACCCTGGAGACCCCAGAGGGCCTGGCCGGGGGAGGGAACCTCGAGTTTGACGGCGAGGTGGCCCTCTTCACCGACGGGGCCTGCCTAGAAGCCCGGGGCCTGACCCTGCGGGCCCCCAGCCTGCGCTACGACCAGGCCAGCGGCGAGCTCACCGCGCGGGAGGTGGAGGTGGAAACCCCCCGCTACCGCTTCTGGGCGGAGGAGGCCTGGGTCAAGGGCCAGACCCTGCGGGCCTCGGGGGTGCGGGCCACCACCTGCCGATGCGGCGAGGACCTGCGGCTGCTTTCGCAAAGCCTTGTGCTCAACACTCAGACCGGCGAGGCGGTGCTGGAGGAGAGCTGGCTCGAGGTCTACCGCTTTGGCCTGGCCCGCTTTGAGGAGCTGACCTTCAGCCCCGGCCAGAGCCTAGGGGAGGTCTTGGGCCTTACCGAGGCAGGGGAGGCCCTCCCCGCACCGCTGCGCTTTGACTTTGACCAGGGGCTCAACTTTGGGCTGAGCGAGTTCCCCCTGGCCGGCCCCCAGCGGTTTTCCACCCGGCTCACCCTGCTGGGCCTGCGCCTGGGCAGCCCCGATCCGGTGCTGCGCCTGGGGCTATCCGCCCGGGAGAGACAACGTCGGGCCAGCCTCCAGCTTGACGCTAAGCCCAGCGGCTTCGCCAGCTCAGGGGAGGTGGTGGACGGTCCCCTCTTCTTCGTCCACGACAGCGCGGCGGGCCGCTACGCCTTTGGGCTGAGGCAGGGCTATAGCTGGGCGGACCTAGCCTTTAGCCCCTTCGGCTGGGTGGCCCAGGACTGGCGGGACGGCACCCCCGCCACCCAGGTCCAGGGCCTGGCCGCGGGGGCTGAGCTACGCTACGCCTTGAGCCTACAGGAAGGGCCTTTTCGCCTGCGCATGGAGCCCTTTGGGGTCTTCGCCCTGTACGACCAGGCCCCGGGGTATCTGGCCTACGGGGGACAGGTAGAGGGGCGCTACGAAGGGGCTTTCAACCTGCATCTGGGCTACTCCTGGGGCACCGAGTCGGGGCTGGGCCGCTTCTGGCTCGAGCGGCGCGAGGCCACCCACCGGCTCTTCGGAGGGCTGGAGCTTCCCGGGCTCGAGCTCAGGGCCGAGCACGACTTCCTAAAATCCCAGACCCAAGGCAGCTTGCGGCTTGGCTACCGGCAGGACTACGGCGAGTTCTGGCTGCGCTACAGCTTCTGCGCCGACTGCGTGGGCAAAACCACCAGCAACGGGCGGAGCGACTGGGAACGGCGCGAGCTGGTCTTGGGCTTTACCCCATCCCCCCTCACCTGCACCTACGACCTGAGCCTGAGCCCCCTTCTCGGGTATGATTTCCTGCGGCAGGGCGTAAGCCGCTTCGGCCTCGAGCTGCGCTACGCCGACTGCTGCTTCGTCTGGCGCTTGGGCTACCAGGAGGTCCGCATCGCCCAGCACCCCGACGAAATCCCCAGCGGAAAGTTCACCTTTGGGTTGGAAATCCGATGACCCTTCTTGACCGCTATATCCTGCGCGAGGCCCTACCGGTCTTTGCCTTCGGCCTGTTTCTCTACGTGGGCTTTGGCCTTCTAAGCAACCTCCTGCCCCGGGCCCAGTGGCTGGGAACCGCCGAGGCCCTGAGCGTCCTCAAGTGGCTGGCCCTGCAGGTGCCCTACGCCACCGTCCAGGCTCTGCCCATCGCCGCGCTGCTCTCGGTCATGCTGGCCTTTGGCCGCCTGGCCCGGGAAAACGAGCTTATGGTGATGCAAGCTGGCGGCATCCCGCTGCTGCGGGCGGCCCGGGTCTTCCTCCTGGGCGGCCTGGTGTTGAGCGGGGCTTCGTTGGCCCTTTCGGAATGGGTGGTGCCCTGGGCCAACCGGGCCACCGTCTTGGTCTACTGGAACGAGCTGGTCCCCGAGCGAACCGCCCAGTTCCGCCTGGTGGGGCGGGAGCTGGCAGTGGGCGAGTACGTGCTGCGCTTTGACGGGTTTGATCCGGAAAAGGACGAGCTCCAGCAGGTCCGGCTGGAACGCTGGCAGGGCCAGACCCAGACCATCATCCTGGCCCAAAGCGCCCGCCTCACTGGCCAGAGCCTGGTCTTTCGGGACTACCGGGTCTTCACGCTGGACTTCGCCCGCCTGCCCATCCCCGAGTTCAACACCCTGGCCGAGGCCGAGGCCCATCTACAGGAGGTCTTCCGAGCCCAGAACATCGGGGCTCCCGGAGCCGAGCTCACCGTGCGCCTCTCCCAAAGCCGCGAGGACCTGGAGGCCCAGTACGCCGGCGGAGGCTTTGAGGCCCCGGTGGCCCTCTCGAACTGGTGGCGCAAGCTGCAAGACCCCACCACCCCCCCCGCCGAGCGGCGCGAGGCCCTGGCTCAGTGGCACGCCGGTCTGGCCCTGGCCCTGGCCAACCTACTGGTGTTGGTGCTGGCCCTGCCGGTGGCCGTGCGTCGGGCCAGCAGCCCCGGGACCGCCTTGGCCCTGGCCCTGGTCCTCACCATCGCCTACTATGTGGCCTTCAGCGTGGGCAAGGTGGTGGCCCTGACCGGGCCCGTTCACCCGGCCTTGGCGGCCTGGGGGGCCAACCTGCTGGGGGCCGGGGT
>NZ_QWKZ01000151.1 GCF_003574085.1 Meiothermus luteus | reverse complement strand
AGCCCAAAGGGGGCAAGGTGCTGGACACCTCGGTGCTCATTGACGGCCGGGTCGCTGAGGTGGCCTCCATGGGTTTTCTAGAGGGTCCTCTCTTTGTGCCCAAGCAGGTGCTGCGGGAGCTGCAGCAGTTTGCCGACGCCACCGATGCCCAAAAAAGGGCCAAGGGGCGGCGTGGACTGGAAACCCTGGAACGGCTCAAGACAAGCGTGGGCCTGGAGGTGCTGGAATACCCAGAGTCGGACGACCCGGTGGACGACCAAATTCTAGCCCAGGCCAAGGAGCTGGGCGCAGCCCTGGTCACCAACGACCACGCCCTGGCCCAGCTCTCTCGCATCTACGGGGTCAAAACCCTCTCCATCCAGGCCCTGGCCTCCGCCCTTCGGACCCCCTTGCAGCAAGGGGACTTCCTCAACATCACCATCGTCAAAGAGGGCAAGGAGCCAGGCCAAGGAGTGGGCTACCTGGAGGACGGCACCATGGTGGTAGTGGACGACGCCATCGCCTACAAGGGCAAGGAGGTAGGGGTGGTGGTCACCCAAGCCATCCAAACCCAGGTGGGCCGCTTGCTGTTCGGGCGGCTTAGGGAAGAGCCAGCCCCCAAGGGTGAGCGGTAGTCAGCGCCCGCTGGCCACACGGCGGAAGTTTCGGTCAAGCCAGGCAAAAGCCGGCCCTTCCACCAACGCAGCGTCAATCATCTCCGAGGCCAGCGTCTCCAGCCGCACCGAGCCAAGCCCATCGGCGCGGACCGCAAACGTCCAGCGCATCTCCACGGTGGCCTCCACCTGCCCTTGGGCGTTTATCCGCTGGGAAACGTACACCGCGGTGGAGCCCACCCCCTGGCGCTGCACCCAGCGGCTATACCCCGGCAAGGGCCGGGCCTCTAGGGCGTAGTAGGCCGCCACCGCCTGGGCGAGGCGCACCACCACCGGGTGCCCGGCGGAGAGGGCCTGGGCGCTGGCGCTGGGTAGGGTCGCGCTCACATCGTAGACCACCTCACCGGGGTCGGCCCGCACCGCAGGCGCACACCCCGAGAGCAAAAGCCCAAGCAACAGCAACACAATCCCGTAGCGCATAGGCGCATTCTACCCCAGGAGGCCCCCCCAGTCGGTGGGGGGCTTGGGCTGGGTGTAGCCCGTGTCCATCTGCGCGAGCTGGAGGCGTCCGGAGTACTCCTCGTTGACGGCCTGCCAGTAGGTGTACTCCTCAATCACCCAAATCCCGCTCTCCCGGGCCCCGTTGCCGCTTCCGCGAACCCCGCCAAAGGGCAGGTGGGCCTCGGCCCCCACGGTGGAGTTGTTGATGCTGGTCATCCCGGCTTTGATCTCGGTTTTGAAGCGGTAGGCCCAGTCGCGCCGGTTGGTGTAAACCGCGCTGGACAGCCCGTAGCCGTGGGCATTGGCCGCCTCAATGGCCTCGTCCAGGTCCTCCACCCGCACCAGGTTGATGGTGGGGCCAAAGATCTCCTGCTCAAACTGGCGCATCCCCGGGCGGGCCTCCCAGACCGTGGGCCAGCCGAAAAGCCCCGCCTCGGGGTCACCCTGGAAGTGCGGGTAGGGGTTCTTCACGGTGATACGGGCCTTCCCAAAAAGGAGCTGGGCCCCCTCCTGCTGGCCCCAGGTGTAGTGCTCGAGCCAGCGTTCAAAGAGCCGCTGGTTGATAAAGGGCCCGTAGGTAACCTGGGGATGGGTGAAGGGGTTGCCCACTACCGTGGACTCGGTTTTTTCCAAAAACCGCTTTTTGAACTCTTCGTAGATAGGGGCCTCCACGATGATGTTCCCGGCGCTCGTGCAGCGCTGCCCCCCGGTGGCAAAGGCGCTCCACCAAGCCCCCTCCACGGCCAGCTCGAGGTCGGCGTCCCTGAGGACCACCAGGGGGTTCTTGCCCCCGAGCTCCAGGGTGGGCCGCAGCAGGTTGCGTCCGGCCACCTCCCCAATCCAGCGACCCACCGCGGTGCTGCCGGTAAAGGCGAACTTGTTCAAAAGCCCCTCATCCATGAGCTCCACCAGCCACTGGCCGGTGGAGTCCTTACCCCCGCCAAAGACCACGTTAATGACCCCCGGAGGCAGCCCAGCCTCCTCAAAGAGCCGGACAAAGACATAGGAAAGGGCCGGGGAATCCTCGGAGGGCTTCCAGACCACCGTATTCCCGGTGAGCACCGCCGGTATCAGCTTCCAGGAAGGCACCGCAATAGGGAAGTTCCCCGCGGTGATCATCCCCACCACCCCCAAGGGGCGGCGGAAGGTAAAGAGCTCCTTGTCGCGCATTTCGCTGGGTACGGTCTGGCCATAGAGCCTACGGCCCTCTGAGGCGAAGAAGACCGCGGTGTCTATGGCTTCCTGCACATCACCCCCGGCCTCCTTGAAGGTCTTGCCCACCTCCCGCACCATCAGGCGCACCAAGGTTTCCTTCTCCCGGGTGAGAATCTGGGCCAGGTTCATCAAGACCGCCCCTCGCACCGGCGCTGGGATACGGGCCCACATGCGGAAGGCCTCCTGAGCCGCCCGCGCCGCTTTGCGCAGGGTTTCCTTAGCGCCAACCGGGAAACGGGCCACAAGGTCTTCCCTGTCGGCGGGGTTGCGCCGCTCCTGCATCTCCCCCTCAAAGACCTCCTCACCCCCGATAAGGTGCCCGATTTCCAGCGCGTTGCCGTACTTGCTCCTATGCGGCTGCATACAATCCCTCCAGCAAGCCCATCAAAGCCTGGTTCCCAACCCAAACCCGGGAAGGCCGTCCGGAAACCCCCTAGCCCTCGGCGGCGAGCATCTTGGCCCTGAGCGCCTCCGCCGTGGCCGGGGGCACCAACTTGGACACATCCCCGCCGTAGCGGGCGATTTCCTTGACCATGGTAGAGGAGACAAACGACCAACGGGTAGCGGCCATGATGAACAAGGTCTCGGGCCGGTTGCCGAGCTGGCGGTTCAGGTGGGCCATCTGAAGCTCGTTCTCGTAGTCGGAGACGGCCCGCAAGCCCTTTACGATAACCCTAGAGCCCAGGCGGCGCATGTACTCGGCCAAAAGGCCGTGGAACGAGTCCACCTCCACGTTGAAAAGCCTGGCCTCGGCTACTGCTCGTCGGATAATCTCCACCCGCTCTTGGGGCGTGAACAGCCACAAACCCCGCTTAGACGGGTTCTCCAATACCGCCACCGTGACCCGCTCAAAGAGTCTGGAAGCGCGCTGAATCACGTCAAAGTGCCCGTTGTGCAGCGGGTCAAAACTCCCGGGGTAGACCACGTGCATGCCGCCTCTCTTTCGGCCGTATCATCCCACAGGAAAGCACCTGAGGCAAGGGCAGACCCCCAGACCGCATTCCCCCTGGCGGCCGGGCCCCTAGTGAAAACTGTAGCGAAGACCGCTTTTGCCCGCCCGTCCACCCCCATAACATTTCATAGGCATGAAGTTTACATTGGACGAAATAATGGAGGAGATGTGGCACCTGTCCTCCCACCTGGTCTGGCAGATGCGCCTAGACCAGCAGAGGGCCTTTGAGGGGCTGGGGCTTTCGCCCATGCAGGCCTTCGCCCTGATGTGCGTGGCGGGGGGCATGGACCAGCCCTCAGCCTTGGCCTTCGTGATGGACACCTCCCCCCAAGGGGTCTCGCAGCTCCTGGCGGGCCTAGAGGAAAGGGGGCTGGTGCGGCGCGAGCTGGACCCGGAGGACCGGCGAAAGGTGCGAATCCTCCTAACCCCAGAGGGGGAAGGGCTGCTCGAGCGCATGCGGGAAAACTGGAAGCAGGTCTCGCGAGAGCGCTTCAGCCGGCTGAGCCCCGAGGAGCTGGAGATGCTGCTCAGGAGCTACCGCAAGCTGATTGAACCCAGAGAAAAGGGCACCACACAGCCATGAAGCGCAGCCTCCTAACATCCTTCGCGCTCCTTGTCCTTGGGGGCCTCTCGCTCGGACAGGGGTTTTTCGCCTCGCTGGAGAACCACCCCAGCCTGCTGCAAGCCCGGCTCAGTCTAGAAGCCGCCCAGGCCCAGCTAAGGGCCGTCCAAAGCCCCCTCAGCCTACAGGCCCAGGGAGGGCTCTCCTTCTTTGAGACCTCTCCCCCAC
>NZ_QWKZ01000150.1 GCF_003574085.1 Meiothermus luteus | reverse complement strand
CCCAACCCCGCCCCCGACAAAGCCCCGGTCCTCCGAAGGCTGGCGGCTATCCACCCGTGGGGATGCTATTCTGAATGGTGTGGTTTGGCATCAGATACTGGCCGAACCCAGGAGCCGATATTGGAGAAGGGTAAGGAAACCAAGGCGGTAGTGCCCCTACGCTCTCCCCAGGAAGCCCTGGCCCTGCTGGGCCAGGGGGACAAGCACCTCAAGACCCTTCGCAAGCTGCTCCCTGCCCAGCTCGTGGTGCGGGGCCAGGAGGTGCAGATTTCTGGCCCGCCCGAGGACGTGCGCCTGGCCGAACAGGTGGTGCGCGACCTGGTCACCTTGGTACGCCAGGGGGCCGAGCTTGACGCAGGAACCCTCGAGCAGGTCGTCTTAGTGGCTGAGAACGGGCAGTCCTTTTCCGAAGAGACCATCGCTCCCAGCCTGGGGGGAGAAATCGTTCTGCCTGGGCGGCTCAAACCCAAGACCCCGGGGCAGCGCCGGTATGTGGAGGCCATCAGCACCCACGACATCACCTTCGGCATCGGGCCTGCAGGAACCGGCAAGACCTACTTGGCGGTAGCCATGGCGGTGGCCTTCCTTAAGGCCAAAAGGGTCAAGCGCATCATCCTGACCCGACCCGCGGTGGAGGCCGGGGAACGGCTGGGGTTCTTACCTGGCGACCTCCAGGCCAAGATAGACCCCTACCTACGCCCCCTCTACGACGCGCTTTTTGACATGATTGACGCCGAGCGGTTTGAGCAGTACATCCAGTCCGGGGTCATTGAGGTAGCCCCCCTGGCCTTCATGCGGGGGCGCACCCTGAACGACGCTTTTATCATCCTAGACGAGGCCCAGAACACCACCCCTGAGCAGATGAAGATGTTTCTGACCCGGATGGGCTTTAACAGCCGGGTGGTCATCACCGGCGACATCACCCAAATAGACCTGCCCAAAGCTCAGAAAAGCGGCCTGGTAGAGGCTTTGCGCATCCTAAAAGGCATCCAGGGTATCGCCCAGCAACGCTTCTTGGAATCGGACGTGGTGCGCCATCCCCTGGTGGCCCGCATCATCAAGGCCTACGAGTCTTACGAGTACGAGACCGAGCGCTCCTCGTAGATGGAGATGGCCACCGTCGCCCTGGTCGCCCACGCCCCCCTGCCCAGAGGGCTCAAGGCCCGGCTTAAGCAGGTACTGCAGCGGCTCATGGCCGAGCTGGGGCAGGGCGACAAGGCCCTGACCCTGATCCTGACCGACGACGCGGAGGTGCGGGCTCTAAAAAAGGCCCACTGGGGCGAGGATGCGCCCACCGATGTGCTCTCCTTCCCCAGCTACGAGCCCGGCGACCCCTTCGTCCCCCCCCACCTGGGGGATATCGTCATCAGCCTCGAGACCGCCAGACGGCAGGCCGAGGCCCTGGGCCACAGCCTAGAGGAGGAACTCCGGGTGCTGGCCGCCCATGCCCTGTGGCACCTTTTGGGCCACGACCACCGGAGCGAGGCGGAGTGGGCCGGGTTCCATCAGGTCCAGGCACGGGCGCTGGAGATTTAGAAGCGGAAGGTCAGGCCAACCCCAAAGCGCACCCCATCCCCTCGGGTGCCGTCCCCGATGCCGGTGGCGATGTCCAAGGTCAGGTCGGCCCCCAGCGGCCGCAGGGTGTAGCCCAGGGTCAGCTCTGGCCGGGGTTGGGGAAAGACCTCGCTGCTGAAGCGGAAGCGGAAGTCGCCTTGCTGGTACTCTGCAAACACCGTCTGGTACCCCCGCAGGTCCACGCTGTAGGCGAAGAACAGCTCGGGAAGGAGGTAGCGCCCGATGGTGAAGCGGGTCTCCTCGAGGGTCCCCCCATTGAGGGCGGGTATCTCCACCCGAACCTGGTCCAGCCCCAAGGCCTTGGCCAGCTCGCGCTCGAGCTGGCCCACGATGAAGTTCTGGACCGCCGCTTGCAGGCCCGTCTGGGCGATGTCGGCCGGGAGGGCCGAGAGGTCGGAGCGGCCCAGCAGCAGCAAGGCGTAAATCTCCGCGTCGGTGTAGCTCTGGCCATCGGCCTTGCGGGCCGGCTCACCGTTGTACCAGGCGGTGAAGGAGGGGGTGAGGCTGACTTTGATGCGCCCGTTCTGGCGCAAGAACTCCCCCTTTAGGGTGAGGTTTATCTGAATCCGCCGGTTCTCCTGGCCCCGGTCCTGCACCGTGGTATCGGCGATAATCTGCAGCTCCGGCAGGATACCCGCCGAGGGCGAGAAGCGGGCGTAGCTGCGTTCTTGGCTCCGGTCGCGAATGGTAAAGTCGCGGTCCCAGAGCTTGAAGTTGCCCCGTAGGGGTACCACCTCCCCAAAAAGGTAGGGGTCGGCCAGGCTGCCCCCTAGGTAGACCTCCCCAGCCAGCTCCCCCTGGGCCAGCGATTCCTGGATGAGAACGCCCCGCTCGGCCCGGAACAGAATGTTGGCGAACTCCAAGGGCATCGCCTCGGCCGGCTGAGGCTTAAGCGCGGAGGCCGGGATGGAGACCTCGCGCTGCCCCTCAGGAAGGCCCAACCGGGCCCGGAGCACCTCCACCGCCCCCTGGGCGATGTAGACCCCCCGCTGGTAGCGCAGGATTAGGTTGGTTTCCAGAAGACCTTCAAGCAGGAAGTAGCGAGGGTAGCTCACCGGAACCGGCCCTTGCAAGGTCAGCACGAGCTGAGGGAAAAGCGTCCCGTACAGCCGGGCCTGCTGATTGCGCAAGGAAGCGTTTAGGGTATAGGCGGGGTAGCTGAAGCTCAGCTCAAAGGGCTCGTCCGGGTTGAGCAGGGGCAGGTTGGCGGTTCCCAAGGCCCGCACGGTGAAGTTGGTCAGGTTGCCCTCACCGGACAGCTGGGCTTCGGCTGGAAAGGGCGCGGTGAGCTGGATGCGCCCCTCGGCGCTGGCGGTCTCGGCCACCCGTAGGGTCGCCCGAGGGGTCTCGGCCCGCACCGGGCCCAGCTTGAAACGGAAGTCCTCCAGGGTCAGCTCAAAGACCTGGCCGCTCGAGCGGAGCCTCAGGGTACCGCTGCCCTCCGGGGCCAGGGGCTTGAGGTTGGGAACCACCTGCAGCACCGGGGTAAAAACGGTGTTCTCCAGGTCTAGCTGTAGGTTGCTGCCCCGGCGGCCGTAGTACCCTGAGCCCCGCCAGGTACCCCTACCCGCAAGGGCCAGGTGGTCCACATAAAGCCGTTCCTGCTCAAAGCGCAGGGCCGCGCTGCCCACCAGGGTATCGCCTCCCCCCTGGAAGCGCAGCCGCTCCCCCACCAAGACCCCTTGGGAGGCCCAGGGGTTGATGAGGTCGAGGTTAAAGCGCGCCTGACCCGTCCAGAAGGCCTGCCCGGCCAGGTCGCCGGCCCAGGCAGAAAACAGCCAGTGCAGAGGAAAAGCCGCCGCCCTCACTTCCCCTTGGAGGCGGTTGTTCTCCAACCGAAGGCGAAGCTGGGTACGCTGGGGGCCCATGAGGCCATCCTGGCCCAAGCTCCCCTCTCCTTGGGGGCGTTCTAGGTTCAGCTCAGCCTGCATGGAGCCGTTCTGCCAGCTCCCGCTTAGGCGGCTGGCCAGGGCCAGGTCGTCCCCTCTGACCCGGAGGGCCGGGCTGCTGGCCCCAAACACCAGCCGTCCTCCCGCATACTCCACCAGGCCGGTGGCGCGGCCGCGGATAAAAGGCAAGCGGGCGCTCACCCAGGGTACCTCCTCCAGGGCCAGGTCGCTAAAACCAGCACGGGCCTCGAGCCCATCCCGCCCAAGGCGCGCCTCCAGGCGCAAGCGACCCAAATCGCCGCTGAGGCTGCCGCTGGCCTCCAGAACCTCCTTCCCCTCCAAATCAAGCTGGAGCCGGCTGGCCAGGGGCTCCAGAGGAAGCTCAGCGCGCAGGCGGCCCTGCCAGGTTCCCGCAGCGTAGCCCATCTGGCCCTCGAGCCAAGGGCCTTGGGCTACCAGGCGGCCCTCCAGCAAGCGGCCCTCAAACCGGAGCCGCTGCCGCTCCCCAGTGTCGCTGTAAGCCAGCCGCCAGACCCCATCCAGCCCCACCTGCCCCTCCAAGGCCCCTCCTTCCCAAGGAAGCCAGGGAGTCTCAGGATGAGGCGCCC
>NZ_QWKZ01000015.1 GCF_003574085.1 Meiothermus luteus | reverse complement strand
GCGCTGCGGCGGTGGGGATGGGGCCTTTGGCTTTTTTTGGCTGGACCGCGGTGGGGTCGGTGGGGATTTTGCTCTGGGCCAGCCGGCATTTGCTGGAGGCCCGGCCTGTTGCGGGGGGACCGCGGTTTGTCTGGCCCCGGGGCACCCTCTTAGGCCTCGGCCTAATCGTGTTCTGTACCGGGCTGGGTGAAGGGGCAGTGGGCGACTGGAGTGCGGTGTTCATGAGGCAGGTGCTGGGCAGCAGCGAGGCCGTGGCCGCCCTGGCCTACTCGGCTTTTTCTCTGGCTATGGTGGTGGGGCGCCTGGCCGGAGACGCCCTCACCCACCGCTTTGGCCCGGTGGCCCTGGCTCGAGCCGGCGGGCTATTGGCGGCCCTGGGCTTCGGGCTGGCCCTGCTGACCCAGCACGCTGGGGTGGCCCTCTTGGGTTTCGCGGTGGTGGGCCTAGGCTACTGCACGCTCTTTCCCCTGACCTTCAGCGCGGCCGGGCGGGTGCCGGGGGTGCCGGCGGGGGTGGCCTTGGCCTCAGTGGCCACCATGGGATACCTGGGTTTTCTGGCCGGGCCGCCCCTAATAGGGCTTATCGCAGAGGCCACCTCTTTGCGGGTTTCGCTGGCTTTGGTGGCCGGCCTATCCCTGCTGATTGCCGCGATGGCAGGGCTTTTGCGCCAGGGTAGGGCCGCCTAGAGGGCCAGCACCTTGGCCAGCTCAAACTTCTTCTGGTTGATTTCCTTGCGCTGCTCTATGGCTTCCTTGAAGGGGGTAAGGCGAATCTCGTCGTTCACCTCTCCCACCGCTACGCCGCTGGCCCCGCTGATCAGGGCTTCCACTGCCGCTGCGCCCAGCCGACTGGCCAGCACCCGGTCCTTGGCGGTGGGGCTGCCGCCCCGCTGGATGTGCCCTAGAACCGAGACCCGGCCCTCAAAGCCGGAGTATTGGCGCACGTCCTTCTCGAGCTGCTCAGCTCCTCCTTCATAGCCCCCTTCGGCGACCACCACGATGGAGGAGCGTTTGCCCTTTTCAGCCGACTTGTTGATGACCTCAGCGCAGGTTTTGGCGTCGGTGGGAATCTCGGGGATTACGATGACCTCGGCTCCACCGGCGATGCCCACCTCGAGTGCGATAAACCCCGCGTGGCGCCCCATTACCTCAATGAAGAAAACCCGGGAGTGGCTGGCGGCGGTGTCGCGGATGCGGTCAATGGCTTCTAGGGCGGTGTTGACCGCCGTGTCAAAGCCGATGGTGTAGTCGGTGCCGTACAGGTCGTTGTCAATGGTGCCGGGGGCGCCCACCACGGGGATATGGTGCTCCTCAATGAGCTTGGCCGCGCCGGCATAGGTGCCGTTGCCGCCGATGGCGATGACCCCGTCAATTTGGGCCTTTTTTAGGTTCTCCGCGGCTTTGGCCCGACCCTCGGGGCTCATGAAATCCTTGCTGCGTGCGGTGAGCAAGATGGTGCCCCCCCGCTGCAGGATGTTGGCCACATCCCGTGGTCCTAGGGGCACAAAGTCGCCCTCAATCATGCCTTGGTAGCCGTTGCGTATGCCGATGACCTCCAGGCCGTGGGCAACCCCGTTCCGCACCACCGCTCGGATGGCCGCATTCATCCCGGGGGCGTCCCCTCCACTGGTAAACACTGCGATTCGCTTCATGCAAGGCTCCGCAAAAGGCTCAGGAACGATAGGCCAAAAGCCGCCAGTTAGTTTACCGGGAAACCGCGCAATCATGTCAGGTGGGCCAGGGCATAGGCCTGGTTGCGGGGCACCCCAGCCTCCACCAAAGCCCTGACCAGGGCTTTGCCCCTTAGGCCCTGGGCCCGGAGCTGAGCGGCTAGCTCGGAGGCCTCGGCCGGTTTTGCGGCCGGCTTGGGACCTTTGGGCCCCACGACCAGAACAAACTCACCCCGGGGCTCCTGGAAGTGCTCCAGCGCTGCTTGGAGGGGGCCCCTCCAAAGCTCCTCGTGTTTCTTGGAGAGTTCGCGGGCGACAGCAATGGGGTGTTCGGGGCCGTAGAACTCGGCCAGGTCTTGCAGGGTGCGCCGCAGGCGATGGGGGGCCTCGTAGAGCACCAGCGTATGGTCAGGGGCGAGGCGCAAGAGGCGCTCCTTGCGCTCCGAGCGCCTTTGCGGCAGGAAGCCCTCAAAGGCGAAGCGAGCGGTGGGCAGGCCTGAGGCCACCAAAGCGGGGACCAGGGCGGTGGGGCCGGGCAGCACCTCCACCTCCCAACCCTCCCGCAGGGCCAGGGAAACCAGCTCGGCCCCAGGGTCGGAGATGCCCGGGGTGCCGGCATCGGTTACGTAGGCCACCTGTTGGTAGCCCTCCAGGAGCCGCTTGGCCTGGCCCATGGTATGCTGGTCAAGCCGTATGGTGGGCTTGGCGATGCCAAAGTGCCTGAGCAGAATTCCGGTGCGCCGGGTGTCCTCGCAGGCCACCACCTCTGCTTCCTTGAGCACCCGTAGCGCCCGCAGGGTGATGTCCTCGAGGTTTCCTATAGGGGTGGGCACGAGCACCAAGCGCACACCACCAGTCTAGGGCCTTCAGGCGTGAACCGGGTTTTCCCGGGCGGCCTCGCGCCCTGCCCCCTGAGGTAACATTGACTGGATGTTCTCCCGCACCTTCAAGCTCCCCTTCCGCCCGCTGGGCATACCCCTCTCGCTTGACCTGAGCTTTTTGGTGGTGCTGCCGCTCTTGGCCTTCCTGATTGGCAGCCAGCTCACCCTGTACCTGCGCCTTTTCCAAATAGAGCCGGCCCCTTGGCTTCTTGAGGGAGCCACGCCCTACTTGCTGGGGCTGTTGGCGGCCGTTGGGCTTTTTCTGAGCGTGCTTTTGCACGAGCTGGGCCACGCCATGGCCGCGCAGGCCTATGGGGTAAGGACCCGCGAGATTACCCTCTGGCTCCTGGGGGGGGTGGCTCAGCTCGAGGCCATACCCCGGGCCCGGGGGGCTGAGGCGGTTATTGCCATTGCCGGGCCCATCGTGAGCTTTCTGCTCTCGGGGTTGAGCGCCTTGTCGCGGGGGCTGGTAGAGGGGGCGGTTGGGCAGTTCCTGCTGGGCTATTTGGCCTTCATCAACCTGAGCCTGGCCCTTTTCAACCTGCTGCCGGCCTTGCCGCTGGACGGCGGGCGTATCCTGCGCAGCCTGCTGGCCCTGTACCGCCCTTACCTCGAGGCCACCCAGACGGCGGTTGCGGTAAGCAAGGTGCTGGCTTTTGCCCTGGGCCTGCTGGGACTTCTGATTGGCAACCTCTTCATGCTCTTGGTGGCGTTTTTCGTCTATATGGCGGCCAGCGCCGAGGCGGAGCAGTCCATCTTGAGCCGCACCTTGGAAGGCCTGAGGGTGGGCGACCTGATGACCCGCGAGGTGAGTACGGTCCCTCCCGGTTTGAGCGTGGCCCAACTCCTGGACAAGATGATGCAGGAGCGGCATGTGGGCTACCCTGTGGTGGAGGAAGGACGGCTTTTGGGCCTCATCAGCCTGGAGGACCTGCGTGGGGCTACCCCGCAGACCCGGGTGCTGGAGCGCATGCGCCCTCCTGCCCAGATCGGCCCTGAGGCGGAGGCCCTCGCGGCCCTGCAGCGCATGGCCCAGGAGGGCTTTTCCAGGCTGGTGGTGGTGGACGAGGCGGGCAACCTGGTGGGTATTCTGAGCAAGACCGACCTGCTGAGGGCCTTGCAGCTTCGCTCGGCGCGGATGACCCTGGTGGGGGGGCTTGACAGGTCTGCAGGGGATGGCTAGACTTCTCGTTGCGCTGCCGAAAGGTAGCCGGGAACCTTGACAAGGGGAGACCAGCACACACACTGACGCTTACGTGGTTTATTTTCCACGTTCTTTTTGTTGGAGAGTTTGATCCTGGCTCAGGGTGAACGCTGGCGGTATGCCTAAGACATGCAAGTCGAACGGGCTGTTTTTGCAGCCAGTGGCGGACGGGTGAGTAACACGTAGGTGACCTACCCCAAAGTCTGGGACAACCAGGAGAAATCCTGGCTAATCCCGGATGTGGACACATCCTGTGGGGTGTGTTTAAAGCTCCGGCGCTTTGGGATGGGCCTGCGGCGCATCAGGTAGTTGGTGGGGTAATGGCCCACCAAGCCGACGACGCGTAGCTGGTCTGAGAGGACGGCCAGCCACAGGGGTACTGAGACACGGACCCCACTCCTACGGGAGGCAGCAGTTAGGAATCTTCCGCAATGGGCGAAAGCCTGACGGAGCGATACCGCTTGAAGGAGGAAGCCCTTCGGGGTGTAAACTTCTGAACTGGGGACGATAATGACGGTACCCAGGTAATAGCACCGGCTAACTCCGTGCCAGCAGCCGCGGTAATACGGAGGGTGCGAGCGTTACCCGGATTTACTGGGTGTAAAGGGCGTGTAGGCGGTCTTGCAAGTCCGGTGCTAAAGACCGGGGCTCAACCCCGGGGGTGCGCTGGATACTGTAAGGCTAGACGGTCGGAGGGGGTAGTGGAATTTCCGGAGTAGCGGTGAAATGCGCAGATACCGGAAGGAACGCCGATAGCGAAGGCAGCTACCTGGACGACATGTGACGCTGAGGCGCGAAAGCGTGGGGAGCAAACCGGATTAGATACCCGGGTAGTCCACGCCCTAAACGATGAGTGCTGGGTGTCCGGCATCCGCCGGGTGCCGAAGCTAACGCGTTAAGCACTCCACCTGGGGAGTACGGCCGCAAGGTTGAAACTCAAAGGAATTGACGGGGGCCCGCACAAGCGGTGGAGCATGTGGTTTAATTCGAAGCAACGCGAAGAACCTTACCAGGTCTTGACATGCAGGGAACCCTGGTGAAAGCTGGGGGTGCCCGCGAGGGAGCCCTGACACAGGTGCTGCATGGTCGTCGTCAGCTCGTGTCGTGAGATGTTGGGTTAAGTCCCGCAACGAGCGCAACCCCTGTCGCTAGTTGCCAGCGGTTTGGCCGGGCACTCTAGCGAGACTGCCTGCGAAAGCAGGAGGAAGGCGGGGATGACGTCTGATCCGCATGGCCCTTACGACCTGGGCGACACACGTGCTACAATGCCCGCCACAGAGCGCTGCGACCCGGCAACGGGAAGCCAATCGCGGAAAAGCGGGCTCAGTTCGGATTGGGGTCTGCAACTCGACCCCATGAAGCCGGAATCGCTAGTAATCGCGGATCAGCCATGCCGCGGTGAATACGTTCCCGGGCCTTGTACACACCGCCCGTCAAGCCATGGGAGTGGGTCTTGCCTGAAGTCGCCGGGAGCCACAGGCAGGCGCCTAGGGTAAGGCTCATGACTGGGGCTAAGTCGTAACAAGGTAGCTGTACCGGAAGGTGCGGCTGGATCACCTCCTTTCTAAGGAGTTGGCGCCGAAGGGCGCCCTAAAAACCGCCCAGCCTGCGCTTTTTGGGTTCGACCCACCCCCGCAAGGGGTGGGTTATTTATTTTTTGTAGAATGCAGGCTAAGAGAGGTCAAAGTTATGCGTGGGCGGCAGGTAGCTGGGGTTGTGTTCGCTCTTTTTCTGACGGGCTGTATTCCCATTGCAACCCTGCGCACCCCAGAGGTTGTGCAGGGCCGGCAGTTTACTCTAGGGGGCAGCTTAATCGCCTCTCGGGATGCTGGCGGCGCGCTAGTCCTGCCCTACGCTGCCTACGCTTTTGGGGATGGGAATGTAGAGTACAACTTCTCGGTTCAGATGGGCCTCCGTGCGGGGATTAAGTGGGCGGTTGAACCAGGTTTGTCCCTGGACGTGGGGGGTACACTTCCCCCGCTGATCGTCGCTGAGGGGCTTCCCCTGGCCGGAGACATAGGTTTGCTGATTGGGTTAGACCCCTTCTACCTCTCCCCTCGGCTCCACGGAATTGCCTTCCAAAGCAACAACACGACCCTTAGGAGTCTTGGCGCGCTGGTATATCAGCTTAGCCTAGGCTACCGGGGTGAGTCCTTCCTGACCGAGGTGGGGCTTATGGGGGGATTTGGAGGAGGAGCCCTGCTAAGCTTTTCGGCAGGGGCTCGGTTCTAACGAAACCTCGAGGGTTTTGTGGCTCGCGCCGAGCCGACCTAGCATACGCCTATGCTCCTTCTGGGACGGGTCATCACCTTTAGCGAGTTTGGAGAAGCCGAAGCGGTCTATCTGCAAAAGGGACAGGTTGCCGACGTGGGGAGCCGGGAGGCCCTCTGCGCCCGGTACCCAGGCGCCCGCAGGTATACCTTTGAAGCGATTACCCCAGGGCTGCATGAGGCCCACGCCCATCCCCAGCTTTGGGGGCAGCAACTCGAGAGCCTTGACCTACAGGGCCTCACGGAACCGGAAGCGGTAGCCCAAAAGGTGGCCGAAAAAGCCCGCCAACTACCTCCGGGTAGCTGGATACGGGGGGCGGGCTATCTATTTCGGGAATACCCCACCCGCCGGCTGCTGGACGAGGCAGCCCCCCATCACCCGGTCTACCTACAAAGCCGCGACCTGCACTCGGCCTGGGTCAACAGCCTGGCCCTGGCCCTGGCCGGGGTTGGAGCAGAAACCCCCGACCCTCCCGGGGGGGCCTTGCTCCGGGATGAGGGTGGTGCACCCACCGGCTATCTCCTGGAAAACGCCCAGGGGTTAGTAGGCCGGATGCTGCCCAGGCCAGGAAAGGCCGATTTGAAGCGGGGCCTTGAGGACTTGGCCCGGCGAGGCTACACCGCGGTGCACCACATGGGTTGGTGCCCTTTTGAGCTGGCCCTGGAGCTGGCCGATGAACTGCCGGTGCGGCTCTGGTGGGCTTTGGACCGCGAAGACTGGCTCGAGGCCTCCCCCGGCTGGCACGGGGACAGGCTGGAGCTAGCGGCGGTTAAGTTCTTCGCCGACGGGGCCTTAGGCAGCCGCACGGCCTGGATGGTGGAGCCCTATCCAGACGGCTCAGCAGGAATGCCCCTTGATGCGCCCGAACAAATTGAGCAGGAAGGGCGGAAGGTCCTGGAGGCCGGGTTTGGTCTGACGGTCCACGCAATTGGAACCCGGGCGGTGCAGGAGGTGCTGGGGGTCTTCTGGCGCCTGAAGCCCTGGGCGCGGCGCCCCTTTCGCATGGAGCATGTCCAGCATGTGCGCAACCCAGACCTAAGGCGCTTTTCTGGGCTGCCTCTAGCCCTCTCCTTGCAGCCCATGCACCTCCTGGGGGATGCCGAGCTGGTGCGGCAACACCAGCCCGGGCGAGAGGCTGAGGCCTTCCGCCTGCGGGACCTATGGAGCACCGGGCTGCCGGTGGCCTTTGGCTCGGACGCCCCGGTGATGCGGCCACTTTTTGAACTCAACCTACAGGCTGCCACCCAGCATCCCTTGAACCCCAAGCAAAACCTGACCCCAGAAGAGGTGCTTTGGGCCCACACCCGAGGCGCGGCCCTGGCCGCGGGCTGGCTCGAGCACGGCCGTATTCGTCCAGGAGCCCCCGCCGACCTCACCCTGTGGGAAGGGGAAAGGCCGATAGGCCGGGTCTTCGCGGGGCAGCTCGAGGTGGTCTAGCCCCAGGGATTCTTGCGGTGGCGGTAAGGGCCTATAGTTTAGCTATGCCCAACGCCATAGATCGCTTCCTGGAGCAAAACCTGGAGACCTACCTGCAGGAGACCATGAAGCTCTGCGCCCAGCCCAGCGTCTCGGCCACCGGCGAGGGGGTGCGGGAATGCGCCGATTTGGTGGAGCAAATCCTGCAAAAGCACGGCCTAAAGACCCAGAAGTTTGAGGGCTACGGCAACCCAGTGGTGGTGGGCCGGGCTAAAGGCCGCTCTGAGCGCACTCTGCTCTTCTACAACCACTACGACGTGCAACCCCCCGAGCCCCTGGAGCTTTGGGACTCGCCCCCCTTCGCGCCGCAAATCCGGGATGGAAAGCTCTACGCCCGCGGGGCCAAGGACGACAAGGGCGAGTTCATGGCCCGCCTGGCCGCAGTAGATGCGGTGCGGGCCGCCCACGGGGGGGAGCTACCCTGCGGGGTGCTCTTCGTGGTGGAGGGCAACGAGGAGGTGGGCAGCCCTGGCATCGCCAAATTCGTTCAGGATCACCTGGACTTGCTCAAGTGCGACGGGGCCATCTGGGAGGAGGGGGGCATAGACTTTGAGGAGCGGCCTGGCACCTCGCTGGGGCGGCGGGGAATTCTGGCGGTGGAGCTCGAGGTAAAGACCCTCTCCCGCGACGCGCACTCCGGCAACGCCCACATCCTGCCCAGCGCGGCCTGGCGCATGGTGCGGGCCCTGGCCTCGCTCAAAGATGAGAACGAGCGCATCCTGATTCCCGGCTTCTACGACCAGGTGCGCCCCATCTCGGAGGAAGACCTTGAGCTGCTGCGCCGGCTGCCCGACCTCGAGCCCTACCTGCGTGAGACCTTTGGGGTGCGGGGTTTTGTGAACAATCTGCAAGGCTTTGAGCTGCGCAAGGCCGTCTTCAACCCCACCTGCAACATCCAGGGCATCACCACCGGCTACCAGGGCCCCGGCAACAAGACCGTCATCCCGGCCAAAGCCTCAGCCAAGCTGGACTTCCGCTTGGTGCCCGACCAAGACCCCACCGACATCCTAAAAAAGCTGCGGGTCCATCTGGACGCCGAGGGCTTCACCGACGTGCGCATCACCTACACCGACTACATGTTCCCGGCCCGCTCCGACCCCAAGCACCCTTTGGTGCGGCTGGCCGCCCAAGCGGGCGAGGAGGTCTACGGGAAGCCCTACCAGCTCATCCCCCTCACCGGCGGCAGCTCGCCCGTCTACGCCTTCGCCGGGCCTCTGGGCATCCCGGTAATTGACGCCGGGGTGGGCTTTGGCATCACCAACCGCACCCACGCCCCCAACGAGAACATCCGCCTGCAGGACTTCCACAACGCCGCGCGGCACATCGCCCGGATTCTAGATGGGTTTGCAGACCTCTGGTCGGGCGAGGGCTCGAGCTGAGCAGCCTTGGCAACCGGCAGACCGCGTGCTACCCTCTAGTCCCTGTGGACCACCGCGCGGTGCTGGAGCGGCTCTCCTTCCTGCCCGACCTCCACCTGGTGGGAGGAGCGGTCCGGGACATCCTCTTGGGGCTCGAGCCCGAAGACCTAGACTTCGCCACCTCGGCCCCCCCGGAGGAGGTCATGCGGCTGGCTCGGCAGGCGGGCCTCGGGGTAGCCCCGACCGGGCTCGAGCACGGCACGGTTACCGTGCTGATTGACCACCGCCCCTACGAGGTCACCACCTTCCGGCGCGACGTGGAGACCTACGGGCGAAGGGCCAAGGTGGCCTGGGGCCGAAGCATAGAGGAGGACCTGGCCCGCCGCGACTTCACCATAGGGGCTATCGCCATGGACGCCCAAGGCCGGGTTATTGACCCCTACGGCGGCCAGCGGGACATGGAGGCGGGCGTCATCCGGGCGGTAGGCGACCCCTTGGAGCGCTTCCGGGAGGACTACCTGCGGGTGATTCGGGCGGGCCGGTTCGCCGCGCGCTACGGCTTCCAGATTGAGAAGGAAACCTTGAAAGCCGCCCGCGAGGCCGCGCCGAAGGTGCTTGCTCATGTGGCCGTGGAGCGGGTTACCGCGGAGTTCAACAAGGCTTTCGCTGCGCCCCCACCCGCCCAGCCCAGCCGCTTTCTCCGCTACCTCTACGAGTTAGAAATCCTTCAGCGGCTCATCCCGGAGTTTGAGGACAACCACCTCCTCCTGCAAAACCCCCACTGGCACCCGGAAGGCGACGTGCTTACCCATGTGCTAGAGGTGGTGGACCGCGCCCCTCCACAGTACCGGTGGCACGCCCTTCTGCACGACATCGGCAAGCGGGACACCGCCCGCTGGAAACCCGAGGGTTGGTACAGCTTCCCTGGCCACGAGCGGGTGGGGGCAGCCCTCATCCCCCGCATTGCCCGCGACCTCCGCCTACCCAGCCATCTACGCGACGAGCTGGTGGTCACCACCGGTCTGCACATGGTCCCGGTACTGAGCAAACCCACCCCCGCGGCCATCCGCCGCTTCCAAGCCCAGGCCGGGCCACACCTGGAAGTGCTGAAGGCCCTTTTTGAAGCCGACGGGGCCGGGCGCAGGCCCAAGGAGGCCTGGGCGTTTTTTGAGCCCCAGCCGGTACCGGTACAGCCTATCCTGATGGGGCGGCACCTGATTGCGCGGGGCCACCGCCCCGGAAAGGGGTTCGGCCCCATCCTGAAAGCCGCCTACGAGCACCAGCTCGAGACTGGCGAAACCGATGTGGAGCGGCTTTACCAGGCCGCCCTAGCCCGGCTCTCGCGAGGATAGCCCAAGCGCCACAGGCCGATGGCCACTAGGGCACCTTCCACGCTATGCTCGAGGCATGTCCACGCCTGTGGTCTTTTTACACGCTTTCCCCTATGGTCCAGCCATGTGGGAGCCTCAGCTCGAGGCGGTCCAGGGCCACCCCGTCCTGATGCCGGACATCTTGGGCTTTGAGACCCTAGAGGGGGCCGCAGCCCACGTGCTGGTGGAGATGGACCAGCGGGGCTGGCAAAAGGCGGTCTTCGTGGGGCTTTCAATGGGTGGGTACGTGATTTTTAGGCTCTGGAACCTCGAGCCGGAGCGCTTTGCGGGCATGGTGCTGGCCGACACCCGGGCCACGCCGGACACCCCCGAGGGGCGGCGGCTGCGGCTGGAACAGGCCGAACGGGTGCGAAAGGAGGGGATGGCCTTCTTCCCCGAGGCCACCCTCAAAAGCCACCTGGGGCCCACCACCCACGCCCGGCGCCCTGGGGTGGTGGCCTGGGCCCGCCAAGCCCAGCTCCAGGCCGACCCCCTCCGGGTGGCCAAAAGCCTGGAAGCGCTGGCTCAACGCCCCGATTCCACCCCCTTGCTACCTGGCATCTCGGTACCGGCTTTGGTGCTGGTGGGGGAGGAGGACACCCTGACCCCTCCCGCCGAGGCCCGGGCCATGGCCGTGCAAATCCCGGACAGCCGGATGCTCATCCTGCCCGAGGCAGGGCACCTGGCCAGCCGGGAGAACCCCAAGGCCTTCAACACCGCCCTGCGGGGGTTTTTGCGGGAGCTTCAGGTGTAGGGGGCAGCCTGGCTAAGCCGCAGGGACAAGCAGTCCTCCAGGGCCAGGGGGGACTGGGTCTGGAGCCGCTCCCGCAGGGCCTCCTGGGGCCATATCCGGCCTAGCACGCGGCCGAGCTGGGCCCGGTAGGGGGCAGGCAGCCCGGCGCTGCTTTGCAGCTTTTTCCAGGCCGCCTCCTCCTGCCCGAGGCCTAGAAGGGCCTGGGTCTCCAGCCCCAGCTTCCAGGCCTGTACCCCAGGGTCCTGTAGCTCGCCGATCTGGACCACCTGGGCCAGCGCCTCAGCCCACTTCCCCTGCCTGGCCAGGGTCTCGGCGTAGCCCAGCCGGGCCTGGGCCTGGAAGTAGGGGTCGTTCTGTTTTAGATAACCCTGCATCATCCGCTCGGCCTGGTCAGCGGGCAGCAGCAAGGAGAGCTTCAGGGCTACATCTATGGCCAAGGCGATGTAGCGGTCGCCGGGAAGCTGCTTAGTGGAAAGCTCGCGCTCGAGCTCCCGCAGGATGCGCTCCGCATCGGGGGCCCGCTGGCCCCCCACATAGGGCGGCAGGTAGGGCAGCCCACAGGCCCGCACCCAGTAGGCCACCGCGATGCGGTAGAGGGTGCGGCGGTGCCGGTAGTGGGCCTCTTCGGGACGCTCCCGCACCTCGCGCAGGTAGCGCTCGGCCTGGGCCAGGAGCTCAAGGGCCTCCAGGGGCCGGCCTCGGGCCAGCTCGAGCACGCTGGCCTCGCTCATGGCTCGAGCCCGGATAAACTCGTCGGCAGCCTCCTGGATGGACTGGTAGAGGTACCGCTCCGCCTCGGCGAAGTTGCCAATACGCCTCAGCACACTGCCGAACCGGGCCCGCACCCGCGCCACCTCCTCGGGCGGGGCCCCAGAGGACTCCAGCGCGGCCAGCCCCTGGCGCATCTGGGCTTCGGCTTCGTAGACCCGCCCAATGCGTAGGAGCAGGTCCCCCGACTGGTAGCGGGCCCGGCCCACCAAAAGGGGGTCGTGGCTGACCTGGCGCAGCGCCTCCAAGGCCTCCTCAAAGCGGCCCGCGTCCTTGGCCACCAATCCCTGCCAAAGCCGCACCCGGTCGGCCAGGAAGGGGGGGATGGGCAGGGCCAGGGCCTGCTGCACGTAGGCCTCGGCTTGGGCATAGTCGCCCTGCCAGCGCTCCACGGCGGCCCAGACCAGAAGCCCCTCGGCCCCAATCTCGCCCGAAAGCACCTCCGGAGGCGGCAGAAGCTCCAGGGCCGCGGGGAAGTTGCCCGCGTCCACCCGGGCCTCAGCGGCCTTAACCCTGGCCCAAGCCTGGATGCTGGGGTCGGCGGAGCGAAAAAGCACCTCCAGGGCTTCCAGGGCCTCGGGATGGGCGTACTGGCCCAGCACCGCTCGGTAGCGCACCACCGCCATCGCCAGCCGCTCCCGCTCGGCGGAGGGCCAGCCCTTGGACTCAGCCCAAAGGTTGGGCAGGAGGGCCAGGCGGCTCGGGTCCTGCGAAAGCAGTTCCAGCAGCCTGTCCAAACGCCCGGCCCCCCAGGCGTGGTGAAGCTGGCGGAAGAGGTCGTTCTTAAAGTAGTCTAGGGCCAGAAGGTGCAGCTTGCGGGCCTCCCGTTCGGGCACGCTGGGCAGGAGGGTCCGCAAAGCAGGCCGGACTTTTCCCTCACCCAAGGGGGCCAAAAGGGCCCGCTCGGCCTGGGAGAGGTGTTCTAGCCCCTTCCCCAGGGCCTTCTCCAGGAGCGGCACCGGCACCCCTGGGTCGGCCTCCGGCGAGAGCACCGCCAGCGCCTGCAGGATAGGCCTCAAAGCGGTGTCCTGGGCCAGGTTGGGGGCACTACCCTGGGTCTGGGCCGCCTCCAACAGCACCAGCCGCGAGAGTTCGGCAAAGTTGCGCCCCGCCTGGTTGACCAGCGCTTCCACCCGCTCGGGGGGCAGGTCGGGCAGGCGATCCTTCACATACCGGCGGGCCTCGGCCCGACTGGGGGCCGAAAGAGGGTGCCAGGCCAGGTTGGGCGGGGGTTCGGTAAGCCCGGCCAGAAAGGGGATGGTAAGCCGGCGGAGGAGCGGCTCAATCCAGGCCGAGAGGCCCACCGGATTGCCCTGGGCGTCCCGCAGGCTCAGGCCACCAAGCTGCCCCTCCTTTTCAGCCCGGAGCAAAAGGGGTCGGCCGCAGGCGTTGAGTGCCCGGGCCAGCTCGTTTTTTAGCTCGTCCTGCAAGGCGGCCTGCAGGGCGTAGGGCTGGGTAGGGGAAAGCTGGGAGAGAATACCTTCCAGCTCCACCCCCAGCCGCTCGGCCAGAGGGTGCAGGTGGGGGGCCAGCTCCCCCCCTAGGTTCACCATCAGGCAATCGGGCACCGCCCGCTGCACCGCCGAAAGCAACACCCCCTTGCCGGTGGCGGGCCCCCCCACCACCACCATCTGCGGCTTATCGCCCTGCTCCAAAGCCCGCACAAAGCGGCGGAACAGCCTCCGCTTATCCCGCCCCAAGGCCCGTCGGGCCGACTCCAGGGCCAGTTCCGAGGGCAGGGGTGGCGGCTCCAACCCCGCTTCGGTGTATAAATCGCAGATGACCTCAAAGAGCCTTAGCTTTTCCTCTGGGCTGCCCAGGTCCTTATAGAGGATGTTGCGCACCGTCCCGGCCCGCCCCCCTCGCTCGGCCACCGCGGCCTCGAGCCAGCGCAAGCTTCCTTTCTTACCCCGGTGGTCGCGTCCGGTGAGGTGGGGGCGCAGGGTCTCCAGGTGGGCCTGCCAGAGTGTACTCACCTCTCCCACAGTAAATACACCTTACTGCGGTGTAGTGTAGGAAGCAACACTCTACTGGGCCAGCTCCACCACGAGGTTCTTGTTCTCCGGAATCCGGATAGGGGCGCTCAGGCTCTGGTAGCCTGAAGCCTCCACCTGTAGGGTGTACTCGCCCGCCTCGAGCAGGAAGCTAGAGTGCTCGAGGCGACTGCTGGCAACTTCCTCTTGGCCCCGCAGGATGCGGACCGTGGGGTTGGGGGCGTTGACCCGAACGCTCAAAAGGCAGGGGCAAGCCGGCTCCACCTCACGTACGCTGCCCAAGGTGGGGGCTTCGGGTGCCGGAGGGACAGGTTCAGGCTCAGGCGGGCTCGGCGCGGTGGGCTCAGGTGCCGGCGTCTCGGACGGGGTAGCCTGGGGGTCCTCCAGAGGATTGGGAATGGCCCCCGAGGTGAGCAGGTTGGGGCTGCTGCTGTTCAAAAGCACAACGCTGCCAAACCCTGCCAGCCCCAGCAGAACCGCCATGGCCGCCGCCCAACCCGCCAGGCGGCTTCTGAGGTTCAGCAGGGCCCAAACCAGCAAAAGAACCCCCAGCACCCCCAACCCCCAGAAAACCGGGTGGCCGTACTGCTGGTGCAACCAAGCCCCCCCCAGACCAAAAAGGCCCAGCAGAAGGCCGAAGACCATCCAGGCCAGCCCACCCCGGGGTAAGCGGGTGAGCCCAAAGAGCATCAGCAATACCCCTAAAACACCCAAAATCCAGAGAAACAGCGCGTTCATTCCCACTCCTTTCGCAAAAACTTCACACAAAATACTCTAACATCCCCAAAAATGAGATGAGCTTCAGCGGCCTAAAAGAAAAAACCCCCGGAATTCCGGGGAAAAGGCTTCGGTGTTTGGATTTCAAGCCTGAGGCGTGACCAGCGGGGGTTTCTCGTCGGTGTTTTGCAGATGGGCCCGCTCAATGAGTTCCTTCTCCCAGCCCAGATAGTACTGCTTGACCACTTCAGAGGCGGTGTCCTCGGTCAGGTACTTGACGTTGGAGTAGAGCGGAGCCCTGTAGTCCTTCACCCTGCCGCTCTTGAGGGCCTCAATCACTTGTCGGATCCCCTGCTCCACCGTCCACTGGGGTTCAAAGCCCAACACGTTGCGAATCTTAGAGAAATCCACCCGGTAGTTTCGCCGGTCGCCGTCCCGGCCGGAGTCAATCAGCTCAGCATCCGGCACCAGCTTCTTGACCAGCTCCCCCACCATGCCTAGGGTCATGTTGCCCTCGTTGCTGCCCACGTTGAAGGTCTGGTTGTGCACCAGCTCTTTGGGAGCCTCCACCGCCAAGAGCACCGCCCGGGCGGCGTCGTCCACGTGGACAAAAGGCCGCCACTGGTCGCCCCCGAAGACGGTGATTCTCTTCTCCACCACCGCCTTGGCGGTGAGCAGGTTGACCACCAGGTCAAACCGGGTGCGGCCTGAAAGGCCGTAGATGGTGCCAAAGCGCAGGATGACCACCGAGAAGTCATCGCTTTGGAGCCGGTGCAGCACCTGCTCGGAGGCGATTTTGCTGCGGGCGTAGAGCGAAACCGGGTTCAGGCTGCTGCGCTCGTTGAGCACCATGTCGCTGGCCCCGTAGACCGAGCAGGTGCTGGCGAAGATAAAGCGGCGCACCCCCATTCCCTTGGCTATCTCGGCGATGGTGCGGGTGGCTACCAGATTAATCTCAATGGTCAGGTTCTCGTCCAAGGCGCAGGCTGGGTCACCCACCAGGCCCCCTAGGTGGACCACCGTCTCCACCCCCCGCATGGCCTGTACCACCTTATCCACCTGGCGGAAGTCGGCTTGAACAATCTCCAGGTTGGGGTGGTGCAGCACCTCGGCGATGGGCTCCTTGCCAAAGAGCAGCAGGTCCAGCAAGCGCACTCGGTAGCCGCGCTTGAGCAGCCGGGGCAGCAGGGCCGAGCCAATGTAGCCCGCCCCCCCTATGACCAAGATGGTGCGGTCGTTGCTAGCAAGGGAGGGAATAGGGGTGCCCTTGCTGGAACGGGCCTTGCGCTCGAGCTCCACCAGGTACCAGTAGTGCACCCAGGCTCGAGCCCCAAGGACAAGCCCCAGGGTGAACAGGAGGCTTAGCAGAACCACCGCACCAGGCGGGTCAGCAACGAAGGGCAGCATGAACACCGTAAATCCGTAGAGGAGATAGGTCAGCATCACGGCCTGAGCCACCACCAGCAGCTTGTAGCGGCCCCGGTAGGCCCGGCTGCGGGTGTAGAAGCCGTTGGCCGCAAAGACCAAAAAGCTCAGGGGCAGCAGCAGGGCAAGGCCCTGGGCAAAGACCGGGAGGTACTCCCCGAGCATCCCTGGGCTGGCCCCAGAGCCGTAAGCCAGCAGCAGGTACAGGCCCATGGCCGCGGCAAAGCTGGCTGCCACCATCACCTGGTCGGCCAAAACACGCAAGGCCACATCCGCACTGAAGCGCAATTCCTTAAGGTTCTGCAGCATCGCTCCTCCCTAACGGGTGGCTTCCTCCATCACCTTCTCCACCACATCCGCGGCCGCCCGCATGTGTTTCAGGTCCAGCGTGGGGTGGACCAGGAACATCAGCGCGGTCTCCCCCAGCTCCTTGGCTACCGGCAGCCGCTCGGCGGGCTGCCAACCCCGGCGGGTAAAGGCTTTCTCCAGGTAGACCTCGCTGCAGCTCCCGGTGCTGCAGGGAATTCCTGCCTCTGAGATGGCCAGCATAATCCGGTCGCGGTTCCAGCCCGGCTTGAGCATCTCTGGGCGCACATAGACGTAGTACTTGTAGTAGGCGTGGTACAGGCCGTCCGGCACCTCGGGAACCCGCAGGGCGGGAATCTGGCGGAAGCGCTCGCTCAGGTAGTGGGCGTTCTCTCGGCGCTTTTCCACCCAGCCGTCAAGCTTGCGCAGGACAACCCGCCCGATGGCCGCTTGCACCTCGAGCATCCGCCAGTTGGTGCCGAAGTCTTCGTGCAGCCAGCGGTAGCCCGGGGGGTGCTGGCGGTGGTAGACCGCATCGTAGCTCTTGCCGTGGTCCTTAAAGCTCCAAGCCCGCTCCCACAGGGCGTCGTCGTTCAGGGTGAGCATGCCCCCCTCGCCGCCGGTGGTCAGGATTTTGTCCTGGCAGAAACTCCAAGCCCCAGCATGGCCGATGGAGCCCACGCTCCGGCCCTTGTAGCGGGCCCCGTGAGCCTGGGCGCAGTCCTCTATCACCCAGAGGTTGTACTTCTGGGCCAGGGCCATGATGCCGTCCATATCTGCGGGCCATCCCGCCAGGTGGACCACCACGATGGCCTTGGTGCGGGGGGTAATGACCTTTGCTATGCTCTCAGGTGTAATCAAGCCGCTGTCGCGGTCCACGTCGGCGAAAACCGGGCGGGCCCCCCGCATCACCGCCGCGCTGGCCGAGGCAATGAAGGTGCGAGGGGTGGTGATCACCTCATCCCCCTCCCCTACGCCCATGGCGTAGAGGGCCAGCTCGAGGGCTACCGTGCCATTGTGGAGGGCAACGGCGTGCTTGGTGCCCACGTACTGGGCAAACTCACGCTCAAACCAACGGCCTTCCTCCCCGGTCCAGTAGTTCACCTTGCCCGACTGAAGCACCCTTACCGCCGCCTCAATTTCGTCGGCTTCAAAATGGGGCCAAGGGGCAAAGGGTGGGGCGCTGGAGAGATTTCTAACCATGGAAAGCTCCTCGCGGGGGGTTCGCCCCCATCCTGGGTACGAAGCCTAGGGTAGGGCAACCGCCGTTATGAGTGCGTTATTCGCCTAAAGGTGCGGTACATACCGGCATTGTCCCGCTCGTTACCCCCCTTGGCAAGGCTTTTTGACCGAGCAACACAGCGGTAACGTGGCCGATAACGTTGCCCCCAGCAAGGCCGTCGGCCTTCGTGTATTTTGTTGCCATGCAGACCTTCAGAGCCTTGGTGGTGGAATCGAGCGATCCCCAAAGCGCACGCATCCGGCAGGCCAGCCTAGATGAGCTGCCTCCGGGGGATGTGTTGGTACGGGTGGCCTACAGCAGCCTCAACTACAAAGACGGGCTGGCCATCACCGGCGCGGGCAAGGTCATCCGCAGCTTCCCCATGGTTCCGGGCATTGACCTGGCCGGAGTGGTGCTGGAATCGGCCTCGGCCCACTTCAAACCGGGCGATGCGGTGCTGCTCACCGGCTACGGCATCGGCGAGCGGCACTGGGGGGGGATGGCCGAGCTGGCCCGGGTGCGTTCGGAGTGGCTGGTCCCCCTACCCGAAGGGCTCACGCTCAAAGAGGCCATGGGAATTGGGACCGCAGGGTTCACCGCCATGCTGGCGGTGATGGCCCTGGAGGCCCACGGGGTGGACAAAACCCGGGAGGTGCTGGTCACCGGGGCGGCCGGCGGGGTAGGCAGCCTGGCGGTGGCCCTTCTGGCCCGGCTGGGCTACCGGGTGGTGGCCTCCACGGGGCGCCTGAGCGAGGAGGGCTACCTGCGCTCGCTCGGAGCGGCCGAGGTCATTGAGCGAAGCCTGCTCAGCGCGCCCGCCCGCCCCTTGGAGTCTGAGCGGTTCGCGGGCGCGGTGGACACGGTGGGGGGCGCAGTGCTGGCAGGCGTCCTGCCTCGGGTGGCCTACGGGGGCAGCGTGGCCGCCTGTGGCAACGCCGGGGGGCCGAGGCTCGAGACCACCGTCTTCCCCTTCATCCTACGGGGGGTCAACCTGCTCGGGGTAGACTCGGTGATGTGCCCGAGGGAGCAGCGGCTTCTAGCCTGGCAGCGGCTGGCCCAGGAGCTACCCAAACCCCTTCTAGAGGCCATGGTGCGAACCGTGGAACTGGAGGAGGTGCCCGCCCTGGCCCAGGCCATCCTACAGGGCCAAGTGCGGGGACGGGTGGTGGTGCGGCTGGCGGCCTAGGCACGGCTACGGGTCACGCAGGTGCTCCAGCACGGCTTCTACCACCTCCTCCAGCCCAAGCCGGCTGGTGTCCAGAACCACCGCATCGGGGGCAGGAGCGCTTTGCTTCTGGTCGGCAGCGTCGCGCCTTAGAATGTCGCCTAGAATGGTCCTAAAATCCGCCTCTCGCTCGGAAACCCGGCGGCGGGCCCGCACCTCGGGCTGCGCGGTCAGGTAAAACTTGTGGCGGGCCTGGGGGAAGACCACGCTGCCCATGTCCCGCCCATCCACCACAAACGGAGGGGGAATCTGCCGCAGCACCTGGTTGACGTAGGCCCGCACGCTGGGGCGCTGGGCCACCGCCGAGACCCGGCGATCCACCTCCAAGCTGTGCAGGGCGGCGCTCACCTCTTCCCCATCCAGGTAGACCCGGTTCTCCTTAGGGGTGGGCCTGAGCTCGAGGTGGTGCCGCTCCAAATGGGCCTCAATCTCCTCCGGCGAGGCCCCCTCCCGCAGCCCCAGCAAGGCCACCGCCCGGTACAGCAGGCCGCTGGAAACATAGGGAATCCCAAGCCGCTCCGCTACCCGCCGGGCCACACTGGTCTTACCCGAGGCGGAAGGGCCGTCTATGGTGATGATGAGGGGGGCCTTAGGGTCCATCAGAAGAGGCCCCGCCGCGAAGCCGCTCGAGGTCATCCCAAAAGCTCGGGAAAGAGATGCTGGCCCAGTGGGCCTCCCGGACCACCACCCCTTTGGGCAGGCCGCAGACCGCAAAGGCCATGGCAATGCGATGGTCGTGGAAGGGCTCCACCACCCCATCCGACCGCACCCCACCCCCGCGAATCCGCAGCCAGTCTGGTCCCGCTTCCACCCTTACCCCCAGGAGCTCTAGGTTCTTGGCGATGGCCGCCAGCCGGTCAGACTCTTTGACCCGCAGCTCGGAGAGGTTGGGGATGTAGGTCTCCCCCTCGGCCCAAGCCGCGGCCGCGGCCAGGGCGGGTACCTCGTCCACCATCAGGGGAATAAGCCCTGGGTCCACCGAGACCCCCTTGAGCGCCGAGGAGCGGGCCTGTATGACGCCCACTGGCTCACCCTCCTTCCCTTCCGTCACCTCCCAGGTAAGGTCGGCCCCCATCTCCTTGAGCACCGTGAGCAAACCGGTGCGGGTGGGGTTCAGCCCCACGCCCTCCAAGATCACCTCCGAATCAGGGGTAATGAGGGCCGCCACCACGAAAAAGGCCGCGCTGCTGAAGTCCCCGGGGACGGTAAGGTCCTTGGCGGCAAAGGGATCGGCCCGGCGGGTGCGAACCAAGCCGCCCTCTACCTCGAGGGGCAGACCGTAGTGCCGGAAGAGCCGCTCGGTGTGGTCGCGGGTCGGCGCCGGCTCCACCACCTCGGTGTCCTCCTCGGCAAAAAGCCCTGCCAGCAAGATGGCGCTTTTGACCTGGGCGCTGGCCACCGGAAGCTCGTAGTGAATTCCCCTAAGTCCTCCGCCTCGGACCGCAAGCGGGGCCAGCCGACCGTTCTCACGCCCCTCTATGCGGGCCCCCATCTGCCGCAGGGGTGCGGTAACCCGGCCCATGGGCCGCCGCCGCAGCGAGGCATCCCCGCTGAGCACAGCAAAAAACTCCTGCCCAGCCAGGAGCCCGACCAGAAGGCGCATCAGGGTGCCGGCATTGCCGCAGTCCAGCACATCGGGAGGCTCCTGTAAGCGCAGGCCAATCCCCCGTATACGGAAATGCTCGCCCACCTCGTTAATCTCGGCCCCGAGCTGGCGCATGGCCTGGGCGGTGGAGAGGGTGTCCCCGGCCTTGAGGGGGTGGTATAGGGTGCTCTCGCCTTGGGCCAGAGCCCCCAGCATTAGGCCGCGGTGGGTCACCGATTTGTCGCCGGGCACCCGCAGCCGGCCCCGAAGGGAGCGGGTAGGGGGAATGCGCAGTTCCATAACCAAGCGGGATTATAGCCCGTAAGGAGCCATGCCAGAAGCGTTTCCCCGGCAGGCCGGCGGTTTCACACTCCTTTTTCAGGTTTGCCAGACACCCCTACCCTTATAGTGAGAGGCGCTATGGACGCCTCGCGCAACGGCCCTGAGCCGCGCTACTGGGAAAAGGTGGGCACCGTGGCCAACACCCTACGGGAGCTCGAGGGGCCTATCCTCATCGTTTCCCACGTAGACCCAGACGGCGACGCCATTGGCTCGTCCCTGGGCCTCTACCGAGCCCTAAAGGTGCTGGGCAAGAAGGTCTCCTGGATTGCTGATCCTCCCCGCTACCTGCGCTTTTTAGCCCGGGAGGAGGAGTACAGCAACCCGGTGGAGCGCCTCCCCCCAGGGGCCACTTTGGTCGTGCTGGACGCAGCCGAGCCGGGCCGGGTGGCCGGCGCCCCGGTAGAAGGCTTCGTCATCAACATTGACCACCACGGCACCAACCCCCGCTTTGGCTACCTCTCGGTGGTGGACCCTTCCAAGGCTGCCACCGCCCAGATCGTCAAAGACCTGATTGACGCCCTAGGGGTGGAGTGGAACCCCGAGATCGCTACTCCGGTGCTCACCGGGCTCATCACCGACACTGGAAATTTCCGCTTCGCCAACACCACCCCCGAGGTGCTGCGCACCGCCGCCGAGCTGGTGGGGTATGGGGTTAAGCTGGCCGAACTCACCGACCGCCTGCAGTGGCGCCCGGCCAGCTACTTCAAGGCCCTAGGCGCGGTGCTCTCCACCGTGGGGTTCCACTTTGGCGGGCTTTTGGTCACAGCCCACCTGCCCCCAGGCTTAAACGTAGAAGACTCGGACGACTTCGTGGGCCTCATCCGCTATGCCGAGGGGAGCCAGATCGCCGTCTTTTTCAGGGAGCGCGAAGAGGGGGTCAAGCTCAGCATCCGCAGCCGGGGTGGGGTCTCCGCTCAGGCGGTGGCGGTCCGGCTGGGGGGAGGCGGCCACGTTCCCGCCGCCGGGGCCACCCTGCACGGGGTGGGGCTCGAGGAGGCCTACCGCAGGGTAATGGAGGCGGTACGGGAGGAGTTGGAACACGCAGGGTACCTGTGAAGCAGGCGCCCTTTCCCTTTATTGACACCGCCCAAACAAGCCCCTACCATGTCAGGGAACCTTGCCTTCTGGCAAGCGGTTCTTCTATCCAGAGCAGCGGAGGGAACGGCCCGATGAAGCTGCGGCAACCTGCGGGGCCCCCGCCCATTACCGGGGCTACCCCGCGCCTGGTGCCAAATCCGTCCCCAGCGGCCGCTAGGCACAGCACAAGCCCTGGGGGAAGATGGAAGAAGGGGTACGGCCCTTCTCCTTGTGAAGGAGGGTGTGATGGAGTTTGCCAGTTTGGCGGTACTAAGCGGGCTTCCAGAGAACGACCCCCACCGCGCCGTGGGGCTGCCCATCTACGCAACCGCAGCCTACAGCTTTGAGGACCTGGAGGACGGCGCCCATAAGTTCGCCACCAACCAGGGCTACACCTACGCCCGGCTGCAGAACCCCACCACCGCGGCCCTCGAGGCCCGGCTGGCCGCGCTAGAAGGAGCTTTGGGAGCGGTGGCGATGGCCTCAGGGCAGGCCGCCAGTTTCGCCGCCCTGTTGGCCCTGGTGCGCGCGGGGGACGAGGTAGTGGCCAGCCCGGGGCTCTTCGGGGGCACGGTGGGGCTCTTGAACCAAGTGTTTGGGCTGATGGGGGTACGGGTGCGGTTTGTGCCCCCTGAGGTGGAGGCGGTGCAAGGGGCGCTTTCGGAAAAGACCCGCGCGGTCTTTGTGGAGGTGCTGGGGAACCCCTCGTTGGAGCTCCCCGACCTGGAGGGGCTGGCCCAGCTCTGCGAGGGGCGGCGGGTGGCCCTGGTGGTGGACAACACCTTTGGTGCAGTGGGCGCACTGGCCAGGCCGCTCTCCCACGGGGCCCATGTGGTCACCCATAGCCTAACCAAGTGGGCCAGCGGCCACGGCTCCATCCTAGGGGGGGCGGTGCTGGCCCGCGAGACCTCCTTATGGGAACACTACCCGCAGTTCACCACCCCCGACGCCCAGGGTAAGGTTCCCCTAGAGCAATTTGGCCCCCGATGCTTCCTGGAACGGGTACGCCAGCTCGGCCTCTCCTTAGGGGGCATGGTCCTCTCACCCTTCAACGCCTACCTGCTCTTCCAAGGGCTGGAAACCGTGGAGCTGCGGGTTCAGCGGGCCAGCCAGAGCGCGCTCGAGGTAGCCCGCTGGCTGAGGGCACAATCCCAGGTGGCCTGGGTCCGTTACCCTGGGCTGCCCGACGACCCGGCCTACCCCAGGGCCTCCCGCTACCTGCGGGGGGCTTTGGCAGCATCCTGACCTTTGGCCTTCGGGGCGGGATAAAGGGCGCAAGCCGCTTCATGGCCCACCTAAAGCTCATTCAGGCCCCCAACGTAGGGGACGCCCGCACCCTAGCCGTGCACCCCTGGACGACCACCCACTCCCGCATCAGCGAGGAGGCCCGGCGCGCAGCGGGGGTAGGCCCGGAAACGGTCCGGCTTTCGGTAGGGCTGGAAAGCCCAAAGGATATCCAAGCCTTCCTGGCAGAGGCCCTAGCTGCGGTGGAGCCGGTGGCCCATGAAGATTAGCACGCTTCTAAAGCACAACCGGCCCCTTTTCTCCTTTGAGTTCTTCCCTCCCAAGACCCCCCAGGGCGAGGCCTCGCTGTTCCGCACCCTTCACGAGCTCAAGCCGCTAAAACCCGCCTTCGTTTCCATAACCTACGGGGCCGGGGGCAGCGAGCGGCGTAAGACCACCGAGTGGGCCGCCCGCATCCAGGGTGAGGTGGGCCTCACCGCCATGGCCCACCTGACCTGTGTGGGCCACACCCGGGAGGAGCTCCGGGCCATCCTGCAGGGCTATGCGGAAGCCGGCATACAGAACGTGATGGCCCTGCGGGGCGATCCGCCCAAGGGAGCGGGAGGTTTCCAGCCGACGGAAGGAGGCTTTCGCTATGCCTCAGAGCTGGTGGCTTTCATCCGGGAGGAGTTTGGCGACACCTTCACCCTGGCCGGAGGGGCCTACCCGGAGGGGCATCCCGAAGCGGTGAGCCTGGAGGCCGACCTGCACCACCTTAAGCAAAAGGTGGACGCGGGGCTGGACTTCCTGGTAACCCAGCTCTTCTTCAACAACGCCTTGTACTTCGGCTTCCTCGAGCGGGCCCGCCGCATTGGGATTGAGGTGCCCATCTTGCCGGGCCTGATGCCCATCACTGACCTGGCCCAAATCCGCCGCTTTATGGACATGTGCGGGGCTAGCATCCCCGGCCCCCTGCTCTCCCGGCTGGAGCGGGCCCAGAGCCCAGAGGAGGTTTTGGAAATCGGCGTGGAACACACCACCCGCCAAGCCCAAGAGCTGCTGGAAGCGGGGGTGCCCGGCCTCCACCTCTACACCTTGAACAAGTCCCCGGCCACCCGACGGGTCATGGAGAACCTTCAAGGGGTTCTGCGCTGAGGGCCGAGGTTCAAGGGTGAGGCTCGGCCTCCGGAAGGTAGGGCCGCCAGGTCTCAGGGAGGCTCGGCAGGTCGGCCACCAGCAAAAGGCTGTAGCGGGGGGCCATCGGGCGGCGGGCTAGGCGCATCCCCGCCTCCTCGGGGGTGCGGTTTTTCTTCTTCAGGTTGCAGGCCCGGCAGGCAGTAACCAGGTTCTCCCAGACGCTGCGTCCCCCGCGGCTTTTGGGCAGCACATGGTCCACCGTAAGGTCGCCCCCTCGCTTGCCACAGTACTGGCAGGTGTAGGCGTCGCGGCGCAGGATGTTGCGGCGGTTTAGAGCGAGCCGCCCCGGAGGGCGGCGAACCAAACGCTTGAGGCGGATGATGCTGGGGATAGGGTAGGGCTTGCTCGGCGTTCGCAAGAACTCCCCGCTTTCTTCAACCACCTCGGCGGTGCCGTTCATGACCAGAATGACGGCCCGCTTGACGCTGGCCAGTCCAAGGGGCTCGTACCCAGCGTTGAGCACCAGGATGCGGGGAGCGTCAAGGTTCACGGCTTTCAGCATACTGGAAAAATGTCAAGGGATTCTAGAGTGCGGCACATTGAGCTTCACAGACCCTGTCCCAAAACCCTATTCTCCCCGGCGCTGCTGCTAGAATCGGAGGGTTATGGGTCGCTTGATTCGTGGGCTGGCCGCAGAAGGCAACCTGCGGGTGCTGGCCGCAGAAACCACCGACATTGTGGAGGAGGCTCGCTCGCGCCACGGCCTTTCCCCCACCGCCACCGCCGCTCTAGGGCGGGCGATGAGCGGTGTGCTGCTCCTGGCCTTCCTACTCTCCAAGACCCCCAAGGAGCGCATCGGTCTCCAGTTCCTGGGCGATGGCCCCTTAGGAGGGCCGGTGGTAGAGGCTGGTCCAGACGGTTTTGTGCGGGGTTACGTGAAAAATCCTTCGGCGCACCCTCCCCTACGCCCCGACGGCAAGCTAGACGTGGGAGCAGCCATCGGCCGGGGCGAGCTAAAGGTGGATCGGCTTCTCCCCAACGAGGAGCTTTACCAGTCCAGCGTAGAGCTGGTCAGCGGCGAGGTGGCCGAAGACCTGGTGCGCTACCTTTGGCAGTCCGAGCAGATTCCCTCTGCCCTGCTGCTGGGGGTACGGGTGACGGCCGCGGGCGAGGTGGCGGTGGCCGGTGGGGTGGTGATCCAAGTTCTACCTGGCTGCCCAGAGGAGGTAATTGACCGGCTCGAGCAAAACCTCAAGGGGAAAAGCCTCACCCCCCTGCTCCTGGAGCGGGGGCTCGAGGGCACGGTAGAAACCCTTCTGCAGGGGCTTTCCTACGACCCTACCGACCTGCGGGCAGTGGGCTACCCTGAGGGGCACATCCCCTTGGCCTTCCGCTGCCGCTGTAGCCGGGAGCGGGCCCTGCGCGCGCTGGTCTACTTCACCCCTCAGGAGCGGGAGGAGATGATCGCCCAGGACGGCGGTGCTGAGGTGCTGTGCCACTGGTGCGGGGCCAAGTACCAGCTCACCCCAGAGGAAATCCGTTCATTAGGCGCGAGCCCCCAAGGGCAAGGGGAAATCCCCAAAGCCTAGGCCGCTGGGCCTCCTCCAAGCTAGAGAAACCGGGCCTTCGGGTAGTCCTCCAGCACCCCCTGGCGGAAGGCCTCGTAACGGGCCTCCTCCACCAACGCCACCGTGGCTCCTCCAAAACCAGCCCCGGTCAGCCGGGCCCCCACGGCCCCATGGCGCAGCTCGACCTCCACCAGCCGGTCTAGCTCGGGGGTGGAGACCTCGTAGTCGTCGCGCAAAGAGGTATGGGAAGCCAGCATCAGCTCTCCAAAACGGCCCACGTCCCCTTCCTCAAGGGCGCGGACCCCCTCCAGCACCCGTGTGTTTTCCGTAAGCACGTGGCGGGCCCGGCGGCCTAGGGGCCCGGGCAGGCCCTCCAGGCGGGGCAGGTCGGCCATGGAGAGCTCCCGCAGGGAGGAAACGCCAAGCCTGGCACAGGCCTCCTCACACTCCCTGCGGCGGGTGTTGTAGCCCGATTCGGCCAACCGGCGAGGCACCCCGGAGTCTACCACCGCCACCCGGTAGCCCACGGGGAGCGGCACCAGCCGGGTGCTCAGGTCGCGGGTGTCAAGCAAAAGGCCATAGCCCAACCGCCCCACGGAGGAAGCCATCTGGTCCATGATGCCACAACGCACCCCCACGTACTCCACCTCGGCCTCCTGGGCCAGCCGGGCTATCTCCAGGTCGTCCAAAGGCAGCCCGTACAACTCGCGCAAGGCCCGCAGGGTGGCCACTTCCAGCGCGGCGGAGCTCGAGAGCCCCCCTCCCATGGGCACTTGGCTCCTCACATAGGCCCGCAGCCCAGGAACCTCGTAGCCGCGGCGGCGCAGCACCCACAAGCAGCCGGCCAGGTAGTCAAGCCAGTCCCCCTGCTTAGGCTCCTCTAGGCCCCGCCTTTTCAGCTCCTGGAAGTTTTCGGCATAGACCTCTAGCCCCTGCGTAGCGGAGGCCTCCACAACGGTCTGGTACGGCAAAGGGGTGGGCAGAACCAGGCCCTGGTTGTAGTCGGTGTGCTCCCCCAGCAGGTTGACCCGCCCCGGGGCTGAGGCCACCACGCTGGGTTCAGAAGCGAAAAGGTCCCGGTACATGGCCCACCTAAGTTACCCCAGGGCAGGCCGGTCGGCTACCCCTCGTAGACCCGGGGGCGGAGCCGCCCCTCAACCTCCTCCATGGGCCAGGCCGGGTCAAAGGTCAGGTTTTCCAGACCGTCCTCGCCGAGGAGGAAGGTGTCCTCAACCTTGGCCCCAGGAAGGCTGGGGTTCCAGGCCAGGGCCATCCCCACCTGAAGCCGGGTGGCCTCGCCCGGGGCAGCCAGCACCTCGCGGCTGCGGTAGCCGGTAAGCCCCCCCTGGTGGTGGTTTTCAAACTCCTCGGGGCACCCCAGCTCTTGGTAGCCAGCCTGAATCTCTGCCAAGACCTCTCCCAGGCTGGCCCCAGGCCGAGAGGCCGCCAGGGCTCGAGCCTCCACTCGGCAGACCCGGGCGTTCAGGGTCTGGGCCTGCGGATGCCCGAAGCTCCGCAGACGGGTCAGGTTGGCGATGAGCCCGTGCCGCCTTCCGCAGACCACCCCCATAAACAACCGCCCCAGCCGGGCCTCTTTGGGAATGGGGTGCCGGTGGCGGAACAGCCTTTCCTCCCCGGCCACCAAAAGGACCACAGGCTGGATACCCCGGCTCCAAAGCTCCTCGGCGATGGCCCCGGCCAACTCAAACTCACTCCACTCGGGGTCGGCGAAGCGCAGGCTCTCCCCCAAAGCCTGCGCCGCGTCGCGCCCAAGGGTGCGGTAGCGGTCCTGCTCCTCTGGGGAAAGCACCAGCCGCAAGGGGGTAAGGTCGTGCTCCTGGTCGCTTGGGCCCTCGGCCTTAGGAGGCGCGTACCAGGGGTAGGGGACCACCTCGAGCCCTCCCACTTCCTCCTCCCGCAGCCTCCGGGCCTCAATCCGGGAGGAGTGGAGCCGCACGGTCTGGGGGGTGACCTCGAGCCAGGCCGCCACCGGGCGCAGCGTCAGGACGGTGTTGTCCCCACCCCCGGTGAGCCAGGCGAAGTTCTCCGGCTGTTGAACAAAAAAACGCTCATACCCCTGGGCCGCCATCCAGGTCCGCAGGCGAGTCAAAGCAATGAGGTTCACACCCCATGCTACCATCCCATCGCTGCAAAATTCCGGGATTCAATCCAAAAAAGCGCCCACCGGCCGGTCCGGCGGTGGGCGCTTGGCGAAGGCCTAGGGAAGCGGGAATTGCGAGGCAAAAGCCCTAACCTCGGGGCCCAAGCGTTCGGGGCTCTCCCCCCTCAGGGCCCGGTCAATGAAATCCGCGATGATGGGCATGTGCTCCTCGGTCATGCCCCGGGTGGTGATGGCCGGGGTGCCGATGCGGATGCCCCCGCCGTGGATAATCTTCTCGGTATCGTAGGGCAGGGTGCTCTTGGATATGGTGATGTGCACCGCGTCAAGGAGTTTGGTGGCCTTGCTGCCGTTCAGCCCCTGGGGGCGCAGGTCCACCACGAAGAGGTGGTTGTCGGTCCCCCCTGAAACAATCCGGTAACCCCGCTTTTGCAGCTCAGCAGCCAGGGTCTGGGCATTTTTGATAATCTGCGCCGCGTACTCCTTGAAAGAGGGCTGCAGGGCCTCCCAAAAGGCCACCGCTTTTCCGGCAATCACGTGCTCCAACGGCCCTCCTTGGAGGCCGGGGAAGATGGAGCGGTCAATCAGGGCCGCAATCTCCAGGTCGTTGCTCAGGATAAGCCCTGAGCGGGGGCCTCGGAGGGTCTTGTGGGTGGTGGAGGTTACCACGTGGGCGTAAGGCAAGGGGGAGGGGTGTAGACCCGCCGCCACCAGCCCGGCAATGTGGGCAATGTCGGCCATCAGGTAGGCCCCCACCTCATCGGCGATCTCCCGGAAGGCCTTGAAGTCCAGGATGCGGCTGTAGGCGCTGGCCCCGCAGACGATCATCTTGGGCCTGTGCTCGAGGGCCAAGGCCCGCACATCCTCCATATGCAACCGCTCATCCTCGGGACGCACCTTGTAGCCGATAAAGCGATAGTTAAGGCCCGAGAAGTTTACCGGAGAACCGTGGGTCAGGTGGCCTCCGTGGGACAAATCCATGCCCAGCACGGTGTCGCCGGGCTTTAGCAAGGCCGTATAGACCGCGATGTTGGCGCTGGAACCGGAGTGGGGCTGCACGTTGGCCCAGGCCGCGCCGAATAGCTGCTTGGCCCGCTCAATGGCCAGGGCCTCCACCCGGTCCACCACCTCACAGCCCCCATACCAGCGCCTCCCTGGGTATCCCTCGGCGTACTTGTTGGTCAGCACGCTGCCCACCGCCTCGCGCACCTGGGCCGAGGTGAAGTTCTCGGAGGCAATAAGCTCCAACCCGTTGCGCTGCCGCTCCTCTTCCTGCCGAATGAGTTCAAAGACCAGCTCGTCACGAGGGAGGGTTTCGGGAGAGGTTATCATTCTTAGAGTATAGCAGGGCGTGGATAAGAATCCTTTCTACAAAAGAGCATTCACAGCGTGAATTTGCGCAGCATGGTCGCGATTTGTGCCGGCTTCCTATCGTCCCCTCGAGCAATATCGGCCGCGCAAAGGGTCAAAAACTCCTGGAGGATTAGGGTGGAGGTGGACTCCATGGCCTTTTTGGTGGCGGTCATCTGGGTCAGCACCTCCTCGCAGGAACGCCCATCCTCAATCATCTTCTGTAAGCCGCGGACCTGCCCTTCTATACGGCGCAGGCGTTTGAGTATGTTCTCTACAACCCCCTTGTCCAAATCGGTCGTGTTCATCAGCCTAGTCTATACCAGCCCGGCCCAAGGGCCGGGTGAAAAGCACCGCCCTCAGGCCATCACCTCCTCCGGGCGGTGTTTGTTCCAGTAGCGCACCAACCCATCCACGCTCATCCAGGCCGGGTCGGCGTACTCGTACTCCACAAGCTCAGAGGGGCCCAGCCCCGCCGCCTTCAGCCCGGCGGCCACATAGGCCTCAAACTCAGCCACCATCTGGGCTCGAGCCTGGCCGGCCCTAAGCCGCTCCTTAATCCAGTCCGCCCAGTCCAAAAGCCGGGCCTCTAGGGCCTCCAGATGGGCCTCCACATCCTCAAACTCGCCGAAGTGGGTTAAGTAAAGTTTTTTGGGGGCCAAGGTGCGAATCTTGGCCAGCGACTCGAGCCAGCGCTCAATGTGGATTTCCGGGGGCGGACAGGGGGGCAGCACCGGTCCACGGCCAATCCTAACCCCGGTGACGTCTCCCCCGATTAAAACCTCCCCCACCAGGTAGGCGTGGTGGTGGTCGGCGTGGCCGGGGGTCTCCACGACCCGAACCTCTACCTCTCCCAGGCGCACCACCTCGCCGTCCTGCAAGAGCCGCACCTGCCCCTCCGGAACCGAGCCCATCTGGCCCCATAGGGCCTCCATCTGCTCGCCGTATATGCGGGCGGCGGAGGCCCAGAGCCGGCTAGGGTCCACCAAATGGGGGGCCCCCTTGGGGTGGACGTAGATGGTGGCCCCCCGCTCGGCCATCCGCCAGGCCGCGCCCGCGTGGTCCAGGTGGATGTGGGTTACGAAGACGTGCCGCACGTCCGAGGCGGCGTAGCCCAGCCCATTCAGCCCGTCCAAAAGGGCCGAGAAGCGCGACTCGGGGCCGGTCTCAAAGAGCACCGGGCCCTCCCGGGTCTCCAGCAAAAAGGCAGCGATGACCCGTGGGGCCCGGTCCTGCAGGTCAAGGATGTGAATCACAAGCCCATTGTACGAAGGCCCAGCCCGGGTTCAAAACCCTTGTCAAAGGGTGCCAGCTTTGCTATATTCTATCCTGCTATTGGCGGTCGTTCCGCGATAGCTCAGTTGGTAGAGCGCTCGACTGTTAATCGAGTGGTCGCAGGTTCGAGCCCTGCTCGCGGAGCCAAGCACCCCCGGGAAAACCCGGGGGTTTTCTACAGCCTACCGGCCTCAATAATGCTGCGCAAAAACTGCTGGGTGCGCTCGCTCTTGGGGTTTTTGAATATCTCCTCCGGGGGGCCCTCCTCGTGCACCACCCCACCATAGAGGAAGCAGACCTTGTCGGCCACTTCCTTGGCAAAGCCCATCTCGTGGGTGGCGAGAAGCATGGTCATCCCCTCTTCGGCCAGCTCCCGCAACAGGTTCAGCACCTCCGAGACCAGTTCGGGGTCGAGGGCCGAGGTAATCTCGTCCAGGAGGAGCAGCATGGGCTCCATGGCCAAAGCCCGGACGATGGCCACCCGCTGCTGCTGCCCGCCCGAAAGCTGGTCGGGGTAGGCCTGGGCCTTGTGCTCGAGCCCGATCCTGCGCAAGAGGGCCATGGCCCTCTCCCGGGCCTCCTCCTCCGGCACCCTGAGCACCTGGGTGGGCGCTAGGGTGATGTTCTGCAAAACGGTCATGTGGGGGAACAGGTTGAAGCTTTGAAAGACGATGCCCACCTCTCGCCGTAGGGCGTTCAGGTCCACCCCTGGGCCGCTGATGCGGTCGCCGTGAAGGCGAATCTCCCCGCTCTGGATCTCCTCCAGGCCGTTGATGCAGCGCAACAGCGTGGACTTGCCGCAGCCCGAGGGCCCTATCAGGCAGACCACCTGGTGCTCTTCCACGCTCAGGTTAATGCCCCGAAGAACCTCGTTGGCGCCGAAGCGTTTGACTACCTCCCTCACTTCCAAAAAGCTCATCCCTGATAGCCTCCTACCCCTTACCCTTGCCGCATCCGAGCCCGGTCGCGCTCCACCAACCGGTCCACCAGGCGGGTCTGGGGGATGGTGATGAGGATAAAGAGAATCGCCACTGTGGTCACCGCAGAGAGGTTGAACTCGTTGGAGGCAATGATACGGGCCTGGTTGAAGGCATCTATCACACCTACCACGTTCACCAAGGCGGTGTCCTTCTGCATCCCGATGAAGTTGTTGAGCAAAGGCGGAACAATCCGGCGCACCGCCTGGGGAATGATGACAAAGCGCAGGGTCTGGCCGTAGGAGAGGCCCAGGCTGCGGGCCGCGGCCCACTGGCTGGGGTGGATGCTCTCCAGGCCGGCCCGGTACACCTCGGCCATGTAGGCCCCGTAGGTTAGGGTCAGGGCCAGCACCGCCAGGGCCTCTAGGGGCATGTTGCGGAAGAAGCCGATCCCCGTGAGGGGCAGACCAAAGCCCACCAGGTAAATCACGATGATGGAGGGCAGGCTCAGAAAGGCATCGGTGTAGAAGGTAGCCAGAAAGCGGATAGGCTGGGCCGGCCTACCTGGCAGAAGCTTGGCAACGGCGATGATCAAACCCCAGACCAGCGAAAGCAGCCCCGCGAAGAAGAAGATGACCACATTGACCCAGAAGGCCCTGAGGACCAGCTCAAAGGAGCTGGCGATGAGCTCGAGCTGAAAGAAAGTGCGCCCTACTGCGACGTTGTTGGCGATAAAAAAAAGCACCAGGAGAAGGAAGATAACCCAGGCCGCAGCGTAGCCCAAAGCAAACCAGGCCCAGGTGTGGGCCTCGGCGCTGGCCACCCGAGCGGCGATGAGGTCGCCTTGGTCCAGCGCCCGCCGGGCCGAGCGGGCCTGGCCCAGGCCTCGCAGGACCGGCCACAAAAGGGCCAGCGGCACAAGCAGCACCCCCAGCAAGAGCGCATCCGCCCACAGGGCTTGAAAGCCGTTGATGGCCATGGTCTGCTTGACCCGCCCCACCACCCAAAGCGTGGCCCCAAAGAGCAAAACCACCAGCAAAAGGGCCCCCCCTGCGAACCCCAGGCCGTCCCGGGGCATACCGGAAAGCCGCCGCGTCGCCTTTCTAGAGCCTGGCCTCATGGGTAAGTGATTTTACCCAAAAAAAAGCGGCCCGGCTCCCACCGTGCCGGAAAGAGGCTTAGAATCGGAAGCATGATTCTGAGCGCCGAACCGCCCCCCGGGGCCCTTTTCGTGGACAGCCGCCCACCCGCAGACTACGCACAGGGCCACCTGGAGGGGGCCATCAACCTTGACCTCTCCGGCTTCAGAGGCAGGCTGCGCAGCGAGGAAGAGCTGGCCCAGCTCGAGCGCGCTCTGGCCGAACTCAACGGGCGCATTGGGGCTGGACCGGGGCGGCCGGTGGTGGTCTACGACGCCGGCTTCAACACCCGGCTGGCCAAGACCGCCTTCATGCTGGCCCTGGGGGGGCTTGAGGTCTACCTCTGGCCCCAAGGCTGGGAACCCCAGGCCACCCAAACCGCCCCCACCACCCCTGTCCCAAGCGAACCCTGGGCCCGGCTAAACCGTGAGATTTTGCTCACCGCGGATGAAATCCTGGCCCAGCCTGATCTCCTGCTGCTGGATGTGCGGGAACCCCACGAGTTCGCCAGCGGCCACATCCCCGGCGCACGGAATCTGCCGCTAGGCACCTTCGGGCCGGACAACGCGGGGGCCCTAGGCCTCAGCCCGGGGCAGGAGGTGGGTGTCCACTGCCGCAGCGGGGCCCGCAGCGCCAGCGCCTTCTGGATCCTGCGGCAGCAGGGGGTGCGGGCCCGCAACTACTTGGGCAGCATGCTGGAATGGGAGGCCGAGGCCGACCTGCCGGTGGAGCGATGAGGGTCTATTCCATCCCTGTGGGTCCCTTGCAGGCGAACGCCTACCTGCTGGTGGGCGAGGGAGGGCGTGGGGTCATTGTGGACCCCGGCGGCGAGCCCGAGCGCATCCTGGCCGAGGTTCAACGGGTGGGCCTAAGCCCTGAGGCCATCCTCCTGACCCACGCCCACTTCGACCATGTGGGGGCCGTGGGGCCCTTGGTGGAGGCCCTAGGGATTCCGGTCTACCTGCACCCCGCCGACCTGCCGCTGTACCAAAACGCCTCCCAGGCCGCCGGGCGCTGGGGGCTTTGGGTGCCCAACCCCCCAGAACCCACCGAGCCGCTCTACGAGGGCCAGCATCTGGACTTCGGCCTAGGGCTGGAGGTGCTCTTCCTACCAGGGCACGCCCCAGGCCACGTGGGCTTCTATAAGCCTGGCCACCTGGTGAGCGGGGACGTGCTGTTCCGCGGAGGCATTGGCCGCTACGACCTTCCCGGAGCCGATCCAAAGGCCCTTTTCTCCTCCTTGCAAAAGCTCCTTCAACTACCTCCAGACACGGTGGTCTACCCCGGCCACGGCCCCCCCACCACCCTGGGAGAGGAGAGGGCCCACAACCCTTACCTGGGTTAGGCGCAACGATCCCTCTGGGAAAAACGGCCCTGCCAGGGTGTTAGACTATATGTGTGAGTGACCCGCTGGCCGAGTTGAATCGCTTGCAGGAACGAGACCTCGAGCTAGACCGAATCCGCGAGGACCAGGCCCAGGTCCCCGAAGAACTCCAGCAAGCCCGCTCGCAGCAAAAGGCCCTGGAAGACCGGCTCGAGTCCTTACAGGAGGAGCTGCAGGAGGTGCGCCTGGCCTACCACCGGGCCGACCTCGAGCTGCAAGACCTAAAGGAGAAGTACGCCCGGGCCAAGCAGGCCCAGATGAACGCCGGCAGCGCCAAGGAGCAGATGCAGTACGGCGAGCAGATGCGCCAGCTTGAAGACCGGATTGAGGAAATAGAGGGCAACGACAAAAAAAACATTCCCGGCGAAATCCTGCCCTTGCTGGAAAGAAAAGAGGCCCTAGAAAAAGAGATTGAGGCTGTACAGGCCGAGTTGGAGCGGGCCCGGGCCTCGCGGGAGGAGCTCGAGGCGGCCAACCAAAGAAGGGTGGACAACCTAGAAGCCGACTACCAGGCTAAGAAGGCCGACCGGGACAAGCTGGCAGCCTCCATTCCGGCCCACATCATCAAGGAATATGAGTCCATCCGCAAAGCCCGCCGCGGCACCGGGCTGGCCCGGGTAGCCAAGGCCAGCAGCGGCTACCGCTGCACGGCCTGCAACGTCCAGCTCCCCACCCACGTGGCCCAGCAGATTCACCTGGGGCAGAGAATCGTGCGCTGCCCCTCTTGCGGACGCATTCTGTGGAAAGGCGAGTAGGCCCCTACACCCCCATCCTGGCCACCTTGGGCTTCGTCCTCTCCCCGAACCGCCGTTCGGTGTTGCTGGTGTATCGGGACGCCCGGCCCGAGGACCCGGCCTTCGGCAAGTACAACGGCTTGGGGGGAAAGCTCGAGCCCGGCGAGGACGTAGCCAGCGGGATGCGCCGGGAAATCTGGGAGGAAGCCGGGCTCGAGGCCCAGGAGCTGGTGCTGCGGGGTACCCTGTCCTGGCCCGGTTTTGGGAAAGGGGGGGAGGACTGGTTCGGCTTCATCTTCCTGGTGCCGCGCTGGCGGGGCCAGCCGCGGAGTTCCAACTCCGAGGGGCGGCTGGTCTGGGTGCCCACCGAGCGGCTCCTCCGCCAGGAACTGCCCATGTGGCCCGGCGACCGCTACTTTCTGCCCTTGGTCTTTGACGACGACCCCCGCCCCTTCCACGGGGTGATGCCCTACGAAAACGGCCGCGTGCTCTTCTGGTCCTACTCCCGCTAGTTGGCAAAATAACCCAATCCTCACGGGCTTTGGTTGCATACTAAAAGCACCCTTCGCTCCAAAGCGGTCTACCTCGAGGGGAGGGCTTGGAGGCTGTTTTGGAAGTGGGGTTTGCTGGGGTCGTGGCCCAAGGGGGGCCACAACCCTCAGCCGTAGTAAGCGATGAGCCGCCCCAGGGCCAGCACCAGCCCCCACAGGCCCAGCGAAGCCCAGGCCGCCCATCGGGCGGCCCTGGGCAGGGGGGCACCTGGGGCCCAGGCCGCCATCTGGCGCCCAAAGCGAAGCTGAAACGCCCAGGCATTGAGCCCTGCCAGACCGATGAGGGCCATCTTGGCCAAGAAGACGGGGCTGGTCCCCACGCTGGGGCCCTCGGGCATCAAGAGCAAAAAACCGCTGGGGGCGGCCAGCGCGAACCCTCCCCAGGCCACCGGAAGCAGGTAGCGGGCCAAGGCCCCCACCGGAAGCTGCCGGCCTAGGCCCAGCAACCGCAGATCAAACAGTACCGCGGCCCCTACTAGAACACAGAAACCTAGGATGTGCGCGATTTCCACCGCTGGGTAGAGCCAGGCTGAGTGGCGCATGGCCAGCCCCACAGGGCTTGCCTGAAGCCAGGCCAAGAACTCAGCCCAAGCCCCCATCAGCGCAGCTCTATGGTCCTGCCCTCCACCACAATCCGCTCGGCCCGCATCTCCTCAGGTTCGCTGCGGTGGGGATAGCCCATCACCGTAACCTGGGCCCCCACCCTCAGGCTCCCGCTCGGCAGACCACGGGCCTCCATCCGCGAGGGAGGGGCCAGCACCACGTACCACCGCCGCTTGGGGGTGGTGGGGGTGGCTGGAACCTCGAGCCACAGGGTCACGTGGGGAAACTCAAACCGTACCTCGGTGATGGTGCCGGTGGCGCTAAAGGCCCGGGCGGTGTCGTAGCTGCTCCAGCCGTGGTGGGCCAGGGCCAGCCCGAGCAGCCCAACCAAAAACCATACCCTCTTCATACTTCCTCCTTCCAAAGGGGGCGACACCCCCATTCTTAGGCAGAAGCTGGACGGGGGTGTGGGGAAGCTCACGGATGCCCCGGACGCAGGGGAATTCCTCAGGCATCCGGGGTATCCTTAGGGCATGTACCGGCAGATTCTGATACCCACCGACGGGAGCGGCCCCAGCGAGGCCGCGGTCAAGGCAGGCCTCGAGCTAGCCAAAAGCCTGGGGGCCGAGGCAACCTTGCTTTACGTGATGGAGCCGGTGATACCCCGAATCCTGATCGGCCCCGAGTCCATCCCCTACTACCCGGAGCTGGCCCGTGACCTAGAGGCGGCCGGCCGAAAAGCCCTAGAGCGCGCGGAGGAGTTCGCCCGGTACCTAGGGGTCCCGGCCAAAAGCGAGCTCAAAGAGGGCAGCCCCGCCCAGGTCATCGCGGAGGAAGCCGACCGGTACGACCTGGTGGTGATGGGCACCCATGGGCGTACCGGGCTGGACCGGCTCCTCCTAGGCTCGGTGACCCAGCGGGTCTTGCAAAAAAGCCCTAAACCCGTGCTGGTGGTCCGGGGAACCTAGCGCGCCCCCACCGGTCCCAAGCTGCCTGGGAACGGCCTCAAAACTCCTCGTCCCACTCCACGAGGGTCTCGCTGGTGAGGCCGGGGTGGGGCCTGGAAGCGCTGGTCTGCTGAAGCGTGGTCCGCCCACGCCGCAAAGGGATGCGCTGGTTTTGCAGCAGCCCGAACTGGGCCGCAATACCCCGCAGGCCAACCGTGGCGAAAACGATGACCAAAAACACCGTGAGCCCCCAAAAAAGCTGGGCCAAAAGGTTTTGCTGGATGGAAAGGTGGGTCAGCACCCCCAGGAAGGGCAGGCCTCCGTAACGAGGGTCGGCGAGGATGGAGCCCACGTACGAGAGGCCCTCCATCACCGCCGGCAGCAAGAGGAAGAAAAAGGCCAGCCCCAAAAAGCGCCAGTAGACGTTGCGCCCCCCAAAGGTGAGCCTGAGCAGGTACAGGGGGAAAAAGGCCAGCAGCCCCGCAAGGATAAAGAGAAAGGCCCGGGGAATCCCCAAGGTGGCCTGCAAAAGCCCCACCTGCAGGGCGTGAAAGGCCCCCAGGCTGCGGCCCTCTATGGCCAAGGCGTTCTCCAGAAGCTCCCCCGAGAGCACCGTAAAATCGCTGGTGCGCAGGCCCACCGCCCCCTCCGCCAGCCCCAAGACCCGGCGGGTGCGCTGGGCCAGCTCGGGCCGCAGGGCCTCCACCAGGGGCTCAATGGCCAGGCGGTAGCGGGCGTTCACCTGGGCCAGGGTCCGGCGGGCCGCCTCGCTCTGGCCGGTCTGGGCCTGGGCCTGGGCCTCTAAAAGGCGCCCCCGAACCTCCAAAAGCGCCTTCTTCCAGTCGTCCACGCTGTAAATCCCAGCCCCTGAGAGGCTGTCGGCCACCCGCTCAGCTTGCTGGCGGTCCCGAATCAAAAAGCGCAAGTCGGCCAGCAAACGCTGATAGTCGTCCACCACGGAAGGGGCGGCGGAGGGGGCTTGGCTGGTTGGGCGGTCCACCACTGCCCGGGCGGGGACGGTCTCCTGCGGTGCGGGCGGAGCGGGTGGGGCCT
>NZ_QWKZ01000149.1 GCF_003574085.1 Meiothermus luteus | reverse complement strand
CCCCACCCCTGGCCCGCTGAGCCCGAGCGGGACGACTTTGACGGCCCTACCCTAAGCCTGCACTTCCAAACCCTGCGCCACCCCCCCGACCCCTCCTGGCTCTCCCTCGGTGAGCGGCCGGGCTACCTGCGGCTTTACGGGCGGGAGTCCCTCAGCTCGCGCCACCGCCAGAGCCTGGTGGCCCGCCGCCTGCAGCACTTCTTTGCCGAGGCCGAGACCGCTCTCGAGTTTGAACCCCAGCACTTCCAGCAGATGGCCGGCCTGGTCTGCTACTACGACACCGGCAACTGGGTCTACCTGCGCCTAAGCCGCGACGAGCGCCTGGGCAAGACCCTCAGCGTTCTCGCCTGTGAGAATGGCCGCTACGACGAGCCTTTGGGCCAGGAGCTGCCCGTTGAGGGCTGGGGCCGGGTCTACCTGAAGGTGCGGTTTGAGCGGGAGCGCTTTGGCTTTGCCTACTCGGCCAATGGAAAGGACTGGCAGCCCATACCCCTGCGCTACCCCACCTACAAGCTTTCCGACGAGTACTGCCGGGGCTTGGGCTTTACCGGCACCTTCCTCGGGCTTTGCGCCCAGGATTTGAGCGGGGCCCGCCTGCACGCTGACTTCGACTACTTCACCTACCGGCCTTTGGAGTAGGTGCGGCTTGCAGCGCCGTTTCCATCAGGCCATGATAGGGGCATGGACCTGCTGGTGGTGGTGCCCCATCCGGACGATGAGGTCTTTGGTGCGGGGGGTACCCTAATTCAGTACGCCGAGTGGGGGCTGGAAACCGGCCTCATCACCCTGACCCGGGGTGAAGCCGGGCGTACCTTGGGCCTTTGCGCCCCTGAGGAGCTGGGCGAGGTTCGCGCTCAGGAGCTCAGGCGTGCGGCGGAGGTTTTGCGCCTGGGGCACCTCGAGCTCTACGACTTTCCCAACGGCCGGCCCAACGGGGCGGGGGCAGGGGAGGCCCGGGGTCTGGGCTTCGCCAGCCCTGAGGGGGTGGCCGACCACCCGGAGATAGTGGACCTGCTCCTCTGGCGCTTTGAGGTGCTGCGGCCCAGGGCGGTGATTACCTTTGCCCCCAACGGTTCCAACCGCCACCCCGACCACGTGGCCACCCACCGGTTTGTGCGGGAGGCGGTGCGTCGCTCGGGCCAGCGCATCCGCTTGTTCTACTACGCGCCGCTCAGCCCGTCCCCGGAGTACCAAGAGGGCTGGCTGCCTCCTACCCATGTGCGGCACCTGCCCCTAGAGGTGCTGCTGCGGAAGCTCAAGGCCATGGCCCAGCACCGCACCCAGGCCCTGTCGGTACTCAACTTTATGGACCGCTTCCCCCACCGCTTGGCAGTGGAGAGCTTTCACCTCGAGGGCCACGAGGGGCCGGTAGAACGGGAGCTGCTGTGGTACGCCGGGCCTTGAGCTTGATAAGCCTGGGCGGGTAGAATAATCAGCAACACTTATAATCGGGCGGTCAAGAGGCCAATGGGTGTGCCCGGTTTCGCGGGAGGTGTTATGACCAGCACGGTGCGGCAGTTGCTTCAGGCTAAAGGGAGCGCGGTGTATACGATTGCGCCGGAGGCCACGGTGTTTGAAGCCCTAGAGCGCATGGCGGCCCACGATGTGGGGGCCCTGATGGTGGTGCAAGGGGAGCGCTTGGTGGGGGTTTTCTCGGAGCGCGACTACGCTAGAAAGATCATTCTGATGGGCCGGATTTCCAAGGACACCCGGGTGGAGGAGGTTATGACCGCTGAGCTGGTAACGGTTGGCCCCGAGGCCACCGTGGCCGACTGCATGAACCTCATGACCGCCCACCGGGTGCGCCACCTGCCGGTGCTGGAGGATGGGCGGCTGGTGGGGGTGGTTTCAATAGGCGACGTGGTTAAGGCCATCATCACCCAGCAGGAGCTGGTGATTGCCGAGCTAGAAAACTACATCATCGGGGCCCGCTAGCGGCGAGGAAAGCGGAAGGCCAGCAGGACGAAGAGCAGGCCCAGCCCGGCGCTGAGCAAAGCCCAAGGGGTGCGATTTTGGGCGGCCCGCAGGGGAGGTAAGACCCCGCTTTGGTAGGCTTGGGCCTGTTGGGGGTGAAGCACGTCCACCGCCCTGGGGGCCTCGCTGGGGCCGTTTAGCACCCAGGGGCCTCCGCCGGGCCGCACCGGACGAAAATGCCAGGGGGTGAAGGGGTCGTAGAGGCCTGCGGCCACGTAGTAGCCGTAGTCGCCGGGCGGCAGGCTGGAGGTCAGCTCGAGCCAGTCCCCTTGGCGGCTCAGGCTCACCGGCTGGCGGCTTCCGTCTGGCCGGTGCTCCTCGGCCAGCCAGCCGGTGATCAGGTAGGCGTGGCTCCATCCCTGTCCCGCAGGGGTTTTGAAGCCCGCCCCTGGAAGCTCCTCTGTGCCGCCAGGCCCGGTGTGGAGGTAGATGGCCACGGTGGCCAAGGAGAAGCCGTGGGGAGCCCCCAGAGGGTTGGGGTAGCGTTGGAGGCGTACCCGTAGAACCAGCTTTTCCCCTCTTTGTAAGGCCTCGAACCCCCTTAGGTCGGCGAAGCCGGCCTCGGCGAATAGGGGTGCAGTGGGGTAGGCGTAGCCTAGGCCGTGGTCGTCGCCTGGAGGGTCGGAAAAAATAGCCGGTATCATCGCAGCGACATTAGAACCTTTACCAGCCGCTCAGGGTCGTGTTGGGCAAAACCGGGCTCGAGGAAGTCCTCCGCGATGACCCGCACCCCTAGCCCCTCAAAGCGCTGGGGGTTGAAGCGCACCGGTTGCTGCCCGCTGGCCTGGTAGCGCCGAAGCAGCGCCTCGGGGATGCGGGCGTTGTTGACCAAGACCACGCTGGGCCTGCGGCCCAGATGGTGCTCAACCGCCTGGAAGTGGTCGTAGGCGTCCATGCCCTCGGTTTCGCCCCGTTCGCTCATAATGTTGACGATGTAGACCAGCCGGGCCGGCGAGCGCTGGATGGCTGCCTGAATGCCTTTGGGTAGGAAGCTCGGAATCACGCTGGAGTAGAGGCTGCCAGGCCCCAACACGATCATCTCGGCCCGCTCAATGGCCTGTACGGCCTCCGGCATGGCCGCGACGTCGGACGGAGCCAGTCCCACCTTGTGGATACGGCCTGGCCGCTCCCGCAAGGCGCTCTCCCCCTGCACCCGGCTGCCGTCGTCCCGCTCCGCCCACAGCCGGGCGGCCTCATAGGTGGCGGGCCAGACCGCCCCCCGCAGGCGCAGGACCTGGTTGGCCTCCCGGATGGCCTGGGCGAAGTCGTGGAAGAGTTCGGAGAGGGAGACCAGCATCAGGTTCCCAAAGGTGTGGCCCTGAAGCTCCCCGCCCCGCTGGAAGCGGTACTGCATCAGCTCGGGCAGGCCCTCCGCATCGGAAAGGGCCGCCAGGCAGTCCACCAGGTCGCCCACCGCCGGGACTCCAAAGGAGACCCGCAGGCGGCCGGTGGAGCCCCCATCGTCGGTGACCGCGACAATCGCGGTGAGGTTGGCGGTCTCGGTCTTGAGCCCCTGGAGCACACGAGAAAGCCCGGTGCCCCCACCCAACGCCACGATGCGCGGGCCAGCCTCGAGCCTCCGCCGGATGTACACCTGCTTGGAAACCGAGGCGGGGTCGGTGATGGCCGAGAGCATGCTGCGGTTCATCGAGCGTAGCCCCAGGATGAAAAGCAGCAGGCCCAATAGGAGCCAAAGCCCTCCCGAAAGCCACAGGGGAACCCCAAGGTAGCCCGTCCAACGCATGACCTGAAGGAACCAAGGGACCAGGGCGGTGTGCCAGGATAGGTGCACCACCCCGAGGAACATCGCCAGCAGGCCCAGCACCGCCACCAGGGCGTAGCGCTTGACCCGCATGCCCGGCAGAAGCCAGCGCAACACACCGATAAAGCGGTCGTCGGCTGGGTCAAGGGAGAGCCCCTGGACCAAGGGGCCTGTTCTGAGGCTTTTGCCCTTGTCTTTGGTCATGCCCCCTCGCTTACCAGGGCCTTTTCCAGGTCGCGGTGCTCCAGCTCCACCCGGAAGCGCCCGGAAAGCTCCTGGGCCAGGCGCTCCACCACTGCCACGCTGCGGTGCTGCCCCCCGGTGCAGCCCACCGCCACCGTGTAGGCG
>NZ_QWKZ01000148.1 GCF_003574085.1 Meiothermus luteus | reverse complement strand
GATGGGTCTTGCGGGGGGTGGGGGCCTGGGGGCTGGCGGTGCTGCGGGAGTATCTGGTATCCCCCTTACACCGAAAGGGTGTGCGGGAGAGGAAAGCGGCCCTGGAGGCCTTCTCCTTCCATCCCCTTTCTGCCCTCAAGTTCCTGGGGTTGTATGCGGAATAGCAGTCAAGTCTGGGCCGCGCCTACCCCAGCGGCTTTCGGCTTTCGGCCCATGGTAGACTCTAACTATATGGCGGACTCGGGCCTCGAGCGAGCCTTCGCCAAGGTGCGGGCTCTTCTGGAGGGCGACTTTGAACACCCTGGCCTGACCCTCTACGACCTGCAGAACCTGGTGGGCTACAACAGCCGCGTCAAGACCGACGGTCCCCTCTCCTACACCCTGCCCCCCGAACCAGAGCTGAGCGGCGTGGCGGCGGTGCGGCTGTACTACTACCCCAAAGACCCCGAGGTCACCCTAATTGTGGAGATTGAGGACAAGGCCCGAAAGCGCCATCTGCGCCACTTCAAGTGGAACGGCATCTCCTGGACCGCACCCCACGGCCTCAAATCCGACCTGACCGCCACCCGGGAGGTTCTCCCGGCCATTGAGGAGGTGGGCGGCGACTTCTTCTTAGGCTACGCGCCCGAGGAGGCCAAGGAATTGGCCGAGGCCATCCGGCGGGGTGAGGCGGCCGGGACCAAGTACATGCTCTGCACCCGCGACAACACCCGCATCTTCTACTCCCCCACCAGCTCCCCGCCCACCATCCCCTGCCCCCGCTGCGGCAACGGCAACCTGATCTTCAAAACCCTGACCCTGGCCAACCCCGAGGACCGCATTGAGGCCCTACTGCGCGAGCAGCGGGCCTTACGCACCGCCCTGGAGGACCTACTTCTGTACCTCAAGCGCAAGCTGGGTCCTTGAACACCGGCCCGTTTTTGCCATTTGGCAAAAGTTTTTTATACGCTGTAAAAAACATACTTCCTTACGATTCTCCCCCTCGGGCTGCGGTAAGGTAAGGCCGATGACAAAGAACGACCCACGCTGGGGCCGTTGGCCCGAAGGAGCCATGGTATGGTAGAGGACCGCGAACTAATCGCCGCTCGAGCAGGCCTTTCCGCCGAGGAGCAGCTAAGGCTCGAGGACCTAGAGAACCAGGAGTGGCAGGAAAGCCTGGAGTACGTCCTGCGCTCAGCGGGGCGGGACCGGGTGGCCCAGCTCATGGAGATGCTGGAAAACTACGCCTACCGGATGGGGGTGGTCATCCACGACAAGGTCAACACCCCCTACGTCAACACCATCTCCAAAGAGCACGAACCGCCCTACCCGGGTGATCTGGAGCTCGAGGGGCGCATCGCCAACATCCTGCGCTGGAACACCATCGCCATCGTGCAGCAGGCCAACAAAAAGGCCGACGGCATCGGGGGGCACATCTCCACCTACGCCAGCATTGCCGAGCTGATGGAGATGGGCTTCAACCACTTCTTCCGCGGCCCCGACTCCCCCGACCGCGACCTAGTCTTCTACCAGGGGCACATGTCGCCGGGGGTGTACGCCCGCAGCTACCTGGAAGGCCGCCTGAGCGAGGACGACCTAGCCAAGTTCCGCCGCGAGCTTCTGGGCGGGCCGGGCCGGGGCCTGTCCAGCTACCCCCACCCCTGGCTGATGCCCGACTACTGGGAGTTCCCCACCGTCAGCATGGGCCTAGGCCCCCTGCAGGCCATCTACCAGGCCCGCTTTTTGCGCTACTTAGAAGACCGCGGCCTCAAGCCCAAGACCAGCGCCAAGGTCTGGGCCTTCCTGGGCGACGGCGAGCAGGACGAACCCGAAACCACCGGGGCCCTGCGGGTCGCGGCCAACGAGGGGCTTGACAACCTGGTCTTCGTGATCAACGCCAACCTGCAGCGCCTAGACGGGCCGGTACGGGGCAATTCCAAAATCATCCAAGAGCTGGAGGCCCTCTACCGCGGGGCCGGCTGGAATGTGATTAAGGTGGTCTGGGGCAGCGCCTGGGACGAGCTTTTTGCCAAGGACACCGAGGGCGTGCTGCTGGAACGCATGGAACAACTCGTAGACGGCGAGAGCCAGCGCTACGCGGCTTACGGCGGAAAGGAGCTGCGGGAGAAGTTCTTCAACACCCCGGCCCTCAAGAAGCTCATTGAGGGGATGAGCGACGAAGACCTAGACCGCCTGACCCTCTCGCGCGGTGGCCACGACAACCGCAAAATCTACGCCGCCTTCAAGGCCGCCGCCGAGCACCGGGGGTCGCCCACCGTGATCATCGCCCGCACCGTCAAGGGCTACTGCCTGGGCCCCACCGCCCAGGCCAAGAACGTGGCCCACCAGGTCAAGAAGCTCACCCTGGAGGACCTGCGCGAGGCCCGTGACCACCTGGGCATCCCCATCCCCGACGAAGAACTGGAGAAAACCCCCTTCTACCACCCCGGCCCCGACTCGCCCGAGGTGCGCTACATGCTCTCTCGCCGCAAGGCCCTGGGTGGCCTGATCCCCGAACGCCGGGTGCGCGAGTACAAGCTGGACACCCCCGACCTGGCCTTCTTCGATGAGTTCCTGGCCGGCTCCGGAGGGCGGGAAATCTCCACCACCATGGCCTTTGTGCGCATGCTGACCAAGCTGGTGCGCCACCCCACGGTGGGGAAGTACATCGTGCCCATCGTGCCCGACGAAGCCCGCACCTTCGGCATGGAAGGCGTGATTAGCTCGGTGGGTATCTACTCGCCCAAGGGCCAGCTCTACACCCCGGTAGACGCCGGAACGGTCACCGTCTACCGCGAGTCCGAGACCGGCCAACTGCTGCAAGAAGGCATCAACGAGGCCGGGGCCATGTGCAGCTTCATCGCCGCGGGCACCGCTTACGCCCACCACGGCATCCCCACTATCCCCTTCTACATCTTCTACTCCATGTTTGGTCTGCAGCGGGTGGGCGACCTGGTCTGGGCGGCGGGCGACCAGCGCACCAAGGGCTTCTTGATGGGGGCCACCGCAGGCCGCACCACCCTAAACGGCGAAGGCCTGCAGCACCAGGACGGCCACTCCCACGTGCTGGCCCTACCGGTGCCCAACCTGTGGGCCTACGACCCGGCCTTCGCCTATGAGCTTGCGGTGATCCTGCAGGACGGCATGAAACGCATGTACCAGGACGGGGAGGACATCTTCTACTACATCACCCTGATGAACGAAAACTACCCCCAACCCCCCATGCCCGAGCCCCATGAGGAAACCCGCCAGGGCATCCTGAAGGGAATGTACCTCTTCAAGAAGAGCGGGCTCAAAAAACCCAAGGCCCGGGTGCAGCTTCTGGGCAGCGGCACCATCCTCAACGAGGTCATCAAGGCCGCCGACCTGCTCGCTGAATACAACGTCGCCGCCGACGTGTGGAGCGTCACCAGCTATAAGGCCCTCTACTACGAGGCCATGGAAACCGCCCGCTACAACCGGCTCCACCCAAGCGAAAAGCCAAGGATAAGCCACGCGGCGCGTTGCTTAAATCCCACCGAAGGCCCCATCGTGGCGGCCTCGGACTACATGAAGGCCCTGCCCGACCTGCTCTCGGGCTACCTGAACCGCCCTATCCACAGCCTGGGCACCGACGGCTTCGGGCGTTCCGAAACCCGCGAGGCCCTGCGCGACTTCTTTGAGGTGGACGCCCGGCACATCGCCGCCACCGCCCTCTCGGCGTTGCAGGCTGAGGGGAAGGTCAGCCTGAACGCCCTGCAAGCGGCCTTCAAAAAGCTGGAGATAGACCCCAACCGGGAGGCCCCCCACAAGCGTTAGACCCCGCGGGCCCCAAGGAGCGCTCCATGACCGAACTGAAGCTACCCGACCTAGGCGACAACGTGGCCTCCGCCGTGGTGGTGGGGGTTCTGATTAAAGAAGGCGATAAGGTAACCGAAGGGCAACCTGTGCTGGAGCTGGAAACCGACAAAGCCGTAATGGAGGCCCCGGCTTCAGCCAGCGGAACTGTCTCCAAGGTTCTGGTCAAGCCCGGCGATGAAGTGAAAAGCGGCCAGGCTATAGCCGTGCTGGCTGGGGAAGGCGAACCCCCAAAGGATGAGGCTCCCGCGCAGAAGGAGACGAAGCAACCCGCCAGGGCGCAGGAGGACAAACCGGCTCCTCCACCTGCCCGGCCCCCCAGCCCCCCGCA
>NZ_QWKZ01000147.1 GCF_003574085.1 Meiothermus luteus | reverse complement strand
CTACTCGCCGGAGCTACAACCGGCGGAGCGGGTCTGGCCTTTGATCAACGAGGCGGTGGCCAACCGGTACTTCGAGGATCTGGAGGAGATGATGGCGGTGGTAGCCGAGCGGTGCCGGGTGCTGGAGAAAGACCAGGAGACCCTCAGGCGGCACACCCTCTTCCACGGGTGGCCTAGGATGATGGAATCAGCATGAAAGGATATTATAACCCAAGTTGCTACCCAAGCATTTGTTGAGCCAAGAGATTTAGGTTGTGGGCCAAGATGAAGGAGAGCACCTTGATCACAAAACCCTCCTGGGTCACCGCATGGATGCGCCGCGGGAAGAGGGCATGGAGCATACTGCCCACCGTCTCCACCACCCCCTAGGTGTTTCCCTCACGGGAAAGCAGCCGCCCCACAATGGCCAGGTACTGCAACCAAGGCACATACCGCCGGCTGTTCCTTCTACGGATGACCATGGGCACAATCCCCCCCGCCTCCCGGAGGAGGTCTTCATAGAAGTGGCTTTCGTACCCCCGGTCCAGGTAGAGCTCCGCCCCCTCGGGAAGGTCCAGGGGAAGAAGGAGCAAAGAGCTCAGATCATGTAGGCTTCCCGGGGTCAGGCTCACTTCATGGATAAACTTCCCGTCGTCCACCAGGAGGTGGAGCTTGGGGCCGTGGAAGTAGACCCGTTTGCTGGGGATGAAGCCGCGGTAGGCCTTGTCTGGGAAAAGGCGGGAGCGGGGGGCGCGGATATTCTCGCAGGCGGGGAGGGGGAAGGTGTCCAAGGCGTAGGCCTGGGCCTGGTGGAGGTTTTTCCAGGCCTGGGCTAGGAGGTGGGTCAGCCCCGAAGGGGCTATCTTGCGAAGGGGGAGGAAGAAGGGGTATAGGGCGTGGAGTCTGCGGTTGAAGCGACTTGGGGAGGGGACGTAGGTAAAGAGGCGCAGGTCTTTGGCGAGGGCCAGGGCCTTGTTGTGCTTGCCGCCCAGTTCCATGGCGGCCAGGATGGCGAGGGTCAGGATGGCGGAGGCTGGGGTCTTGGCTTGGGGGTCGTCCTTGTAGCCCAGGGCCTGGAGGGCATCGTCTATAATGCAAAAGGCCGCTATGATGCACGACAGCATAGCGGCCACTATTTTTTCAGGCCTCGGGATAGGTAGCAACTTGGGTTAACATAGCACGGCGGGCGCCCGCTGTCCAGCGATCCATCTGGCGGTCCTTCCCGGACGGCGGGCGGTGCACTATAGTTTGGCCAAAGCTCCGGCACCGGGGCCGGTGCCGCGCCGCGGGGGGATGGCCGATGACGGGTGCACACTGGGACGCCGTGTTCGACGAGGATTACCTGTACTTCTACGAGACCTTCTTGCACGACGAGCGCAACGAGAAGGAGGCCGAGCTCATCGCCCGGCTCCTCGACCTCGGTCCGGGGGCGGATGTGCTGGATGTGCCTTGCGGGCACGGCCGCATCGCCGTGCGCCTGGCGCGCCGAGGCTGCCGCGTGACCGGCCTCGACGCCAGCCCGCTGTTCCTGGAGCGGGCCCGCCAGGCCGCGGCGGCCGCGGGCGTCGGCGTCGAGTGGGTCCACGGCGACATGCGGGCCCTGCCGTTCGGGCGAGACTTCGACGCCGTGGTCAACTGGTTCACCTCCTTCGGCTACTTCGACGACGAGGAGAACCGCCGCGTGCTGGCGGAGTTCCGGCGCGTGCTGCGGCCCGGCGGCCGGCTGCTGATCGAGACGGTCCACCGCGACCGGATCCTGCGCAGCCTGCCGCCCGGCGAGCCGGTGCGCTTCGACGTGGTCCGCCGGGGCGACGACCTGATGATCGACCGCACCGGGTACGAACCGCTCACCGGGCGCGTGCAGACCGACCGCACCATCGTCCGGGACGGGCGTGTGCGCCGGTTCGCGTACGGGCTGCGGCTGTATACGCCGGTGGAGCTGCGGGACGAGCTGCTGCGGGCCGGGTTCGCCCGCGTCGAGCTGCTGGGCGACGAGGGCGGACCACTCACGCTCGACAGCCGGCGGCTGCTCGCCGTCGCGCAGGCGTGAGCGAGGGCGCCGAACCGCTGGTGCGCGCCGCGACCCGGGAAGGCAAGCGGCGCCCGGTGGCGAACCCATGGTGCGGCCAGTTCCGTGGTGCGCAGCGACCGTTACTATAACCCAAGTTGCTACCCAGCCATCTTCTGGGTCAGGAGACTGATGTTATGGGCCAGGACGAAGGTGAGAACTTTGATTATTTATAACCCGGAGTACTACCAAAAGCGGCTCAAAGGGATAAAGGCTGAGGGACCGAAAAGCCTCTTGGTGGCCTGGAGCCTTCGGGAACCCCTGTGCTGGATAGTCGGAACGAACATTCCGTTGGATCTGGCCAGGACCGTTCAGAGGCCCCCTCGACCGCTGCTGAAAGACTTCCAGGAAACCCCGCGAGAGCTGAATATGGCGGAGGCCAAGAAAATCGCGCTTGCAGTCCTGCGGGCGGAAGGGTTGGAGCCCAGAGAGGAGCCCGTGGTGCTGCCCGGGGATCCAGAGCTTCTGGCTGCGGCCATAGCCCCCCGGCTGAGGGTCTGCATCGAGGGGTGGACGGTTGAGGAGACCGCCAGAAGGCTCGTGAAGCTGAAGTTCTCCGACCTCGAGCCAGATCAGCCGGTCGGAGTAGCGGACGTGGGCAACCCTATCCCGACGGTCGTTTACCTAGACGACCCGCGCCCGATGCGCTGGGAGGGGGTGTCCGCCTGAACCACAGGGGTGTGGTGAGGCTTTTGAGCCGCCAGGCTCGGAAGGTTGGAGTATACTTTCCCTGGAAAAGGGGGTTCCTTTGAGAGCCGGGGGACTAAGCCTAGTCGAGTTTGCCGTGGCGACGGCGGTTTTCGGTCTGCTGGCGGCGGGCCTGGTGGGCTTTTTGGTGTCTACATCCCGGCGGGCCCAGGCGGAAGCGGCCGCGATGACTTCCAAGGAGGCCGCCCGCCAGGCCTTGCGGGGGTTCGCCGGGGAGTTTGCCGGAAAGACCGCCGCGGTGATCCTGCCCGGCTCCAACGACCGGGGGGTAGGGGTGGTCCTGTTGGAGGGCCCAGGCTACCCGGTTCTACGCCAGGGGTACAGCCCGACCGCCCTGCGGATCAGGGCGTCGGAGACCCCAAGGTTGATGGGGGAGCCCGCGGTCGTTGGTTAACTCGGCGGGCCAGGCCATCTTTATTCCCGCCGTCGCCTCAGTAAGCGGACTCGGTGGGGGAGTCTGGACGGTAGGCCTGGGGGGCTGTTTGAACCCTCTGGCCTGGACTGAGAACAGCCAGCTGTACCCGGCCTCCACACTGAGCCTCCGCTCCGATGGAAACAGGCTCTGGGTTTCCTCGAGCCGGATGCCAGAGACCCTGGGGGCGCGGGTGGAGGGATTCCGGATCCAGTACCTCTACTCGGGCGCCGGGGGGGAGGTGGCCCGGGGCTACCTTGGCCCCAGCTTCAGCCAGGGCGGCCAGGTCTACACCCTGTTTGCCCTGGGTTTGGAAGCCCGCGGGGCGCAGATGGGGGTGGACCGGGCCTTCACAGAGCGGCTGCCGCTGCGTCAGGAGCTGGCCATCCGGGAGGTGCAGGTCTGCGGCCAGGACCCCCGGGCGGTGGGCACGGGCAGCCTGGCGGTGATCATCTCGGGCCCCTCCCGGGGGGACGTGGACGTGGTGGCCGGGGACTGGGCCAGGCGGGGCATCTCCCAGAGCAGCCTTTTCAGCGGGCTGCCGGTGGGGCGGGTGACCGTGGTGGCCCGCGAGGTTTGGGAAGGCCCGACCCTGTGGCGGTGGGAGCCCTCCCAGCAGAGGGAGTACCTGCTCGAGGCCTACGCCCCGCTGCGGGTAGAGGTGGACTACCGAAGGGTACCCGGAACCCTGGAGCTGGAGGTGACGGGGCTGCCCCCTGGGGCGGCCGCCCCCATCTCGGTGAGCGGCCTGGGGTCCCTCTCCCTGGGGAACGGGGTCTACACCTACGAGCTGGCGCCGGGCCCCATAGGGGTGGGGGCGGAGGCCGTGGAGGTGAGCGCGGTGCGCTACACACCGGAGCCCGCGAGGGCCTCCCTCTCCCTTCGCTCCCTGGAGAGGGCCCGGGCCACGATCCGCTACGGGGGCGAGGTGGTTCAGGGAACGCTCATCCTGCACATCCGCAAGGAGGGGGAGGACGGGGGGGTGGACCCGGAGCCAAGGGTCTGCGTGCGCATCAT
>NZ_QWKZ01000146.1 GCF_003574085.1 Meiothermus luteus | reverse complement strand
GACGTAGACCGAGGGGGATGGGGGTTCGGGGTTCCGCACAGCCATAGCCTAAAACCCAGGGCCGGGGCGGGCCAAGCCCGCCCCAGACCGCACAAAGACCTAGTGGTAATGGGCCTCCTTGGCCCCACGAGGAATCCGCACCGACTCCACCAGCTCCTGAACCTCCTTAGGGGGCTCGGGGGTCATCCGGGAAACCGCATAGGTAATGACCAGGTTGAGCAGCATCCCCACTGTGCCGATGCCCTCTGGGCTAACCCCAAAGAACCAGCGGGGCATGCCAAAGTAGCTGGTGCCGATGATGTAGAAAGCGGTGAAGACCAGCCCCACAACCATCCCGGCGATGGCGCCCTCGCGGGTGGTGCGTTTATCGAAGATACCCAGCAGGATGGCCGGGAAGAAGCTACTAGCCGCCAGCCCAAAGGCGAAGGCCACGAGCTGCGCGATAAAGCCGGGTGGATTTTGACCGAAGTAGCCCGCTACCAGCACCGCAATCAGGATGCCGATACGAGCGATCAGCAGACGCTGTCCTTCGGTGGCTCTGGGGTTGATGACACGGTAGTACAGATCGTGCGATAGCGCCGAGGAAATCACAATCAAAAGCCCCGAGGCCGTCGAAAGTGCCGCTGCCAGGCCCCCTGCCGCTACCAGTGCGATGATGAACGGGGCCAGCTTGGCCACCTCCGGCGTGGACAGCACAATGATGTCGTTGTTGATGAAGACCTCGTTGGCACTGGTCATGTCGGGGTTGTTGGGATCCGGCCGGGTGGTGCCAGGGATGAACTTGAAGGCGTTGCCCTTGGCGATGGTCACCACCCCGTCGTTGTTCTTGTCCACGAAGCGGAGCAGGCCGGTCTTCTCCCACTTGGCCACCCAGTCAATCTGTCGAACCTCCTCAAAGGTTTTTCCGTTCAGCGTGTCGATCAGGTTGTAGCGGGCAAACACCGAGATGGCCGGGGCGGTGGTGTAGAGCAGGGCGATGAACAGCAGGGCCCAGCCCGCCGAGGCCCGGGCATCCTTGACGGTGGGAACGGTGTAGAAGCGGATAATCACGTGGGGCAGCCCTGCCGTGCCGAACATCAAGCAGGCTGTGATGAGCAAGATGTTCAGCATGTCAAAGCGTTGGAAGGGCTCCGTGTACTGGGTGAACCCAAGATCCACCTGAAGCTGGTTCAGGCGAGGAACGATATCGCTGAAGGTCAGGGCGAGCTGCGGAATAGGGTTGCCTGTGAGGATGCTAGCAATGGCAAAAGCCGGGATCAGATAGGCAATAATCAGCACCACGTACTGGGCTACCTGCGTCCAGGTGATGCCCTTCATGCCCCCCAGCACCGCGAACAGAGCGGTTACCGCCACGCCAATCCAGAGTCCGGTGATGCTGGGCACCCCAAGGTAGCGGGCGAACACCGTCCCGACCCCCACGAGCTGAGGAATCACGTAGGTGAACGATACAAAGATCGCGGCGACCACTGCCACAATGCGGGCAGTCTGGGAGTAGTAGCGGTCGCCCACAAAGTCGGGCACGGTGAATTTACCAAACTTGCGCAGATACGGGGCCAGCAGCAGTGCCAAGAGCACGTACCCGCCGGTCCAGCCCATCAAGTAGATGGTGCCGTCGTAGCCCAGGGTGGAGATGAGGCCAGCCATGGAGATAAAGCTGGCCGCGCTCATCCAGTCGGCGGCGGTGGCCATGCCGTTCGCCACCGCTGGAACCCCCCGGCCAGCCACATAGAAGCCCTCGGTTTCCCGTACCCGGGCCCAGATACCGATACCGATGTAAAGCCCAAAGGTCAGGAAAACCACGATCCAGGTCCAAAGTTCAACGCTCATCCGCCCGCCTCCTATTCGTGCACGTCAAACTGCTGGTCGATCTTGTTCATCTGTGCGGCGTAGATGAAGATCAGGATCACGAAGATGATGATGGCCCCCTGATGGGCAAACCAGAAGCCCAAAGGAAGCGAGCCCAGCTTAATGTTGTTAAGCACGTTGACTAAGACGATCCCAAAGCCGTACGAAACCACCGCCCAAACAATGAGCAGGTTTCGTATCAGGGCGATGTTGGCCTTCCAGTAGGCCTCGGCCTTCGCTCTATCCATGCCAAACCTCCATGTAGCACAAGTCCGGCCACCTTTGCTGCGAGGGTGGTTCCTTAGCGATTTCTCAGACTTGCGTCATGAATCTAGCACTGAGATTGTGGCCTGGCAAGTTGTTTTGGGTTTCCACATATATGCGAAACCGGCCACTTTTACCAGACCCTAGAAGCCTAGGCTCCATAGACCCCTTTTCCGCTAGGCCCAGGCACCTGAACCGCCTCGGCGATGAAGACATAGATAAGCCCAACCAAAAAGCCCACCATCAAGGCCGCTGTTAGGATAAGAAGGCGATTAGGTGAGGTTTTCTGATAGACCGGATAAGCCCTAACCAGCACCTGGGCTGTGCTCTGCGAGGCCGCGGCTTGTATTTGCAGATCGGTTTTCTTCTGAAGCAGGGCCAGGTAGGAGTCCTTGCTGAGCCCTAGCGCCTTCTCAGCGTTGTCCTGCTCAATCTGGGCCTGGGCCACCCGGTTGCGCAGGGCTACAATCCGCTCATTTATCCAGGTAAGGCGGCTTTCCATTTGTTGCATCCGGCTTTCCTGGGCAGCCCGCTCCGCCTCAGCATCGGTTATGGCACTCCTCAAGCGCAGGTATTCGGGATTGGAAACCTCAAACGAGAACGGCTGGGGAGAAAGCCGGTATAGCTGCTCAAAGCGGGCCTTCACGGACTCGTAGGCCGCTTTCCGGGCCGCATGTTCCAAAGTTATACGCTCTTTTTCCCGCATCTGGGCGGCTAGCTGCGTGCGGATGACCTCCACCCTGCTTTGTGTCCGCGCCCTTTCCTCCCGCAGCGCCCGCTCCGCAGACTCGAGACCCGACAGCTCAGCCTTTAGGGCCGCCACCTGGCTGAACAAAGAGGTGTAGACAGGGCTTAGCTCCTGGGATTTCAGGCGAAGCGATTCCAGGCTGGGCCAGGCGTCTTGGCCCACTGCGGTGGCCACCAGGGGGTCGGCCACCACCTCCCGCAGAACCTCAATCAACCGCGGCTCCCTCAGCAGCAAAGCCTCCTTTTCCCGCAACTCCGCCCTCTTTTGGGCTATTTGGGTAGCCAAAGCGCTCTGTTGCGTTGCAATCTCCCCTAGGCGGGCCACCAGCCGGTCAAGCTCAACCTGGAGTTCAGGGATACGTTCCCGTTTGCGGAAGGCCTCCAACTCGGAGGCCACCTGCTCATACGAGCGACGTAGACGCTCTGTCTCTTGCTGGAGGCTCTTCTGGGCTTGTTCAAAGGAACGGTTCATTAAAACAAGCTCAATGGAGGCTGCATTCGCAGAAAGCCGATTCTTTTGGCTCTGGAGGGCCGCTCCATAGGATTCCAACCGGGCCCGGGTAGCTGCCAGGTCTGCCCGTAGAGAGGACAAGGCTTGATCCAAACGCACCCTCTCCTGAATTAGCTGATCAAGCTCGAGCCGGTCGGAGGCCAGCGTAGACCGACGGCTTACCTCGAGCCAACGGGCCTGGGCCTCCTGGTAGTTTTTTTCCGCCTCGTCTAGGCTCTCTTGCAAGTGCGCTAGGCTGCTGTCAAATTTCTGATAGGGTACCTGGTTAACAGCCACCAAAACCCGCTCCACCCAAGCGTTGGCCGCGCGGCTGGCCAGCTTCGGCGAGGGAGCCTGCACGCTCATCTCCACAATCAGCGCTTGGCGCACCGTGTCGTTGCTGCGGCGTGAGGCCTGCTCTTTGATCCCGAAATCGCTGGCCATCCGCTCAAAACCGCGTAAGGTCCCCGCATCCTGCCACCTTGGGGGCAGCAATCCTTCCTTGCGCAGCTCCTCCCATACCCCACGGATAATCTCTTCAGCAAAAGCCACCGCACGGACCGCCTCAAAAGGCAAAGGGCCCTCCTGTTGTAGCTGGATGCGCTGCTCGAGCTGGGCTTGCACCTGACCGGAAGCTAGGCTCAGCGTGGCCCGCGAGGTATAGAGGTCCTCTGCGATGAAAAGAGTATAAAATCCCGCAAAACCTAGAAAAACCAAGGGTACGAACACAAGCGCCCGCCAGCGTTTCATGAGAATAAGAAAAATATCCCGCAATGTAATCCCTTCGTGTGCTACTTGATCTGTCCCCCCAGGGTGTGAAAAAAGAGGGGGTGCTATGCCACAAGACCGTGAGCACCCCCAGAACGTAGCCTTTGGCTGACCTACCATCTTGACGCAGAGACCCTCAT
>NZ_QWKZ01000145.1 GCF_003574085.1 Meiothermus luteus | reverse complement strand
ACCCCCGGCCTCCCCGCCGGCCCGAGGTACCCTTAGGGGCGGGCCTGCCAGGGGGGGTAGGCCCGCTCCTCCCAGTAGGCCAGGCCCGCCCCTAAGGGTACCTCGAGCCGGCGGGGAGGCCGGGGGTCGTCCCAGGGAACCCAAAGGCCCTCAGCCACCTCCTTCCGCCCGGGAAAGCAGTTCCCCAGGCCCTGTCCGGCCTGGAGCACCAGGGCGTAGCGGGGGGCCGCCCAGTCCAGCGCCCGCCCGAAGGGCACCCCATGGCCCTCCGAGCCGTCCAGGCCCAGCACGATGCGCCCCTTGAAGCGGCGGGGAAGCTGGGGCAGGGCCTCCTCGAGCCAGGCGGAGGGCATCCAGAGCAACAGGGTGGCCCCGCCGTGGCCGCCCTCGAGCCAGGCGTAAAAACTCCCAAACTCGTCCACCAGGGTAGGGGTGCGCTCGGCCAGCCAGTCTAAAATCCAGCCGGAATCGGGGGAAGGGCCTGCCACGGCCAGCAGCATACCGGAAAAAAAGAGGGGGGCGAAACCGGTGGCCCAAGCGGGTATGATTGGGGTGCTGTGCGCTACCTTGTGGTTTCCGACTTGCACGGCAACTGGCCGGCCCTAGAGGCGATCCTGCAGGAGGCCAGGGGCTACGAGGCGGTGCTGTTCCTGGGCGACGCGGTGGGCTACTACCCCGACGCCAACCGGGTACTGGACTGGCTGCGCTCGGTGGGGGCCAAGGGGGTGCTGGGCAACCACGACCTCTGGCTGCTGGAGATAAACTCCATGCAGATTGACGGGCCGGTGCTGGAGATTCTGGCCTGGCAGGCCGAACGGATCAGCCCGGAGAACCGGGCCTACCTGGCCAGCCTGCCCTGGACCGCCGAGGTGGAAGGGGCCCTGCTGGTGCACGGCAGCCCGCTGGACCCGCTGGCCTACCTGGAGGAGCTGGAGCAGGCCCGGGAGGTCTTTGAACGGGTGCCCCACCGGTTCATCTTCCACGGCCACACCCACCTGGCCGGAAGCTACCTGGCCCTAGAAAAACCCGGCCAAGACCGGCTGGTGCGCTACCAGCGCTACGCCAACGGAGGGGAACTCATCGTGGCCCCTCGGGTGCGGGCCATCGTGAACCCCGGCTCCACCGGCCAGCCCCGCGACGGGGTGGTGGGGGCGGCCTACGCGATATGGGACCCCGAGGAGGACCTGATTGAGTTCCACCGGGTCAGGTATAACCTCGAGCACGTCCTGGCCCGGCTGCACCACGAGCGGTTCCCCATGTGGCTTTACGAGCGGCTGGTGCTCGGCAAGTAGCTATGCGCATCCTAGGGCACGGCCCCATTCTGGAGTTCCTGCCCCGCTCAGGGGCCCAGGCCTTCCTCTTCACCGGGCCCGAAGGGGTTGGCCGACGCGCGGTGGCCCGCTGGTACGCCGCCGGGCTCAACTGCCCCCAGGGGTTTCCCCCTTGCGGCCGGTGCGCCTCGTGCCGGCTGGAGCCCCACCCCGACTACCTGGAGGTGGCCTCTCAGGGCGAGACCAGGTCCGGGCGCCGCGCGCGGCAGCCCCAGATACGCCTGGAACAGATCGCCCCCCGGGAGGAAGGGGAAGGGCCAAGCCTCCTGGAGTGGCTCGCCACCTACCCCCGCCACAGGGCCAAGGTGGCGGTCATTGACGGGGCCCACCTCCTGGGGGAGGCCGCGGCCAACGCTCTCTTGAAAGCCCTAGAAGAACCCCCAGCCTTCGCCCGGCTGATCCTCATTGCCCCCAGCCGGGAGCAGGTGCTGCCCACGCTGGTCAGCCGGTGCCTGGAGGTGCCCTTCGCCCCCCTGCCCGAGGCCCTGCTGCGCACCCTGAGCCAAGACCCCGAGGCGTTGGCCTACGCGGAGGGTTCGGTAGGGCGGCTGCGCTTCGCCCTGGAGCAGCCCGCGGCCTTCAACCAGCTCACCGACCGGACCCAAGGGGTGCTGGAGGCGATGGGGCAAGGCCCGGCCCAGACCCTAGAGGCCCTGGAGCTCCTCCTGGAACACGAGGAAGCCCTCCCCTACCTAGCCCGCCGCCTAGGCCAGGCCCTGCCGGTGGAAAGCCCCGCCTACGGGCAGGCCCTAGAGGCCCTCCAAAAGGCCCAAGAAGCCCTTGAGGCCTATGTAGGCGAGGAGCTGGTGCGGACCTGGCTGGCCTTCAGACTGGCGCTCGGGTAGCCCCTTGCCGTAGCCTAGACACAGGCTGCGGCGCTCAGCCCAACCAGACGGAGGACGTATGGACTGCATCGGCGTGCGGTTCCCGCACAGCCCTAAAATCCACGATTACGGCTACAGCGGGAATCCCCCCCCGGTGGATAGCTGGGTGGTGGTGCGAAGCCCGCGGGGCCTCGAGCTGGCCAAGGTGCGCTCCAACCCCCACCCGGGGCGGGCGGTGGGCCAGGTGGTGCGGATGGCTACCCCAGAAGACCTGGACAAGCACGCCCGGCTCAAGGCCCGTGGCGAGGACATCCAGTGGTGGCTCCGGGCCCGGCTGCGCCGGGACGGGGTGCAGGCCAAGGTGCTGGGCTGCAGCTTCACCCTGGACGGCAACCACATCGTGGTCCACTACGCCGCCGAGGAACGGATTGACCTCCGGCGCTGGGTGGGTGAGCTGAGCCGGCTGTCCGGGGCACGGGTGGAATTCGTGGCCTTAGGCCCCCGCGACCAGACCGCCTTCCTGGGTACCCTAGGGGCTTGTGGGATGGAGGCCTGCTGCTCGAGCTGGCTGGGGGAGTTCGCCCAGGTCTCCATCAAGATGGCCCGCGACCAGCAGCTCCCGCTCTCCCCAGAGAAAATCTCGGGCCCCTGCGGCCGCCTTCTTTGCTGCTTGCAGTACGAGCACGAGCACTACCAGGAGCTCCTGGCCGACCTGCCGCGCAAGAACGCCCGGGTCTGCAGCGCCCAGGGGGTCTGTGGCAAGGTGACCAAGCTCAACCCCCTCTCGGGCACCGTGGAGGTGCTCACCGAGGAGGGCAGCCTGGTGACCCTACACAAAAGCGAGCTTAGCCCCGGGTGAGGCATGCTCGAGCCGGGCCAGGTACTCGCGCAAAGCCTGGGCCTGCTGGCCCGGCGCCCGTTGGGCGTGCTGGGGCTGCTGGCGCAGGCCCTGCTGGTGAGCCTCCTTAGCCTGGGCCTGCTGACGGGGCCTATGCAGGTGGGCGTCTACGCGGTGCTCCTAGACTACGCCCGGGGTGGGCCCTGGCAGCCCCAGGGGCTCTGGGGCCACCTCACCCTGCGGCACCTGGTGGCGGGCTGGGTCTATGGGGCCAGCGTGCTGGCGGTCTTCTGGGTGGGCCTGTCCCCGGTCGCACCCCAGCCTAGCCTAGCAGCAGGGCTCGGCTTCGTGGGGATGGTGGCCGTGCAGCTCCTTTGGTTCTACACCTTCCAGATAATGACCGAAAGCCCCATTCCCTGGCCAGAGGCCCTGCGCCAGGGATGGGGTCTGGTACTACGAGGTGGCCTGCTCCGCCACCTGGGCCTCATCGCCCTGCTGGAGGGCCTCATCCTGCTGGCCCCCCTTCTGGGGTGGCTTCCCCTGCAGTTCGCCGCCTATCTGGCCCTGCTGGGGCTTTCCACCCTGGTCCGGGCGGTGGCCTACGTCCGGCTGGGCTCCGCCTAGCCCTCCGCCAGCGACACCCCCGCCCCCGCCGAGGGGTAGGCCCAGGCCGCTGGACGCACCCCCTGGGCCAGCAGGCGCTGGGCCAGGGCCTGCTTCAGCTCGTCTAGCCCCGAGCCCCGCAGGGCCGAGACTGGCAGGCCGGAAAGCCGTTCCTTCAGGAATTCCAGGTCGTAGCCCCCGGCCGCGTCGGCCTTAGAGAGCACCAGCAGGCGCGGGGCCTCCACCTCCAGCTCCTCCAACAGGCCCTCAACCACCTGGTAGCGCTCCAAAGCCCCTTCCTGAGAGGCGTCTAGGACATGCAGCAGCACATCCGCATCGCGCAGCTCCTCTAGGGTGGAGCGGAAGGCCTCGAGCAAATCCTCCGGCATGCGGCGAATAAAGCCCACCGTATCGGTGTAGAGCACCTCGCCCAGCCCGGGTAGAAACCCCCGGCGGGTCAGGGGGCGCAGGGTGGCGAAGAGCTTGTTCTCTCCCAGGTCCCCCTTGCGGGCCAGGGCGTGCATCAGGGTGGTCTTCCCAGCGTTGGTGTAGCCCACCACCCCCACGATGGGCACCCCCGAGCGGTCCCGCTGCCGGCGGGCCTCCTGACGGCGGGCGGCCATCTCACGCAGCTTGCGGGTTAGCTCGGCAATCCGGTCCTGAAGGCGGCGCCGGTCCAGCTCGAGCT
>NZ_QWKZ01000144.1 GCF_003574085.1 Meiothermus luteus | reverse complement strand
TCCAGGTTCCTCTCCCGTCTATACTGTGCCTCCAGCTCCTCTGCGCTTTCAGTCCAATCGATTGGGGCAATCCTACGACCCATTCCCCAATCCTACTATAGGTGTCACCTCGAGGGAGATTTGGTATAACATAAGAAGCGCTTGCTTCTGACGCCGCGGCGCAAGCCGTTAGCTGCCGCCTTGGTTCTGCTCCATGGGGTGACGCGGTATGTTGACCAGAGAAGAGATCGTTGCGTTGCTTCGGAAAAACTATCCTTATCTGGCCGCCGAGTATGGCGTTGGCAGAATAGGTTTATTCGGCTCTTATGCCAAAGGAGAGCCGAGCAGCGCAAGTGATATTGATATTGTTGTCGAGTTTGAGCGCCCGATAGGCTTCAAATTCGTAGAATTGGCAGAATATCTTGAGAATCTATTGGGCAAAAAGGTAGACCTATTGACCGTTGGCGGCATTCAAGGGATAAGAGTAGCGTCTGTTGCCAAGTCCATTAGGGAGAGCATCGTGTATGTCTGAGCGCACGGATAGAGAATTTTTAAGCGACATCCAAGAAGCGATTCGCCGCATACACGCTTACACCGCAGGCATGACATACGAGGCCTTCCTGACAGATACCAAAACGCAGGATGCGGTCATTCGGAACCTGGAGATTATGGGTGAAGCCACGAAGAATCTTTCGGAAGGGATACGGGCGAAGTATGGCGGAGTTCCCTGGAAGAGTATGGCGGGTGTTCGAGACAGGCTGATCCATCATTACTTTGGTACCAACCTCGAGATAGTGTGGCAGATTGCTGCTGTTGAACTAACGTCCGTAGCTTCGCAGCTAGAGCAAATCTTACGCAGTGAGTTCTCTTGAGCAGGGCGACAGCTAACACGCGGCTGGAGCCGACCTTGCTGCGCTCGGCGGCTGAGCTCAAACGCTGGCTGCTTTTGGCTGCAATACCAGGTGAGCTGAATGGAGGATGTGCTTCCTCGCACTTCAAACACGTGCACGGCAGCGCAACCATGGTGCGGTCGCTGCTGGCCGCCGACCTGGTGGAGCTGGAGCCCAACCTGAACCATAGCGACCTTAGTGCGTTGGTGGGGGCGCGGCTGTTGGCGGAGGTGCTGGCGGTGTGGGCCTGAGATGGCCCTATGAATCGAGTGGACTTCGAACGCCCCTTCCACCACGATTCAAGACGTGGGTATAAATCATGGTGGTCTTGACATCCTTGTGGCCCAATAGCTCTTGTACCGTGCGGATGTCGTAGCCCGATTCAAGCAGATGGGTAGCGAAGCTGTGGCGCAGGGTATGGACGCTGGCGTGCTTGTGAATACCTGCTGCGCGTACGGCTTTTTTCATGGCGCGTTGAACAGCGTGCTCGAGCAGATGATGCCGCCCTACCCGTCCCGTGCTGGGGTCTTTTGAACGATGAGCCGCAGGAAATACATACTGCCAGCCCCACTTCTTGGCCGCGTTGGGGTATTTACGAGCCAGAGCGTAGGGCATCTCGACCTCACCGAAGCCTTCTTCCAGGTCTAGCTGGTGCAGATGCCGGGCGTACTCGAGCTGCCGGTGGAGCGCCGGAACCAGTTTACGTGGGAGCATGGTTCGCCGATCTTGCTCACCCTTGCCATCCCGAACTGTAACCTCCAGCCGCTCGAAATCCAAATCCTTCACCCGCAGGCTCAGGCATTCGGATAGGCGCATCCCGGTTCCATACAGCAGGCTCAAAATCAGATGGTGGATGCCCGACGCACGAGATAAAACCTGCTCTACCTCGCCACGGGTGAACACCACCGGAACCCGCCGAGAGCGCCTGGCCCTTTCGATGTTCTCGATGTTGGGCAGGTTGACTTTCAGCACCTGGCGGTACAGGAAGAGCAGTGCTGAGAGGGCTACATTTTGAGTGGAGGCCGCCACGTTGTTCTCGGTAGCCAGATGGGATAGGTAAGCCCGGATTTCCTCGACGCCCATCTCCTTTGGATGGCGCTTGCCGTGAAAGCGAATGAAGTCTAATATGTAATACGCATACGAGGTTTCCGTGCGTCGGCTCATATGCTTGAGCCTCAAAACATTGCGAACTTCGTTGAGAAAGGGGGAAGTTTTGGGCGAATACCTTTTTGGGTCATTAGGAACATCCGACATATCCGATAACATCCTAGAATCTACAAACCACCTTACCCAAATCAGGCACTGCAGTTATGTTTAGAGCATGAACCGCCGTGCTTACCCATCGGACGTCCGTGATGAGGAATGGGCTCTGGTGCTGCCCTATTTGACCCTCGCCCCGCTGGAAGCACCCCAGCGCAAGTACGACCTGCGCGAAGTGTTCAACGCCCTGCGCTGGATGGTTCGAACCGGTGCTCAGTGGGACTACCTGCCCCACGACTTCCCACCCCCCCATATCGTTCAGGCGCAAGCCTACCGCTGGATGAACCGGGGGGTCTTCGAAGACCTGGTACACGACCTGCGCATGACCCTGCGAATGCTCCAGGGCAAAGCCGCCCATCCCAGCGCTGCCATCTACGATGCTCGCACCCTACAGTCCACCCCGCAAAGTGGGGAGCGGGCCGGATACGATGGGTACAAACGACGCAAGGGAAGCAAAGTTCACCTGGCGGTAGATACCCTGGGGCATCTGCTGGCCCTGGTAGTAACGGCGGCCAGTGAACAGGAACGGGCCCAGGTGGGAGCCCTCAGTCAACAGGTGCAGGAAGTGACGGGGGAGCAGGTGGAAGTGGCCTTTGTGGATCAGGGTTACACTGGGGAGGAAGCGGCACAAGCGGCAGAGGCGGAAGGCATCGCCCTGTGTGTGGTCAAGGTGGAAGGGGCCAAACGAGGATTCGTGCTGCTGCCGAAGCGTTGGGTGGTGGAACGTTCGTTTGCCTGGACATCCCGGTTTCGCAGGCTGGCGCGAGACTATGAGCGGCTGGCTGAGACCTTGCGAGGTTGGCACTGGTTGGCTTTTTCGATTCTGATGACAGCGAAAACTGTGGAGCTTTTACGAACAGCTAGTTAGCAGGCTCTAGGAAGACAAACGTAAACCATCCAGAACTTTCGGTAAAAGCAGAATGGAGAAAGCCAGCCAGTGAAAACCCTTGAGGGGCTCTGTAATATGAAATCCTTTTGATTCATTCCCCTAACATCCCCCCGGCCACCAGTGAAATAGGGTGTAGCGCTGGATAAGCGCGGGCTGGGTTTGTAGGTAAGCGCACCGGGCTTCCACCTTGGCCCACAGCTCCTCTTCATCCTGCACCTGCCCATTGGCCACGACCGCGTCAATGAGCCCCCAGGTTCGTTCTACCGGCTGCAACTCGGGCGAGTAGGGGGGCAGATAACACAGCCCCAGGCCCCTGGCTGGCTCCACCCGCCCCGAGGTGTGCCAGCCAGCCCGATCCAGCACCACCAGTACCAGCTTGCCCGCCCCCGCCCCCCGTAGCCGGGCAAAGGCCTCCAACACCAACTGGAACCCCTCCCCCGAGACCGAGGGCAGCAGCCAGTACCCGGTCTTATGAAGGCGTACACATACAGCCAGCGATAGCGGGGCCGCTCCTGCGCTAGCGGCGTCCTCCCTCGCAAGGCCCATACCCGTCGGCGGATGGGCTTCAGCCCTATTCGGTGCTCATCCAAGCCCCACACCTCCAACTCCAGTTCAGGAAAGAGCAGCCTGAACAGGAAAACCATCAGAAAGAGCTTTTTTTGAAAGCCTCCTGCCGCTTCGCATCCGCCTCCCGGTGGCGCAGCGGGGCCAGGCCTAGACGGCGCATCCAGTACCAGGCCCGCCGCGCATCCACCGGACGCCCCAGCCTTTCAGCCAGCCACTCCGCGGCGTTGCGTATGCTCCAAAGCCCGTCCCTGGGATGGGCCTGGCGGAAGGGTTCCTGGAGTTTGGGCGGTACGAGGGGGGCCCGGCCTTTGTTCTCGTGCCGCAGATTCTTCATAGGCAGGCCCTGATTGTAGCGGTGGATCACCCGGAAGTTGGCATCCGGCCTGCGCACCACCTCCACCGTCCACCCCAAGGTGCGCCGAACCCATTCCTCGAACCTGCGCTTGTAGCCCCCATCCACAAACAGGTGCGATAACCGCTTCGACAGCCCCTGGGTATCCACCAGCAGATGCCGTTTGCACCCCTTGACCTTCTTGCCCGCGTCATACCCCCTGACCCCCAAACGGAAGTAGTGATAGACGATTTTCCAGTGGGGCAGGTCGCAGGGCATCCTGCGCCAGGCGCAACCGGCGCGGGTGATGTAGAAGAGGCCGTTCAGGATTTCCCGCCAGGGATGCTCCCGGGGGCGATGGGGGGCGGCGGAGGGG
>NZ_QWKZ01000143.1 GCF_003574085.1 Meiothermus luteus | reverse complement strand
CGGATCTGCGGACAAAGCCCCAGCTCCGCCACCCTCCCCCACACCTCCTGCCCGTCAAACCCCGCGTCCGCCAACAGCATCCCCCCACGGGGACCAAACCTCCCCAAAGCCCATGCCTCTTGCATCTCAAAAAGTGGCCCGTGTTGCGCTCGGTCAGGAGGTTCTCGGCTAATCCTCACCCCCTGCTCAAGCTAATTCGTAGGGTCGTGATAAAAGCCTGTGAGCCGCCGGTTGGGGCATGCCCGCCCCTCGATCACCCTGGACATCTACCGCCACGTGGCGGAGTGGGAGATTCGGGAGGTGGCCCTGCCCCTTACCGAGCTTCTGAGCCCCACCCTTCGCACCCTGAACTAGAGCGCGTTGCACCACGGTTGAACCAAAAACCCCTTTATGCAAAGACTGCATAAAGGGGTTTTCTCGTCCTGCACGTGGTGGGCGCGATTGGACTCGAACCAACGACCCCTACCGTGTCAAGGTAGTGCTCTAGCCATCTGAGCTACGCGCCCGCGCTTTTGGAGGCGCTGACCGGATTCGAACCGGTGAATGGAGGTTTTGCAGACCTCTGCCTTACCACTTGGCTACAGCGCCACCCACGGCCCTACCTCGGCCAGCAGAGTTAAGTTAGCACCTGCCGCGAGGGTGTGTCAAACTTGTGTCGTGCGCGAAGTATTTATCAAGACACCAGGGGGGTTTCGCTGGCCTTTTTCCAAGGGGCTTCTGGTGGAGTCCATGATGATGGCCGGAATTGGGATGGAGGCTGCCCTCTCGGTGGCCCACACTATTGAGGAGCAGCTCAAGGCCAGAAAAAAAACCGAAATCACCGCCCAAGCCCTCAAGAAAATGCTCGTTCAGGAGGTGGAGAGGAACTTTGGGCCCGACCTGGCCGAGCGCTTGAGGGGGCAGACCCAGGCCTTTGAGGACATCGTGGTTCGGGAAGGCTACCGCAAAAGGCCCTTTTCCAAGGGGGTTCTGGCCCGCAGCCTGGAGGATGCAGGGTTTTCCATGCGCGAGGCGCATACCCTGGCTCGAGCCGTGGAGGCCCGCCTTCGCCGGGGAGGGGTGCGCTCCATTGACGCCGACGAACTGGAGAAGTGGATTGCGGCCGAGATAGAGGAGCTGTATGGCCCGGCGGCGAGAGCCCGCTACGCCGGGCGGCAGGCGCTCGCGGGAGAAATCTTTGTGGAAGAGGCCGAGGGGGAGCCCCGGGTGCCCTTTTCTAAGGGGGTGCTGGCCCAATCGGTGATGGCGGTGGGGCTTTCGCCGGATGTGGCCTACCGGCTGGCTCGAGACGTGGAACGGCGCTTGCGAGAGGCGGGTTCCACCGTGGTCAAGCGGGACTACCTGCGCCGCACGGTGGCAGAGGAGTTGATGGAGGTGGCGGGGGAGGAGGTGGCCCGGCGCTACCACCTATTGCGCAGCGTCCGCCGGGCAGTGAAGCCAGTGCACCTTCTAATCGGTGGGGTGGCGGGGGTGGGGAAGAGCGTTTTGGCCTCGGCCCTGGCCTACCGCCTGGGTATCACCCGCCTGATTTCCACCGACGCCGTGCGGGAGATTCTGCGGGCCACCATTCCCAAGGACCTGCTGCCCACTTTGCATACCAGCAGCTTTGAGTCTTGGCGGGCCCTGGCCACACCTTACGACACCGAGCCCAGCGCGGCTTTAGTGATGCAAGGCTTTCGCGACCAGGTTTCGCGGGTGGCGGTGGGGCTTAGGGCCATCCAGGAGCGCAGCGCCCGGGAGAGAACCTCCTTGGTGGTGGAGGGCGTGCACGTGGTTCCCGGCTACATGACCCATCAGTACCAAAACGAGGTGATCCAGATTCCGATTATGCTGGTGCTGGATGACGAGAACCTGCACCGGGACCGATTCGCCCTGCGGGAACGGGAGACCGGAGGGTCGCGCCTAAGCAGCGTCTACGCCCAGCACTTCAGCGAGATACGCCTGATTCAGCAGCACCTGGTGGAGCTGGCCCGGGGCGCGGGAATCCCCCTTATCCCGGCGGAGAACCTGGACCGGGCGATTGACAAGGGGCTCGAGGTCATCGTAGACCGCCTGCAAGAGGCGTACTTCGACGTGACTCAGGAGGCGAGGTAGGGGTACGCGGGCTGGTAGGCTTTGTGTGTGGACACCGTTCAGATTCCAGGCCTGCCGCCGATTCCCCCTTTGGGCCTGGGCACCTGGCAGTGGGGGGACTGGCTTATCTGGGGCTATGGAAAAGGCTACGGGAAGGAGGATGCCCGCTCGGCGTATCGGGCGGCCCTAGAGGGTGGGGTGCGGCTGTTTGACAGCGCCGAGGTCTACGGGTTTGGTCTTTCTGAGCGCATCTTGGGGGACTGCTACCAAGCCCACGAACCCAAGCCCCTTCTGGTGAGCAAATTTTTCCCCTATCCCTGGCGGCTTTCGCGCAAGGCCCTTTTGTCCGCCCTGCGGGGGAGTCTGGCCCGCCTGGGGGTGGCCCGCTTGGACCTTTACCTTCTGCACTGGCCCTGGAAGCCGGTGCCGCTGGAGCAGTGGGCCGAGTCGCTGGCAGAGGCCTACGAGCGCGGGCTGGCGCGGGCGGTGGGGGTTTCCAACTGCGACCTGGGGCAGCTCGAGCGGGTGGCCAAGGTGCTCTCCCGCCATGGGGTGCCCCTGGCGGCCAACCAGGTGGAGTACCACCTATTGGAGCGAGGGCCTGAGCGGAGCGGGCTTTTGCAGGCCATGCGGGCCGAGGGGGTGGTGCTCATGGCCTACAGCCCCTTGGCCATGGGCTGGCTGACCGGCAAGTATAGCCCGGAAAACCCCCCACCCGGCCGTTACCGCGCCCAGCGCTACGTTCGCCACGGGGCCCGCATCCCCCATCTGCTCCACACCCTACGCGCAATCGCCCAAAAACACGGTGCTACCCCCGCCCAGGTGGCCCTGCGCTGGTGCATTGAGCAGGGGACCCTGCCCATTCCTGGGGCTAAGAACGCCCGGCAGGCCGAGGCCAATACTGGGGCTTTGCGCTTTCGCCTGGACGCGGAAGACCGGGCCCGCCTTGAGGAGGCCACCCCTTTGGAGAGCGCATAATAGGGGTATGGGCCTGCTCGAGGAGCTCTACCGGGAAATCATCCTGCGCCACTACAAGAACCCCCAGAACTACGGCGAGCTGCCGGGGGCCCGGCTCAGGGTGAAGGGCGAGAATCCCTCCTGTGGCGACCAGGTAGAGCTGCAGATTGAAACCGATGGCCAGCGGATTACTGAGCTGCGCTTTCTGGGCCAGGGGTGCGCCATCTCCCAGGCCTCGGCTTCCTTGATGACCGAGTTGGTGAAGGGGAAGAGCTGGGAGGAGGCCCTAGCCCTTGAGCGCAAGTTCAAGGCTATGGTGGTGGACGGCGCCCCTCCTGCCCCTGAGCTGGGCGACCTGGCGGCTTTGTCCGGAGTGCACAGGCTCCCGGCCCGGGTCAAGTGCGCTACCCTGGCCTGGAACGCGCTCGAGCAGGCCGCCCGTGAGGCGGCGGGGGGCTAGCCCATGCCGCGCGAGGCGTTCGCTTTTTTCCACCGCTTGCGGGTTCGCTGGGCCGAGAGCGACCCGCAGGGGGTGGTCTTCAACGGGCACTACCTTACCTATTTTGATGTGGGCATCACCGAGTTCTGGCGGGCCCTTGGTATCCCTTACCCCAGCACCATAGAACGCTTCGGCTTAGACTTGTTCGTGGTCAAGGCCACCCTGGAGTACCACGCCCCGGCCCACTACGACGACTTGCTGGATGTGGGGGTGCGCCTCGGGCGGATTGGCAACAGCAGCGTGCAGTTCCTGCTGGGAATCTACCGTGAAACGGCCTGCCTGGTCAGCGGGGAGGTGGTCTACGTGGCGGTGGACGCAAAGACCCGCAGACCCCAGACGATTCCCCCCGACCTGCGGGCCATTTTGATGGCCGAAACATAGCCGTGCCTCATACTGTTAGAAACGCGTAACGCGATTTTTTTGTCCAAATTCCCCCGTTTTTGTCCGGGGGGCGGGCTATGTTGGGGGGTATGCGCAGGATTGAGGACTACCTGCCCTGGGCCCAGGCCTTTGTTGAGGCCCGCCGGGTGGTGGCGGTACAGGTTAACCCGGAGCGAGGGGAGTACAAGGCGTTGAGCGAGAACGGCACAAGCTACTTCCTAGAGAGGCTCGAGCAAGCCCAAGCCCTGCTGCAGGTCTTAGAGCAGCGGCGGATGGGAACGGATTGAGCGTGAGCGGTGGGGGGGCTAGGGCCCTACGCCCTGTAGGGCCTCTACCCGTTTGGCCCCGCGGTAGACCCGCTTGTAGAAGGGGCTGTCCAGGCTCTCAATGACCACGCGGCTGCCGTAGCTGTTGGCATGGGCGAAGACACCCCGACCTAGGTACACCCCCACGTGGTCAATGGCTGCTCCTCCAAAGCTAAAGAACACCAGGTCGCCCTGGCGCAAGGCCCCCTGTACGGTGGGAAGGGCTGCCCATTGTTCCTGGCTGGTGCGGGGCAGCCGGATGCCGATTTCGGAGAAGACTTGCTGCACGAAGGCCGAGCAGTCCACCGCCCGGTCGGAGCTGGCCCCGAAGACATAGGGCAGCCCCAGGTACCTGAGCACTACCAGGACCAAGGGGTGCTGGGGGTTGTAGTCGGTGTCGCTGGGG
>NZ_QWKZ01000142.1 GCF_003574085.1 Meiothermus luteus | reverse complement strand
GGGTTTGGGCCAGGTAGGCCTCGAGGGCCTCCGGCTCCAGCGCCGCCAGCAACACCCGCCCCATTGAGGTGCAGTAGGCCGGAAGGCGGCTGCCCACCCCCAGGCCCACCGAGATGACCCGCCGGGTGGCGGCCCGGGCGATGTAGACGATCTCCCCACCGTCCAGGATGCTGGCCGAGCAGGACTCGTGCAGCTCGGCGCTCACCTCCTCCAGCACCGGCTGGAGCAGGCGGGGCAAGGGGGTGGAGGAAAGGTAGGCGTGGCCCAGGCCCAGGATTTTGGGGGTCAGCCAAAACTGCTTCCCGTCGGTGGCTACATAGCCCAAAGCGTGGAGCGTGAGGAGCGAGCGCCGGGCGGTGGCCCGGCTGAGGCCGGTGAGGCGGGCCACCTCGCTGATGGTTAGGCGCTCGTGGGCCTCGTCAAAACAACGGATCACCGAGAGCCCCCGGGCCAGGGCCTCCACGAAGAAGCCCTCCGGTTCGCTCCGGGCAGGCTCGGCCTCCAGGGTCGGGGGGTGGACGTTCATGGTGCCTGGCAGTATAGCACACCTCGTTCGCTTTGTGAACATTGTGCGCTATGCGCACAAAATAGACCAACAGGCCCTCTTCCCTACTGGCCCCTTTACCCTTCAGAGCCGATGAGGAGGGACTTAATCCGCAGGATGTGCTGGCTGATCAGGGCCACTGCCTCGGCCTGCCGCCCCTCGGCAATCAGGCGGCAAAGCGCCTGGTGCTCGGCAAAGCTCTGCTCCCGCCGCTCGGGATACCTCTGGAAGATGCGCATGGCGATGCGGTAGAGCACCTCTTGCTGGCGCTCCAGGGCCTGCAGGATGGGCCGGTTGCCCAAGAGGGCCGCTAAAAAGCGGTGAAAAGCCATGTCCGCACGCACCAGGGCCTGGCGGCTGCTCTTGGGGTCGTGCACCACCCGGGCCTGTTCGGCGAGCTGGGCCTGCAGGGCCTCCGCCCGCTCGGGGCTGGGGGCCGCGGCCAGCCCCTTGACCACAAAGCTCTCCAGGGCCAGCCGGAAGTCTATGTAGTCTAGGATCTCCTCAAAGGTCAGGGCCAGCACCACGATGCCCTGCTGGGGGGAGACCCGCACGTACCCTTCGTGCTCGAGCCGGGCAATGGCTAGGCGCACCGGGGTCTTGCTCATCCCCAGCCGCTCGGCCAGGCTTCGCTCGGAGAGAAAGCTGTTGGGCGGGACTTCTTCGTCCAGAATGAGCTGCTTGATGCGCCAGTAGGCCTGCTCGCGCAGGGGAAGGGCGTCGAGTTCCGGGTGCAAGGTCATGGGCGGGCCTCAAAAAGAGTCTAACTCAAATCTCACTGAGATGCCAGTTGCATTTTATTGAGACCTCGGTTATAGTAGCCCCACTTCGGTTACAAACCACAACCCAACCCTGCGGTAAGCCGAAGGTCAAAAAGGGAGGAACCCATGAAACGTTGGTGGATGTTTGCGTTGGCTTTGGTGTTGGCTTTAGGTGGACTGGGGCTGGCCCAACGCTACCCAGTGCGTCCGGTAACCCTAATCGTCCCTTGGTCGGCGGGGGGCTCCACCGACCTCACCGCCAGGGCCCTGGCCCCCATCCTGGAGAAGCAGCTCGGCGCCCCCTTCCAGGTGGTCAACCGCACCGGTGGGGGCGGCGCGGTGGGCCACGGGGCCATCGCCCAGGGCCGCCCCGACGGCTACACCATCGGCATCATCACCCTGGAGGTCATCCTGCCCCCCTGGGTGGCTCAGACCAAAATTGATGCCGAGCAGTTCACCCCCATCTCGCTTCTGGTGCTGAACCCGGTGGCCATCGTGGTGCGCAAGGACGCCCCTTGGCGCAACGCGCAGGAGCTCATCGCCGACATCAAGCAAAACCCCGGCAAGTACAAAGCCTCCGGCACCGCCAAGTGGGGCTCCTACGACTTCGCCCGGCTGGGCTTCCTCAAGGCCATCGGGGCCAAGGAGAACGCCCTGCCCTGGGTGCCCTCGCAAGGGGCCGCCGCCGCCCTGCAAGAGCTTATCGCCGGGGGGGTGAACGTGGCCTTTGTCTCCATCGGCGAGGCCAGCGCCCTGGTCAAGTCCGGCGAGGCCCGCTTCCTGGCCTTCATGACCGACAAGCGCTTCCCCAGCTTCCCCGAGGTGCCCACCCTCAAAGAAGTCGGCGTAGACTGGACGTTTGCCTCCTTCCTGATGGCCGCTGCGCCCAAGTACACCCTGCCTTCGGTGGTGGACATCCTCGATAAGGCTTTCGCCAAGGCGGTGCAAGACCCCGAGTTCGTGCGCTTCATGAACAACGCCAACCTGGTCATCAACCACCTGGACCGCAAGGCCAGCCTGGCCTTCCTGCAGGAGCGCACCCGGGCCATGCAGCAGATCGTGCAGGAGCTCGAGCTCAAGTTCTAGGAGCCCAGCATGGACGCGATGCGGGTCTGGGAACGGGCGGCGGCCCTCTTAGCGGTGGCCCTGGGGGGGCTGGCCCTCCTCCTGAGCCGGAGCTTGCCCCAGATGGAGGGGGGTTACCCCGGCCCCGCCCTCTTCCCGAGCATCCTGGGGGTGGTGCTCCTCCTCAGCGGGCTCGGGCTTTTGTGGCAAGGGCGTCGGGCAAGGGCCCGGCTCCAGGGGGGTGAGGGCCTGGTGCTGCTGGCCCTTTTGGGCCTGGCCCTGGCCCCCTGGCTCCTGGGGCGGCTCGGACTCTCGCCCACCGCCGGGCTCTACGCCGCGGCGGGAGCGCTCATGCTGGGGGCACGCCCCGGGGTGGCCTTGCTCACCGGCGGGGTGGTGGTTCTGCTGGTCTACCTATTCTTCCAGCGCTTCTTGGGGGTGCAAGGGTGAGCTTCCTGAACCCAGAAGCCCTGCTGGCCCTCATCCTGGGCTCGCTGTACGGGGCCATCTTTGGGGCCATCCCGGGCCTCACCGCTACCTTAGCCATCAGCCTAGCCATCCCCATCCTGCTCTTTTTGGGGCCTCAGGTGGCCCTGGCGGCCCTCATCGGCATCACCGCCACGGCCATCTTCGCCGGGGACATCGGCTCGGTGCTGGTGCGGATGCCCGGCACCCCAGCCTCGGCGGCCTACACCGAGGAGCTGCACGAGGTGGCCCAAAAGCGCTCCCCGGCCTTTGCCCTGGGGCTTTCAGCCCTGCCCTCGGCCATCGGCAGCCTGATTGGGCTGGGGTTCTTGGTGGTGGGCTCGCTGGGGCTGGTGGCCCTGGCCAAGCAGTTTTCTTCCTTTGAGTACTTCTGGTTGGTGCTGTTGGGCATCATAAGCGGCGTCCTGGCGGTGCCCTCCATCCTCAAGGGGGCCTTGGCCTTTGGCCTGGGAATGCTCCTGGCCACCATCGGCTACGACCCCGCCCTAGGCCACCCCCGCTTCACCTTCGGCCAGCCCAACCTGCTGGGGGGTATAGACTTCATCGTGGCCCTGATCGCCTTCTTCGGGGTGAGCGAGGTGCTGCACCACCTGCTGCACAAAAACCACCCGCCCCAGGCCCAAACCGAGGGGCTGCGGGGCCGGGGCATCTTCCGGGCGTACTTTCAGGAAGCCGGCCAGTTCTGCTGGAAGGAACGCGGCTCGCTGGTGCGCTCCTCGGTGCTGGGCACCTTTGTGGGCTTTTTGCCGGGGGCCGGCTCGGACATCGCGGCCTGGATTTCCAGCAACCTGCGGCGCATGCGGGGGGGGCGCCCGGAGCAGGTAGCCCTGGATGGGACTACCGCCAACAACGCCGCGGTGGCCGGGGCCTGGATTCCGGCCATGGCCCTGGGGCTGCCCGGCGACACCCTTACCGCCATCCTGCTGGGGATGTTCCTGGCTTTGGGCATTACCCCCGGCCCCGAGCTTTTCAACAAGCACGGGGCCTTGGTGACGCAGATTTACCTGGCCTTCTTCTTGGTGAGCGTGGTGGTGATGCCGCTGGGCGGCTACCTGAGCGCCCTGATCGTGCAGAACCTGCTCCGCATTCCCATGCGGGTGCTGATGGGGGCGGTGCTGGGGCTGTGCGTGGTGGGGGCCTATGCCGTCAACAACAACCCCTTTGACCTCTACTTGCTGGCGGCGCTGGGGGCTTTGGGCTTCATGCTGCGCCAGGGAGGCTTCCCTTTGGGCCTGGTGGTGCTGGGGATGGTGCTGGGGCCCCTGCTCGAGCAGCACTTCATGGTGAGCATGATCAAGACCCACTGGAACCTGCTGAGTTTCTTTGAGCGGCCTTTGGCCCTGCTCCTGGCTTTTTTGAACGTGGTCATGGTGGTAGCGGTGTTGGGCTTCCGCCGGGGCTGGTGGGCCTCGCTGCGCCTGCCAGCGGAGGAGCGTGCCTGATGCGCGCGGTGGTTTTGGAGGACTTTGGCCGCTTGAGCCTGCAGGAGCTACCTCCCCCGGCGGAGGGAGGGGTGCTCCTGGAGGTGGCGGCCTGTGGGGTCTGCGGAAGCGACCTGAGCGTCTACAAGGGCAGTCCGGCCATGCGGGCCCGCTGGCGCCCGCCGCTGGTGCTGGGGCACGAGATCGCCGCCATCGTGCGGGAAGGCCCGCCGGACTGGGTGGGCCGGGCGGTGGCGGTGAACCCTCTGGTGGCCTGCGGACGTTGCGATTTCTGCCGCCGGGGGCTTTCCAACCTCTGCACCGAGCGCACCAACGTGGGCTTCCACTATCCGGGGGGCTTCGCCCAGCAAATCCGGCTGCCCCTGGCCCAGCTCTATCCGCTGCCCGAGGGGCTGCCCCTCTGGAGGGGGACCCTGTGCGAGCCGCTGGCGGTGGCCCTTCGGGCGGTGGAGCTGGCCGGGCCCACGCTGGGGCGGCGGGCTTTGGTGCTGGGC
>NZ_QWKZ01000141.1 GCF_003574085.1 Meiothermus luteus | reverse complement strand
GTCCCCCACCTCTATCGGCCCCAGCACCACCGCATGGGCCCCCAGCAGCACCCCTTTGCCGATGGTGGGGTGGCGCTTCTCCCGGGTAAAGCCGGTACCCCCTAGGGTTACCCCGTGGTACATCATCACATCGTCGCCCACCTCGGCAGTCTCCCCAATCACAATGCCCATTCCGTGGTCTATAACCACCCGGCGGCCGATGCGGGCGCCAGGATGAATCTCTACCCCCGTGAGCATCCGGGTCAGGTGAGCCAAAAAACGGGCCAAAAGCCTAAAGTTGGCCTTCCAAAGGCGATGGTTCAGGCGATGCATCCACAAGGCGTGCATCCCCGGGCTGAACAGAATCGCATCCAAGGGCCCCCGGGCCGCGGGATCGCGTTCCAATACGGCCTGGACATCCTCTCGGAGGTACTCCAGAAGTTTCCACATGCTTATCGCCCATTATGGCCCATCAGGGCTCCGAAAACAAACCCACCGGGGGTAGCCTCAAGCCTCAACCGAAACGTTCTCCAGGCTGAGGTTGGTGTAAACATTCTGCACGTCCTCCAGCTCCTCCAAGGCCTCTACCATCTTGAGGACCTTTTCGGCCTCGGCCTGGCTCAGGCTAATGGTATTTTGGGGCACCATGGTGATCTCGGTGTTTTCAGGCTTGAAGCCCTTGGCCTTGAGGGCGCTGGCCACCGCGTAGACCTCCTGAGGGTCAGTGTAGACCTCCAAGCCCTCCTCCGCCTCCTGTAGGTCCACCGCCCCCGCCTCAATAGCGGCCTCTTGGGCCGCTTCGGTGTTGGGGGAAATCCAGATATAACCCCGGCGCTCAAACTGCCAGGAAACCGAACCCGTAGCCCCCAGGCTGCCCCCGTGCTTGTTGAAGACGTGGCGCACCTCGGAGGCGGTCCGGTTGCGGTTGTCGGAGAGGGCCTGCACAATCACCGCCACCCCCCCCGGGGCGTAGCCCTCGTAGACCACCTCCTCGTACTGGGTGCCCTCCTCCTCGCCTCCCGAAAGACGTTTCAACAAGCGTTCAATGTTGTCGCTGGGCACATCGGCATCCCGCGCAGCCTCAATCAGGTTGCGCAGACTGGGGTTGGCCGCCGGATCAGCGCTGCCCCCGGCCCGTGCAGCAGCCGCGATGAGGCGAAGGTACTTGCTGACGATTTTTCCCTTTTTAAGGTCATTGGCAGCCTTTTTGCGCTTAATCTGAGCCCATTTGCTATGACCGGCCATACATCACCAGCCTTCAGTATACGAAAGGGGGGCGCTAGAATGGCTGGGGGTGAGTATGAAAAGCTACAAGATTTGCCTGATTGAAGGCGACGGCATCGGACACGAGGTGATTCCCGCAGCCCGGCTGGTGCTCGAGGCCACGGGGGTAAGGCTCGAGTTCGTAGAGGCCCAGGCCGGCTGGGAGACCTTTGAGCGAACAGGCACTTCGGTACCCGAGGCCACCCTAGAGACCATAAAGCACACCGACGCTACCCTTTTCGGTGCAGCCACCAGCCCCACCCGGAAGGTGCCCGGCTTCTTCGGGGCCATCCGGTACCTTAGGCGCAAACTTGACCTCTTCGCCAACGTGCGCCCGGCCAAGCACCATCCGGTACCCGGCTCGAGGCCCAGGGTGGACCTGGTGGTGGTGCGCGAGAACACCGAGGGGCTCTACGTGGAGCAGGAGCGGAGTTACCTGGATGGTGAGATTGCCATCGCCGATACGGTCATCACTCGCCGCGCCAGCGCGCGCATCGGCGAGTATGCGGCCCGGCTGGCCGCCAGCCGCCCGCGTAAGCAGCTCCACGTGGCCCACAAGGCCAACGTTCTGCCGGTAACCCAGGGCCTCTTCATGAACACCGTGTTGGCAGAGGCCGCCAAGTTCCCCGAGGTCAAAACCCAGGACATCATAATTGACAACTGCGCCATGCAGCTCGTGCGAAACCCCGAGCGGTTTGACGTCATTGTGACCACCAACCTCTTCGGCGATATCCTCTCCGACCTAACGGCGGGGCTGGTCGGAGGGCTAGGCATCGCCGCCAGCGGCAACATCGGCAAGGAGCACGCGGTCTTTGAGCCGGTGCACGGCAGCGCCCCCGACATCGCGGGCAAGGGCATCGCCAACCCTACCGCGGCCATCCTCTCAGCGGCAATGATGCTGGAATACCTAGGCGAATCCACAGCCGCCCAGCGGATAGAGAGGGCCGTGGATCAGGTGCTTGCCGAAGGCCCCCGCACCCCAGACCTGGGGGGCAGTGCCACCACCTTGGAGTTCGCCCAGGCTGTGGCCAAGGCCCTGTAAGGGCAGGGCTAAAACAACCCCGCGGTCAAATGCACCGGGCCAGGTACGAGGGCTGGATTAAAGTGTCCCACATGGTCAATGTGGGGGTGGGTGCAGCGGTTTGCCATGATATACTTACTGCCAGCTTGAGACACCTGTGGGAAAGGGGGCAGCGTGCGTGATTTCTTCAGTGGGTTGCTGAGGCCCAGGGTCGAGGCGCTGGGTCTCGAGATTGGCTCAGCCAACATCAAGATGGTCGAGCTCTCGGGAACCCCCCCTAGTCTAAAAGCGCTGAGCATCCGGCCCACCCCTCCCGGGGTTATGCGGGACGGCTCCGTCGCCGAGCCAGGGGCCTTGGCCGATACCCTGAAGGAAATGCTGGCCGAGATGCGCACCCGCAAGCGCTACGTGGTCACCGCGGCCAGCAACCTGGCCGTCATCACCCGTACCCTCCAGGTGCCCAAGATGCCCCCCAAGCAGATGGAAGAGGCGGTCCGCTGGGAGGCAGAGCGATACATCCCCTTCCCCATTGACGAGGTGGTGCTGGACTACGCACCGCTGGACCCCTTGGAGAACATCCCCGAAGGCGAGCAGATGGATGTGGTGGTGGGGGCCGCCCGCCAGGAGACCATTGCCAGCCTGGTAGAATCCCTCAAAGCGGCAGGGTTGGAGCCTTTGGTGATAGATGTAAAGCCCTTTGCCGGCCTTCGGACCCTCGAGCCCCGGCTTCGGACCCCCGACCGCGAACCCATCACGCTCTTTCTGGAAATCGGGGCCGAGTCCTCGGCCTTGGTGCTCACCCGTGGGGAGCGGCTCCTTCTGAACCGAATCATCCAGCTATCCGGCAAGGACTTCACCGCGGCCATTGCCAAAGCCTTTAACCTAGACGTAATGGCCGCTGAGGAGGCCAAAAAGAACTATGGCCTGGCTACCATCCCCACCGAGGATGAGGACCTGTTGCTGGATTTTGACGCCGAGCGGGAGCGCTTTAACCCAGCCCGCATGTACGATGCCATCCGGCCGGTTCTGGTTGAGTTCACCACTGAACTCAGGCGTAGCCTGGAGTTTTTCCGAGTGCAGATGGGTGACCTGGGTGTAGACCAGGGCTTTGTGGCCGGAGGAGGCAGCAAGCTGCGCAGCCTGGTGCCCCTCCTGGCCGACACGCTGGGTATCCCGCTGGAAATGGCCGACCCTTGGCAGGACATCCAAATTGACAAAAACCGCTTTGATCTGGAACACCTGCGCAGCCTCTCGGCCGAGTTTGCAGTGCCGGTGGGGTTGGCGCTCCGGGGGGTGAACCCGCTTGATTAGGCTCAATCTCCTCCCCAAAGACCTCCGCCGCCGGGTGGAGCCAGGCTGGTGGCGGCTGGCCGCCGTCGCGGTGGTGCTGGCGGTTGCGGCCACCGTAGCCTTCTTACACCTTTCCACCCTCTCCCAGATTCAGGCCCTGCAGACCCAGCGGGATCAGCTCCAGGTTGAGGTAGATGTACTCAGGCCCTTCATCGCCGAGCAAAACCGACTCAACCAACAACAACGGGAGCTGGAGCAGCTTCTTTCGGTGCGCAACCAGCTCCGGGAGCGCTTCGTGCCCTGGTCGGACAACCTGGCCCTGGTCATCAACCAGATTCCCCGGGAAGGCCGCCGCTTTGGCATCGCCCTGCGCAGCATCGGCACCCGGGCCCTAACCCCCCAAGAGGTTCAGGCCAATGTGCAAAACGGCGTTTACGATGGAAAACCGGTTAACATTGAGTTCAATCTGCAAGGCGAGGCCATAGGCCAAAATGCCCTAATCCGCTTCGTTGAAGCCTTTGAGAGCTCCCCGCGGTTTGGCATAAACTTCCAGAACGCCAGCCTTGACCAGCAGCGGCAGCTTTACACCTTCGGGGCCACGGTGGGTTTGGTAAGCCGGCCCCAGGCCACCGCCAGCAGCACAGGAGGTGAAGGCAGTGGTAGCCCTTCTCGCTAGAATGGGCCAGCGCGAGTGGGCCATCGTGGCCATGGTAGCGGCCCTCCTGCTTGGGGTGCTTTGGTACTTCCTGATAACCCAGCCCCTGCAAGCCCGTATCCCCGAGCTACAGGCTGAGATAGACCGGCTGACCATTGAGCGCGACCGCGGCCGGGCCGCCCAGCGGGCCCTGCCCCAGCTCCGGGAGACCATCGCCCGCCTCGAGGCCGACCGCCAGCAGTTCCTGCGGGAGCTCCCGCCCACCGAACAGCTCGGCCGGGTCTTAGCCGGGCTGGCCCAGACCGCGCGGGAAAGCGGGGTAGTGCTGCGCGCGCTGAACCGCAGCCCTGGAGACAACCAAGGCGTAGCCAACGTGCGGGCCACCAACTTGGCCTTGCAGGTAGAGTCCCCCTTTCCTGAGCTTTACGTCTTTTTGCGCAATCTCGAGGCCTTCCAGCGCTTCGCCACCATCTCGGGGCTGAACCTGTCCTTAGGGGGCACCGGCACGGCCACCGCCGCCGACCCCACCAACCCCATCATCAACACCAGCCTGACCATGACGGTCTACACCTACACCGGCCAGGCCCAGCAAGGGGGGCAGCCGGGAGCCGGAGGTCGGCCATGAACCTTCTTCAGCGCATGCCCCAATCGGCTAAGGTGGCCCTGGTAGCCGGACTGCTGGTACTCGCCGTGGCCATCTGGTACCTGGGGTTCTTCCGGCCCAACCAAGCCGTCCAGGCTCCCCCAGCCTCGGCCCCATCTGCCC
>NZ_QWKZ01000140.1 GCF_003574085.1 Meiothermus luteus | reverse complement strand
CGCCTCCACGCTGTAGGTCCCTGGGGCCAGGTCGGAAAGGCGCACCGGCCCGCCCGTCTCCACCCACCGTTCAAACTCTGGCCCCCGCACCACCACCCGGGGCCGCACCCCTTGGGGGGCCACCACCTCCAGCTCCAGGACCCCCCGGCCGGGCGGGGCCGCGCAGGACGCCACCAACACGCAGAGCAAGGCGAAAAGAGAGGCTCGAGGCACGCCTAGGAGTCTATGGAAGCCCCTGTAACCCTTGCGTTAAGACCCCCCGCGCCTTCCCCAAGGCCCACGCGGCCCGGACATAACCGGACCCCGCCCCTCCTTCGGGCCTCCCCCGGCCCCCGTAACGCAGGGGAATAACGAAAACCCCCCGCCGGGGCGGGGGGCTGGGCCGGGCCGGCCCTAGCGGTTGAAGGCCAGGCCCGAGAAGCCGATGCCGTTTTGAGGGGCGCTGATGGTCTGGGTTGGGGTCACGTTCTGGACCGCCCACTGAACCAGGCCGGGATCACGCGAGGGTATCTGCACCCGGTAGAGCTTCCCTCTGCGGTCGCTGGGGCCGGGGTTGGTGTCGGTTGCGGTGAGGAGCACGTTGTTGTTGGCCACGATCCACAGCGCCCCGGTCTTGTCAAAGGCCAGGCCGAAGACCTGCTGCAGCCCGGTGCTGTTCGGGCCGGGAGGCTCCGTGTACCCGATGCTGATGCGGTGGTCAATCTGGGCCGGGCGCAGGTTGTAGAGGTCCGGCGCCGGCTGGGCCGTGACCGGGGTGGTGTTGGCGGAGTTCAGGGGCACCCGGATCAGGGTCTCCTGGTCGGCGTCGGCATCGCGGAAGGCGGAGCCGGTCTGGCCGTTCCCCCCGCCGTAGTCGCCCACCCACAGGGCGTTGTTGGCGGCGTCGTAGACTAGGGCCACCGGCTTCAGGATGCCGCGGGCGCCACCGGCCGCGGGCACGAGCACGGGCGTGCCCCCGTTGTCGTAGTAACGCACCGCGTTGCTGATGTCCAGCCGCACCGGGATCGCGGTCCCATCCAGGTTTGCAGGCGCGGTGTGGGTGCCCCCCGCGCAGCTCAGCGCCGAGGCCTCAATGCGGGCCAGCACCGCCCGGCGGCCGTAGGTGATGGCGCTCCCACTCACCACATCCGCCCGGTAGTCCCCCGCGGTGAACCACAGGTTGCCCGCCCCGTCAAAGGCGATGGCGTGGATGTTGCTGGTGAGGGTATAGTTGTTCTGCTGCGGGCGCACCAACACGTTGGAGGTGTAGACCGCGCTGGGGGTGGTGATGGGCCCCGAACCGGCCAGGTCCGCCGCGGAGATGCAGACCAGCCGGCTTTCAAAGTCGTTCGCCACCCAGAGGTTGCCCTGCGCGTCAAAGGCCATGTCCGCGGGCTCCGGGTCATTGCCCAGGGCCGAGGATTGGATGACCAGGTTGCCCGGGGCGCCCTCGCTCCAGTTGCCCGCCTTCAGGTTGGCCCGGCTGATGCGCACGATGCGGCTATTGGGCAAAGAACCGCTGGACTGGTACATCAGGTAGAGGTTCCCCTGGGCGTCAAACTTGGCCTTGAAGAGCCCCGGCGCGCTGGCCTGGCCCGACCCGGTAAAGGCCGCCAGGGTGGGGCTGGCCGCCACCAGGTCCGCGTCGGTGAGGGTGTAGCCGGCATCGGCGTCGGATGTGAAGGCCCCGTTGCCCACCACGAAGGCCCGCCCGGTCTGGCCGAAGTCGGAGAAGTTGAGCGTCACGGTGGCACTCGGGCTTGCGTTGCTCACGCTGGCCGTCGGGCTATCGCTCTCCCAGTAGCTGTTCACCACCTGGCCCTCCACCTGCACGGGCTGGCCGCTGCTGGCCCCGTGGGCCGTCACCGTGTAGTTGGCCAGCCGGGGCAGGGTCAGGTTCACGGGGCCTGTGAAGGGCAGGGACTGGTTGCTCAGGGTCTGGCTGGCGCTCCCGCTGCCGGCCTGGGCCACCACGGTGAGGGTGGAGACGGTGCCGGAAGAGGGCAGCCCCGCCAGGCTCACGCTCAGGGTGGGCTTGGCGTAGGTGAGGGTGGCGCTAACGGAAGCGCTCGAGGTGATGGTAAGGCTGGTCGTGGAGAGGGTGTAGGCGTAGTCCTGAGGCCCGTTGTTGGTGATGGGCGAGGCCTGGATGGTGTAGGTCCCGGGGGCCAGGTTGTTGAAGGTCAGGGGACCGTTGCCCGTGAAGCTCTGGCTCACCGGGCTGCTGGGACCACCCAAAAGGGTCACCTGCACCGGGTTGGGCAAGCTGGCGTCCAGACCACCCACGGTGATGGTGGCCGTCCCGGGGTTGAGCGTGTAGGTGGCGTTGAGCGTAGCCGGCTGCCCTGCGGCGACGGTCAGCGTGGCGTTGTTCGCTGCGGTGGCATAGGTGGAGCCGTTTTGGGTGCGGTCCGGGGCCACCACGGTGTAGTTACCGGGGGCTACATCCTCAATCGTGGTGTTCCCGTTGAGGGGGCCCGCCAGGTTGGAGCCGTCCGGCTTCTTGATGTAAATCTCGGCCTGTAGCCCGCTGGGCAGCCCGGCGATGGTCACCTCAATCTTCCCGGTCACGACCTGGTAGTTCACGGTGTGGTTGGCGGTGGCCCCGGCCTGCACCGGCACGGTGGCCCCGTTGCCCTCGTAGCCGTAGCCGTTCACTTTCTTGCGGAGGGGGGTGATGGTGTAGTTGCCGGGGTCCAGGTTGGTCAGGTTGGTCTCGCCGGTGGTGGTGATGGACCGGCTGTAGCTCCCAGGGCCGGTAACCTGCACCTCGGGGGTTACCCCCTGGGGTGCGTTCACCGTTATCCGCAGGTTGCCCTTCTGCGGCCCTTGGGGACCACAGGCTGCCAGCACCAAGGCCAGCAGCGAAACCAGGAGAAGCCAAAAGCTGGATTTTTTCATTCGGTTTTCACCTCCTGTTCCGAGGGTAGGGGCTGGGGCGTAATCGCAACGTTATAGGCAAAAAAGCCGCAACAGCGGGCTTTCTCAGCTCTGCATAACCCGCTTTGCTGTCCTGAGCAGCAAGGCCACTTTTCAATAACGCCCCCGGTAACGAGCCAAAAAAACCTCCCCCGCTGGCCGGGGGAGGGGCAGAGCCTTGCGCTTTAGGGGAGCTGCACCCGGTAGATGCGGCCTGGGCTGGGGTCGGGGGCCCCGGCGGTGCCTACCCAGACCCTACCCTCGGCGTCCACGGCCAGGCTGGTGATCTGACCCTCCAGGCCGGCGATGGAGGTGGGGCTAAGGCCCCCCAGGCTGGTGGCGCTGGTGGGGATGCGGAGGAGGTTGTTGAGGCCAGCCCCATCGGACTGGGCCACATAGAGGTGGTCCCCGTGGACCGCCAGGTCCACCGGATGGACCAAGGGGGAGCCGGTGAGCTGGCTTACCCCCTGGGCCCCCAGGCTCAGTTCAGCGTTGTTGGGGTTGCCGGTGTTGGGATTGGGGCTGGGGCAGCTTAGGGCACTTGCCTCAATCCGCACCAGCCGGGCCGAGGCCCCTTGGCCCCCGGCCAGCCAGAGGTTGCCCTGGGCATCAAAGGCCAGGGCCCGGGCCCCTTCCACCGCGTCCCCGTAGTAGACCCGGCCCGGGGTGGTCAGGTTCCCAGGGGTGGGCATGGCCGCCTCCTGGTCGATCCTGGCGTAGCAGACCAGCCGTCCCGGGGTGCTGGGGATGCCGTCGGCGTTGGAGCGGGCCCGGCTCTCGGGGTCCAGCACCCAGAGGTTGCCCTGGTCGTCTAGGGCCAGGTCGGCGGGGCGGTAGAGGTTGTAGTCCTGTACCTGGCCAAAGCTAAACGCCGCATTGGGGATGACCAGGGCAACGGGGCTATAGGCGTTCCCCACCGCGGTGGAGCGGCCGTAGCGGCGGACGTAATCCGGGGCGTAGTCGGGGGGTACCGGGCCTCGCTTCATCTCGTAGAGGTTGCCCTGCTCGTCAAAGGCCAGGTTGTAGAGGCCGTCCTCATCGGCGCGCTGGCCCTGAGGCACCGAACCGCCAGGGCCCGCCAGGTCGGTAGGGGTCAGGTAGAATCGAGCGCTGGGATCCGTAGGGTTTTGGGCCCGGCCGGTACCGTAGAGGCGGCCCCGGCCGTCCCCAGGGCTGCTCAGGAAGGCCAGCCCCCCCACCCCCAGGGGAAGGCTAAAGGTCTTCTCGGGGTTTACCTGGGCGGAGGGGGGCGGGGAGGAGGCCTCGGCGTAGACCACCTGGATCTGGGCGGTTCCGTTGACTGGGACGCTCACCGTGGCCGTCTTGCCGCCCCCTGGCTGCAGGGTGGGGGTGTAGGTCTTCCCGGCCCCAGGAACGTCCTCGGCAGAAACAGTGTAATCGCCAGGGCTCAGGCTCAGGGGAGGGTTGGTGCTCTGGGAAAGACGGCGGCTGTAGCCACCAGGGCCCTCTACCCGCACGTCCGCCTCCACCCCCGAGGGAAGTCCGGTGATGATCACCTGAAGCTGCCCCTGGGCCTGGGTGCGCGCGCTCGGACAGGCGGTGAGGAGGAGCCCCAGCAGAAGCAGAAGGAGTGTCCAGCGCAGCTTTTCCATAGGTTTCCTCTTGGGTCTTGACCAGGCTAGGGCTATTTTAGACAGGAAAAAGCAAATCTAGGCGTTACAGCCTAGGGTAAAGGCTGGGTTTCGCCTGGCAGGCTGGGTTTACGCGAAGGGGAGGAGACCCAGCCAGAAGCTAGGGGAGCTTAGAAACTCAGCGTTACTTGGCCCAGCTTGCCCAGGATGAGCATGGAGGCCACCGCCGCTGCGGTCAGGACGATGAGCACCAGGGCCATGGCGATGTAGCGCAGGTCAGCGGTCTCGCTCTCCACCTCCAGGGTGCGGGGGCGCAAGGCCAGGTACAAAAGCCAGGTGATGGCCACCGAAAGGACCGTGAAGATGATGGCAAAAAGCACGCTTCTACCTCCTATACCCCCTGCCGGTCAGCGCAGGCGCCAGGCTTCCAGCAGGGCCTCTAGACTCTCCCCTAAGCCTACCAGACCCAGGCCGAAGGTGGGTACCCCCCGGGCCCAGCCCAGCCCCCCTACGGAGGGCCCCTCCTGGAGGGGCCCTCCGTAGGGG
>NZ_QWKZ01000014.1 GCF_003574085.1 Meiothermus luteus | reverse complement strand
CCCCTCCCCCCACCACCAGCAGGTCAAAGGTTTCCTGGGTAAGCCGGTCCAGCACTTCGGCGCGGTTCATAGGCTATAGCCTACCCCACAGCAGCCATATGGCTGCGGAAGGCTTCCAGGGCCACGTGCGGCGGCACAGGCAGCACCCCTAGCTTGACCAAAGCCCCCCCACCACGGGCCCCTAGCGGCTTCAAAACCGCTTCCCAAAGGGCCTCCAGGTTTTCCCTGCGGCTTTTGTGCTTTAGGAGGGCATACCGGGTCTTGTCCTCGGCCTGGGCCACTAGAAGGGCCAGCACCCCTGGCCACTCCGCCAGCCGCTTGCCCACCATCTCCAGCGCCCAGTCGGGCACCTGGGCCCAGATGGTGAGGTTGGGGAAGTCGGCCAGAAGTCCGCGCATGATGCGCTCGGCCAGCTCATCCTTCAGAAGGGTGTGCTCCGCGCGCAGCCGGTAGAAACCCTCCTGTAGACTGGCAATCGGCTTCTCCACCTCCAAAGGCCCGGTGCTGAACCGCTCCCCAAGCCGTTGGAGCAGCCGGTGCTCCCGCTCAAAGAGCTCCAGAGCCTCCCAGCCCGCCGCAAAGTAGACGCGGGTGCCCCCCTTATACCGCTCAAACTTGAGGACCTTGATCGGCCCAGCCTCCCCACTTCGGGCCACGTGCAGTCCCCCGCAGGCCACCTTGTCCCAGCCCACCACCTCCACCACCCGCAAACGCCCCGCCACCTTGGGGCTGGGGGCCCGGCGCAACCCGTGGTGGGCGGCCTCGGCCTGGTCAATAAAGTAGCTGCGCACCTCGGCGTTGGCGTAGACCGCCCAGTTGGCCAGGGCCTCGGCCTGGCGCACGATCCCTTCCTCCGGAGGACCGTCTAGGTCTATGGTGCACACCGCCCCCATCATGTTCACCGCCCGCACCTGCCAGCCCCCTGACCGCAAGAAGGCCTGCCCCAGGATGTGCTCAGCGGTGTGCCGCTGCATGTGGCGGTAGCGCCGAGACCAGTCAAGCCGCCCCAGCACCCGCTCCCCCTCCCGTAAAGGGCGCTCCAAGCGGTGCACAATCTGGTCGCCTTCTTCCTGCACCTCCAACACCGCCACCCCCCCCAGGGTCCCGGTGTCGCAGGCCTGGCCCCCAGCGGTGGGGTAGAAAAGGGTGCGGTCCAGCACCGCGTAGTGGGCCCCACCTTCGGTCCAAGCCCCTATCACCCGGGCCTCAAACTCCCCCTGATAGGGCATCTCCCAGTACATCCGCATACCCTTAGGCTCCAGGCAAAGGAGGCTGGCGTCAATGGGTTGGTCCGTGGAAATGTATACTGTATACAGTATGCCCCCTTTTGAGCGGCCCCACTCGGTGCGGGAAGCGGCCTACGCCCACCTGCGAGAGGCCATCCTGGGGGGCCTTTTACCCCCCGGGGCCCGCATTCTCGAGGCCGGGCTGGCCCAGGAGCTGGGCGTGAGCCGAACCCCGGTGCGCGAAGCCCTGCAGCGCCTGGCCCAGGAGGGGCTGGTGGAGCTGTCCCCCGGGAGGGGGGCCCGGGTGCGGGTGCTCTCTCTCGAGGAGGTGCGGGAGGTCTACGACCTGCGGGCCTTACTGGAAGGGGAGGCCGCGGCCCTGGCCGCCCAACGGGCCAGACCTACGGAGCTGGAGGCCTTAGGAAGGCTGCTGCTGGCCCTAGAAACCCTACCGCCCCAAGACCATACCCGGCAGATGCAGGTAGATTTCGCCTTTCACACCGCCTTGGTGGAGGCCGCCCACCACAAGACCCTGGCCCGCGTCTACGCCGGGCTGCGCTCGAGCCTGGCCCTGGCCCGTGGCTTTCAGCCCACCCTTTCCCAGCACCCTGAGACCCGCAGACAGCACCGGGCCATCCTCGCAGCCCTAAAGGACCGTGACCCCGAGCGGGCCGCCCAGGCCGCGCGTTTGCATATCTTCCACTTCCGCAATCTGATCGTCCAGAGCCTGGCGGAGGCCACGGGGGTTTAGGAGAGCGCCTATGGACTGGAACCAGAGCTACCGCGCTTTTGTGCTGGCCGTGGCCCAAAATCCCTGGGTTCAGGGCCTGGTGAAGGCTCGAGGCCGAAGTTTTGCCCGTCGGTTCATCGCCGGCGACACCCTGGAGGAGGCCCTGAGGGCTGTGGAGGAGCTGGAGGGCCGGGGTGTGCACGCCATCTTGGACCTGCTGGGGGAGATGGTCGGCACCGAGGCTCAGGCCCTGGAGTTCCAAAAGGGGCTTATCGGGCTGGTGCAGGCCCTAAAGGCGGTGCCCCACCCCCGCTACATCTCCGTAAAGCTCACTCAGCTCGGCCTGGACATCTCCGAAGACCTGGCGGCCTCCTTGCTGGAGGGGGTTCTGGCCGAGGCCGAAGAGGCCGGCTGCTTTGTGCGAATAGACATGGAGGACAGCCCCCGAGTAGACGGCATCCTGCGGGTCTACCGGCGGCTGCGGGAGGCGGGCCACACCCGGCTGGGGGTGGTGCTGCAAAGCTACCTGAAGCGCAGTGAGCAGGACCTGGAGGCCCTGGTTCCCCTGGGTACCCCGGTGCGCATCGTCAAGGGGGCCTACAAAGAACCCCCCCAGGTGGCCTTCCAGGAGAAGCGGTTGGTGGACGCGCAGTTCCTCTGGCTTTGCAAGAGGGCCCTAGAGCGGGGCCTTCCCACCGCCATCGCCACCCACGACCCGGGGCTCATTGAGGAGATAAAGCGCTGGACGGCCGAGCGAGGCATCGACCGGGAACGCTTTGAGTTCCAGATGCTCTACGGGGTGCGCCCCAAAGAGCAGCAAAAGCTGGCCCAGGAGGGCTACACCGTGCGGGCCTACGTGCCCTATGGCACCGACTGGTACCCCTACTTCTCCCGGCGCATCGCCGAGCGGCCGGAGAACCTGTGGTTCGTCGTCCGGAGCCTGGTGCAGGGATGACCAAGCCGAGAAAGGAGCCTTATGACCCCCGAACCCTACCGCCCCGAACCCATTGAAACCTTCCAGAGCCAAGAAGCCTTTGAGGCCATGCGCAAGGCCCTGGTTGAGGTGCGGGCCCAGTTTGGCCGCCACTACCCGCTTATCATCGACGGGGAGCGGGTGAACACCCAGGAGGTCATCGTCTCCACCAACCCTTCCAATCCGGTGGAGGTGGTAGGCCAGAGCGCCAAGGCCGGAATCCCCGAGGCCGACGCGGCGCTGGAGGCAGCCTGGCGGGCCTTCCCCAGCTGGCGGGACTGGCCCCAGGAGCACCGCAGCCGCCTGCTCCTAAAAGCGGCCCACATCATGAAGCGCCGCCAGCGGGAGCTAGAGGCTTGGCTGGTCTACGAGATCGGCAAAAACTGGACGGAAGCCGCCGCCGACGTGGCTGAGGCCATTGATTTCCTGCGCTACTACGCCATCTCAGCCCTAAAGTACAAGGATGGGGCCCCAGTGCTCCCCTACCCCGGCGAGGACAACGAGGCCTTCTACATCCCCCTGGGGGCCGGGGTGGTCATCGCCCCTTGGAACTTCCCCCTGGCCATCCTGACCGGCATGACCGCCGCGCCCATCGCGGTGGGGAACACAGTGGTGGTCAAGCCAGCCGAGGACACCGTGGTCGCCGCGGCCAAGCTGTTTGAGGTCCTGGAGGAGGCCGGGCTGCCCCCTGGGGTGGCCAACTACCTGCCAGGGGAGGGCAGCGAGGTGGGGGCCTACCTGGTCAAGCACCCCCGCACCCGCTTCATTAACTTCACCGGTTCCCTCGAGGTGGGCCTGCAGATCAACGAGATGGCCGCCCGGCTCTCGCCGGGGCAGGTCTGGATTAAGCGGGTGTTCCTCGAGCTAGGCGGAAAGGACGCCCTGATCGTGGACGAGACCGCCGACCTCAGGGCCGCCGCCCAGGCCACCGTGCAGAGCGCCTTTGGCTTCCAGGGACAAAAGTGCTCGGCCGCCTCAAGGCTCATCGTGGTGGACGGCATCTACGACCTGCTGATGGAGGAGGTGCTGGATCGCACCGAGGCCCTCATCGTGGGCCCTGCGGAGGAGAACCCTGACCTGGGCCCCCTGGCCAGCCAGAAGCAGGAGGAAACGGTGCTGAACTACATTGAGGTCGGGCGGCAGGAGGGCCGGCTCCTGCTGGGAGGGCGCCGGCTCGAGGGCAGCGGCTTCTTCGTGGCCCCCACCCTCTTTGACCGGGTCTCCCCCGACGCCCGAATCGCCCAGGAGGAGATTTTCGGCCCGGTGCTCTCGGTGCTGCGGGTGCCCGACTTTGACACCGCCCTCGAGGTGGCCAACAACACCCGCTATGGCCTCACCGGTGGGGTCTTCTCGCGCAAGCGCGAGCGGCTGGAGAAGGCCCGCCGGGAGTTTCACGTGGGCAACCTCTACTTCAACCGCAAGATTACCGGTGCTCTGGTGGGGGTGCAGCCCTTTGGCGGGTTCAACCTCTCGGGCACCGACACCAAGGCCGGAGGCCCCGACTACCTGCTCAACTTCCTGCAGATGAAAAGCGTGACCGAGCGGTTCTAAGGCAGTCTCCGCCAGGGCCTTTAAAATGAGCGCCATGTACCGTTCCCGGCTGCTCACCCCTGGCCCCGTGGAGCTCCACCCCAAAGCCCAAGAAGCCCTCTCCCGCCCCCAGCTCCACCACCGCTCAGAGACTGCCAAAAAAGTCTTCTTGCAGGCCAAGGCCGGCCTCGAGGCCGCCTTCCGGACCAAAGGCCAGGTCCTCCTGCTCACCGGCTCGGGCACCGCGGGCATGGACGCCCTGGTGCACAACCTCTTCGCCCCTGGTGAGCGGGTTTTGGTGCCGGTACACGGCAACTTCTCCGAGCGCTGGGCCAAGATTGCCCAACAGGCCGGGCTGCGGGTGGAGCGAATGGAGCTCGAGTGGGGCCGGGTGGTACGCCCGGAACACCTGGAAAGCCCCTCAGGCCCCTTTGCCGGGCTCTTGCTCACCCACTCCGAGTCCTCTACCGGGGCCCTAAACGACGTGCAGGCGCTGGCCCGGGCCTTCAAGGCCCATTTTCCCGAGGCGCTGGTGGTGGTGGACGCCATCACCAGCCTGTGCGTGAGCCCGTTTGCCCTGGAGGACTGGGGCCTAGACGCTGCGGTGGCCGGCTCGCAGAAGGGCCTCATGTGCCCTCCCGGCCTGGCCTACCTGGCCCTGTCGCCCCGGGCCATAGAGCGGCTCAAACCCCGCGGCTTCTACCTGAACCTGGCCTCCGAGCTCAAGGTGCAAAGCACCGGCGAGTCGGCTTGGACGCCGGCCATCAACCTGGTGGCGGCCACCGCCGCGGTGCTGGAAGAGTTGCTGCCCCGGCTGGAGGAGCACCTGGCCCTCAAACAGGCGCAGAACCAGATTCTCTACGCGGCCGGCCAGGAGCTGGGCCTAAAGCCCGTGCCCGAGGTCAAAAGTCCCGCCACCACCTGCTTCTACCTCCCCCAAGGAGTCTCCTACGCTCAGGTCAAGGAGGCCTTTGCCAAGCGGGGGGCCACCATTATCGGCGGGCAGGGCCAGCTCAAGGGAAAGGTCTTCCGGGTCTCCCTCATGGGCTACTCTGACCTCTACGACGCCTACGCTGTGGCCCAGCTCATGCGCGAAGCGCTCGGGGGGCTTGGCTAAGGGGGAAAAGCAGCCTAGGTCATGCCAAGAGCAAGAGGAGGTCTTCTATGAGGGTTGCAGGCAAGGTCATCGTGGTTACCGGCGGGGCCAGCGGCATCGGGCGGGCTCTGGTTTTGGAGCTGCTGGGCCGGGGAGCCCGGGTGGCGGCAGTGGACCTCAACGCCGGGGGCCTGGAGGAGACCAGCACCTTGGCCAAGGCCGGGGAGCGCCTTTCCACCCACGTGCTCAACATCACCCAGCGGGAGGTGGTGGAGGCCCTACCGGCGGAGGTGGCGGCCCGGCATGGGGCGGTGGACGGCCTCATCAACAACGCCGGAATCATCCAGCCCTTCGCGCGGGTGAGCGACCTGGAGTACGGGGCCATTGAGCGGGTCATGAACGTGAACTTTTACGGCACCCTCTACATGACCAAGGCTTTTTTGCCCCACCTCTTGGCACGCCCCGAGGCCCACATCGTGAACCTCTCGAGCATGGGGGGCTTCCTGCCGGTGCCAGGGCAGAGCCTGTATGGGGCCTCCAAGGCCGCGGTCAAGCTCCTGACCGAGGGGCTTTACGCCGAGCTCCTGGGCACCTCGGTGCGGGTCACGGTGGTCTTTCCAGGGGCGGTGGCCACCAACATCACCGCCAACTCGGGGGTGGAGGTTCGCCAGGCCGAAGGGCAGCGCGGCTCGCTCAAGCCGCTGCCTCCCGAGGAGGCCGCCCGCCGCATCATCGCCGGCATGGAGCAGGACCGCTTCCGGGTGCTGGTGGGCTCCGATGCCCGGCTGATGGACTTCCTCTACCGCCTGGCCCCGGCCTGGGCCACCCGCTTCATCCAGCGGCAGATGCGCTCGCTTCTGGAGGGGTAGGCGCCCGCCAAGCAGGCCTTTGCGCACAAGGCAGCGGGCTGGTATTGTCTGGGCGTGCGCGCGGTGGTCCAGCGGGTTAGGGAGGCCCGGGTGGTGGTGGAGGGCCAGGTGGTGGGCCAAATTGGCCAGGGGCTCTTGGTCCTGCTCGGGGTGGGGCGGGGCGATACCCAGGAGGACGCCGCCTACCTGGCTCGCAAGATTGCCGGGCTGCGGGTTTTTCCCGATCTAGAGGGGAAGCTGAACCGGGGCCTCCTCGAGGTCGGGGGCGAGGTGCTGGTGGTCTCCCAGTTTACCCTGTACGGCAACACCCGCAAGGGCAACCGGCCCAGCTTCGTCCAGGCCGCACCTCCCGACGAGGGAAAGCGGCTTTACGAGCAGTTTTGCGACCTGCTCTCCACCCAGGGCCTGCACGTGGAAACCGGGGTCTTCCAGGCCCACATGGAGGTCCATCTGGTCAACGAGGGGCCGGTGACCCTGATCCTGGACTCCAGCGAGCGGCACGCTCCCCGCCGCCAGCACGGATGAGCGCCCCACGCGAGGGGTTGGCAGGGTGTTTTAATAGACCCATGCGGCAAAACCTCAGCGCTGAAGAGGCCCTAGAGGCCATCCTCGAGCGGACCCGCCCCATCGCCGAGCTGGAGCACCTGCCCCTGGCCTCGGCCTTCGGGCGGACCCTGGGGGTTGACCTGGCCGCCAAGGTCAGCCACCCCCAGACCGACGACACCGCGGCAGACGGCTACGCCTGCCTCCAGGCCGACACCCTCTCGGCCCAGCCAGACCGCCCGGTGCGGCTCCGGGTGGTGGGGGTGTCCCCTGCCGGCAGGCCCTTTGCGGGGCGGGTTGGGCCCGGCGAGGCCGTCCAGGTCTTCACCGGAGCGCCCGTGCCGCCCGGGGCCGACGCCCTGGTGCGGGTGGAGGACACCCGGCGGGAGGGCGATTTCGTGTGGCTGCTGAAGCCCGCCACCCCGGCCGACATCCGGCGGCAAGGGGTTGACCTGATGGAGGGCAGGACCTACCTGTTCAAAGGCGACCGGCTCACCCCGGGGCGGGTGGCCCTGGCCGCGGCCATGGGCTACCCCACCCTTCCGGTGGTGCGGCGGCCCCGGGTGGGCATCCTGGTCACCGGCGATGAGGTGGTGGAGCCGGGCCAGCCCCTTCCCCATGGAGGGGTGTACAACGCCAACGGCTACGCCCTGACCGGGCTGGTGGCGGAGGCCGGAGGGGAGCCAATTCCTTTGGGAAAGGCCAACGACGACCTAGAGGACCTGCGCACCCGGCTCACCCAGACGGGGCCCCTTGACCTTCTCCTCACCTCGGGAGGGGTCTCCATGGGGGAGTACGACATCGTGCGTAGGATGGTTGAGCAGGAGGGGGAGGTGCACTTCTGGCGGGTACGGATACAGCCTGGGGGCCCCCTCCTCTTCGCCACCTGGCAGGGCCTGCCCCTGCTGGGGCTGCCGGGCAACCCGGTTTCGGCCATGGTCACCTTCCTGCTCTTCGGGCGGCCCTTGCTCTTCCGGCTGCTGGGCCGCAACGACCCGCCCTACCAGCGGCTCGAGGCCCTGGCCGAGACCCCCTTCGAGGCCCACCCCACCCGCCGGGCCTACCGACGGGCGGTGCTGCGCTGGGAAGGAGGACAGTATCGGGCGCTCTCCACGGGCAGCCAGTCCAGCGTGGTGCTTCACTCCATGGCCTTGGGCAACGCCCTGGTGGTGGTGGAAGCGGGGGTGCCCAAAAGCGCAGGAGAGGTGGTGACGGCCATCCCCTTCCCGGAAGGCTAGGAGCAAAAGCGCCGGGCCCGCAAATCCAGTAGACTGGGGCCATGAACGTTTTGGGGCGCATCTCCTTGATTCTGGGCTTGGTCCTGCTGATTGTGGCCATCGTGCTGGCCACCATGAACTTCATCACCATTCGCGACTACCTGGTGGCCCTGACCGCCCAGCGCAGCCGCGACTTCTACAACGTGAACCCCCGTCTTTGGGTAACCTACCTGGTGGTCTTCGGCTCCGGGCTGCTCTTGGGGCTGGGGCTGGTGCTAAGCCTGCTGGGCCGCCGCAACGCCCGGACCGAGTAGGCCGTGGCGGGGTACCTCTACGTCGCCGCGGCGGCCTTCCTGTGGGGGCTTTTGGGGGTGGTCTCCAAATGGGCCTTTGCGGCGGGGGTAAGCCCCCTCGAGGTGGCCTTCTGGCGGGCCGCGCTGGGAGGGGTGCTCTTCGGGGCCCAGGCCCTCCTGCTTCGGCAGGTGCGGATTGAGCCCGCCGACCGCTGGGCGGTGGTGGGGTTTGGTCTGGTGGGGGTTTCGCTCTTCTACGGGGCCTACCAGCTCGCCATCCAAAGCGGAGGGGCGGCGCTGGCCTCGGTGCTCCTGTACACCGCCCCGGCCATTGTGGCCCTCCTTTCCTGGCTCTTTCTGCGGGAGCCGATGGGACCCCACAAGCTCCTGGCGGTGGGGCTGACCCTACTGGGGGTGGCCCTGGTCAGCCTGCAGGGGGGTGGGGTGCGCATCACCACCGCAGCGGTCTTCTGGGGGCTGCTCTCGGCCCTAACCTACGCCACCTACTACCTTTTCGGAAAGCTGTACCTGGGCCGGTACAGCACCCCCACGCTCTTCCTCTACGCCCTACCGGTAGGGGCGCTGGGGCTTCTGCCCTTTGTGCAGTTTGCCCCTAAAACCGCCGAGGCCTGGGCGGCCATTGGCTTTCTCACTGTGGCCTCCACCTTCTTCGCGGTCACGCTTTACTTCGCGGGGCTAAAGCGGCTCGAGGCCACCCGAGCCTCGGTGGTGGCCACCCTGGAACCGGTGGTGGCCGCCCTGGCCGCCTGGCTCTTCTGGGGGGAGCGCTTCAGCCCCTTGGGCTACCTGGGGGCTGGGCTGGTGCTCTTGGGGGTGGTGTGGATGGTGCTGGGCCCCCAAGACAGCCCCAGGGGCCAGCCGAAAAAGGCCTGAGGTCACCTACGCCACGTGCCCGGGAGGCCAGAGAGGGACTCCTCGAGCTGCCTCCACCCACCCTGGCGCAAGAGCCCCTCCAGGCTGCCCCCGCGCTCCACAGCGCCCACCATCCCCCCAAAAACCGGGTCGCGCCAGAAGGTCCCCGTGTCAAAAGAGGCCTTGTAGGCCCGAAAGACCTCACCGGTAGAGGGGTCGCGCACATAGGTCTGGTCGGAAAGCAGGTTGCTCCAGCTCCGGCTCATCCAGGTGTTGAACTCCTGCTGCTCGCGCAGCCACCCGAGCACCATCCGGGTAGTCGTCGTGCTCTGGCGCTGGGCCCGTTGGGCCTCCTGCCAGGGCCACGCAGGGTTTACCCGCAGCCCCACCAGGAAGCCTTGGAAGATCGGTTTGGCCTGGACCAAAGCAGCGGCGCTGCCTTCGCTCAGCACCACCCCCAGCTGGGTAAAGCAGCTCGCGTCTTGGGCAATGTAGTCGGCCCGTGAGAAGGAGGTCACCTGCCCGGACACCCTGGCCTCCCGTACCTGGCCTCCCGACTCGGCCTGAAGGGTGAAATTCGGGCGGTACCGCTGGGGCGCCATTGGAAGCCCCGCTGAAGCAGCCGCCTCTTCCTGGGCCTTTATCTCCTGGATGCGGCGGTAAACCCGGTTGGTTGGGGCCTTAGCCGCCTCAATCTTCCTAACCTGCCACGAAGCCCCCCTCTCCTGGGCCCAAAGCGCGGTCAGAAGCTCCGCCACCTCGGCTGCCGAGCTGGGGCAGAGAAATCCTTGAAACTGGGTAGCCTGCCCATTCCAAATGAGGCGGCTGACCGCGCTGCCACCAAATCCGCTTTGGAGGGCGCTGCTCTCAGCGTAGAGCTGGTCCATTCGCAAGGAGGCCCCCGCGCCCCTGAGCGAGAAGGCCAGCGACCGCATAGTGCTGTTCATGGGCACCAATCCCCCCTGGAAGGTAAAACCCCGTGGTACCGGCGCGTAAAAAGCCTCCATCTGCAAAAGGGGGTCGGGCACCACCTGGGTCTCGTAGGCTACCCGCGAAGACTGGGGCAGAAACTCCAGCGAGCGCAAAACCGAGAGGACCCCCTTGCGCAGCGCCGGCGAGGCACCTTCGGGCAGGTAGACGCTCACCAAAAGCAGGCTCCGGCTCCCCGGCAGGAGCAGGTGAGCCGCCTCGTAGGAGAGCGAGCCTATGAAACCATCCTGAAAGGCCCCCGGGGGCAGGCCGGTCAGGTTATCGGCTAGGTGGAAGGGGTAGGCGAGGCCTCGAGCCAGGACCAAAATCCCCCCCGGCACCTCCTTGTAGTGGTACTGAGCCTTTCCCCCAGAGAACCACCGGGCCTCCTGCAAAAGCGACGCTACCGCCCCGCGAGGGTCTTTCAGCGGCCCTCCCCGTACCAGAACGAATCCCTCCAAGTCGCCAATGAGAAGCCCATAGGGCAGTAGCTTAACCTGATACCCCTCCGGCACAAGCACCGAGAACCCGTGCAGGCTGTCGGTATGACGTCCGCTGCCCACACCTTGGCCCCAGGCCCACCCCAAGAGCACCAACGCCAGCAACAAGCGAAGCACCATGCCGTCCCCCTCCCTTAACCAAGCGGTCCTGCCCGCCTTTAGGAAGCCTCCTTGGGTTTATTCTGCCCAAATTGGGGTTACAAAAATCTTAATTCCCGGCGAACCAACCCTCTCTGGCTCAGGCAAGCGGGCATTTTTCTTACGATTGGCCCATGCTTCTGGCTAAGATGGTGAGGGTTGAGGTAATCCATGGCGCCCTCTTCTCCCGCCCGCGTACCCAAAGTTTCTCTACGAAGGCGGCTCGTAAAGCTGGCCGAGGTTCTGCTCAAACCCCTGTACTGGTGGTATGAACGGCGTATTGAAGCCGAGGTTCGGCAAGGCCAGTTGCCCAGGCACCTAGGACTGATTCTAGACGGCAACCGACGTTTTGCCCGCGAGCTGGGGCTACCGGGGCACGAGGGCCACGAGTTTGGCGTGCAGAAAGCCTACGAGGTGCTGGAGTGGTGCTTGGAGCTAGGCATCCCCACCGTGACCATCTGGGTTTTTTCCACCGACAACTGGCGGCGCAGCCCAACCGAAGTGGAGACCCTAATGCAGCTTTTTGTACGTGAGGCTAAGCGCATGGCCCAAGACCCCCGCATCCACGCCAACGAGGTGCGGGTGCGGGTTATAGGCCGCCATGACCGCTTTCCCCCCAAGGTACTGGAGGCCCTAGAGGAGCTAGAGCAGGCCACCGCCCATCACAGCGGCATGCTCCTGCAAATCGCCATGGGCTACGGCGGCCGGGAGGAAATAGTAGACGCGGTCAAAAGCCTGCTCCTGGAAGCAGCCCAGACCGGTAAGTCTCCCGAGGAGCTGGCCGAGGAGCTGGACATGCAGCACATCTCCGAACGGCTCTACACCGCAGGTGTCCCCGACCCCGACTTCATCATCCGCACCTCAGGGGAAATACGCCTTTCGGGGTTTTTGCTCTGGCAGGCCGCCTACAGCGAGTATTACTTTTTTGACGCCTTCTGGCCAGCTTTCCGCAGGGTGGACTTCCTGCGCGCCGTGCGTGACTACCAAAAACGCGAGCGGCGCTTTGGCCAGTAAATAAACCCAAGGCGTGAAGGTGCTTCGAGGTACGACCTCAAGCGCTAGCAGCACCGCCTCGCCCAGGGCACCGCAGACCGCCGACGTGAAGCTTGGGGTTGTTTCAATCCTCTACGAGGCTAACAGGCTTTGCGACATTCCTTGCGAAAATTCTATAAGTCCTCCCTGGACTGTTTCAATCCTCTACGAGGCTAACAGGCTTTGCGACATTAGGTAGCTGATTTCGTCTAGTACCGGGTTTCTGACGTTTCAATCCTCTACGAGGCTAACAGGCTTTGCGACTCCCTGAGGGTGTGGCGGAAGAGAAGGTGACGGTGCTTGTTTCAATCCTCTACGAGGCTAACAGGCTTTGCGACTCTTGGCTACCTCCTCCTTCACGCGAGTGGAAGGGTGTTTCAATCCTCTACGAGGCTAACAGGCTTTGCGACCTGACCGTCCTTGACTAAAATCTTAGAAAGGTGAGAGGTTTCAATCCTCTACGAGGCTAACAGGCTTTGCGACGTTTGGACTGGACTTCCTGGGCTAAAAGGGGGGCAGAGGTTTCAATCCTCTACGAGGCTAACAGGCTTTGCGACGGCCTTATTTGTTTTTTAGAAACGGGTCTAGGACTTGTTTCAATCCTCTACGAGGCTAACAGGCTTTGCGACAAAGTGGGGTAGAAAAGCTACTAAAAAAGCTAAAAGTTTCAATCCTCTACGAGGCTAACAGGCTTTGCGACTTTGTCCCTTAGTGGAAGCACCGACGCCCTCCTGTTTCAATCCTCTACGAGGCTAACAGGCTTTGCGACGCCCTCGTGGAGTGCCCCAAGGGCGGCCTCGGAGGTGTTTCAATCCTCTACGAGGCTAACAGGCTTTGCGACGGGAACCGTTGCCGCTGAGGTTCGAGCTGCTAGCAGGTTTCAATCCTCTACGAGGCTAACAGGCTTTGCGACGTGAGGCCGCCGAAATCCTCGGCGTCTCCACCCGGTTTCAATCCTCTACGAGGCTAACAGGCTTTGCGACATCCCCGAGGGCCCCGTCCAGGCCCAGCGCCAGAATGTTTCAATCCTCTACGAGGCTAACAGGCTTTGCGACGGCTACACGAGAGGCTAGATCAGCATCAGGAGCGCATGTTTCAATCCTCTACGAGGCTAACAGGCTTTGCGACGACCGGGTTGGCGCTAACCTTCCACATCGGATCGGTTTCAATCCTCTACGAGGCTAACAGGCTTTGCGACGTCCACGGTCCCCTGGCCCCGCGGGTGTTGGTCGAGGTTTCAATCCTCTACGAGGCTAACAGGCTTTGCGACACCCCCAGGGCCCGGGAGATGCTCCTGAGCGGGGAGGTTTCAATCCTCTACGAGGCTAACAGGCTTTGCGACAGGAGGACGGGCTAGTCTGGCCCCAGCTGGACGTGTGGCACCCCGGAGCCCTGCGCTGGCGGGAGGGGGCGTGGTGGGTGCGGGATGCCCAGGGGCAGGAGCACCCCTTGCAGGAGGGGCTCTGGCTGCTCTACACCCCCTACGGCCCCAAGCGCCCCTGGGAGCGGGGGCTGTGGCGGGCCCTAGCCCTGCCCTGGCTGGTGAAGCTGGACGCCATCCGCTACTGGGCCCGGGACAACGAGGTGGGGGCGCTCCGGGTGGCCACCGCCGAGGGCCCGGCTGGGGCCACGGGCCAGGAACTGGCCCAGCTCCTGGCCGACCTCGGGGGGGACACGGGCCTGGTCCTGCCCGAAGGGTGGCGTTTGGAAATGCTGGCTCCTCCCGAGGGGGTCTGGCGGTCCAAAGAGGCCGCCATCCAGTGGGCCAATGTGGCCATCGCGGTGGCAGTTCTGGGGCAAAACCTGACTACTGATGTTCAAGGGGGGAGCTACGCCGCCGCCCAGGTCCACGCCCGGGTGCGGCAGGATTTGCTGGAAGCCGATGCGGAGACCCTGGCCACGGCCCTGCGGCAGGGGGTGCTCACCCTGTGGGCCGAATACAACTTCGGCAGGCCGGACCTGGCCCCCTGGCCCCGCTGGGACACCACGCCGCCAGAGGATCGGCAGCTCCAAGCGGAGACCCTGGCCCGCCTGGCCAACGCCGTGGCCACGTTTGCCCAGGCCGGGGTGCCCGTGGACCTCGAGGCCCTGGCGGGGCAATACGGCATCCCCCTGCGCCGGGGAGAAGAACTGCGGCGGGTGCGCTTGGCGTCGGGGGACAGCCCACGGGAAGCCCCCGGCTTTGTGCAGGGGCAGCTCTACGCTGACGCCCTGGCCGACCGGCTCCTGGAGCGGCTACCGGACCCGTTGGAGGGGTTGGAGGAAGAGCTTGCCAGGGCGGGAAGCTACGAGGAGGTGCGGGCCATCCTCATGCGCCGCTACCGGGACGCATCGCCCGAGGAGGTGGCGGCCCTCACCGAGCTGGCGCTGACCATGGCCGCCCTGGCCGGGCGGTACGGGGTCATCCGGGATGTGGAGCGTTAGCGCCGACCCCTTGCGCTTTGAGGAGGCGGTGGCCTGGTTCCGGGAGCGGGTGCCACTCCTCAAAGGGGAGTGGGCCCAGCTCACGGAGGAAGCCCGCCGTCGGGCGTTCACCGCCGCCGGGGTGGCCACCCTGGACCGCATGGCCGAGCTGCACGCTTCCCTCCTGCGGGCCCTGGAGGAAGGGGTGCCCCTCGAGGTCTGGCGGAAGGAAGCCCTGGCCATCCTCGGCGGGGGGTGGAGCCGGGGGCACCTGGAGACGGTCTTCCGCAACAACGTGCAGGCGGCGTACTCCGCCGGCCGGTGGGATCAGCTGCAGGACCCCGCGGTGCGCCGCTCCCACCCCTACCTCATGTACGATGCCGTGCTGGACAGCCGTACCACGGAGATCTGCCGGGCCCGGGACGGGGTGGTGCGCCCGGCAGAAGACCCCTGGTGGCAGCAGAACTGGCCGCCCCTGCACCACAACTGCCGCTCAGGGGTGCGGGCCCTCACCGAAGCAGAGGCCAGACGCCGGGGGATAAGCGCCATCCTCCCCGCCATGCCCCCGCAGGAGGGGTTTGGGCTCTCCCCGGTGGCGGAGGAGTGGGTAGAGGGCTACGCCAAGGGGCAGCGCCAGGCGGCCCTCCTGCCCTGGACCCCCGCGTTTATCGGGGAACCCCCGGACTGGCGCTCCTACGGGCGGCCCGAGCGGCTGCCCGCGGAGCCCCCGCCCCGCAAGCCCCTGCCCACGGTGGCGGAGGTGGGGGAGGAGCGCTTCCGGCAGCTCTTGGCGGAGGTGTTTGGCCCCCTGCCCGTCCACCTGGTGGACCCCACGGGGTTGGCGGTGCTGGTGGACCGGGGGCTCCTGGACCACCTGGCCCGGGATGGGCGGGAGCGCTACCTGGCTTGGCTCCCCGACCTGGTGGAGCGTCCGGCGGAAGTGTGGCTCATGCCCCTCCAGCACGGGCGGCGGGTGGTGTTTCGGCAGAGGTATCTTAAGGTTTACCGAGAAGGACGAGACCGCCACGTGGTCCTTTCCGCTGAGTTCCACCGTGGGGTCCTAGTGGCCCTGACTTTCCTGGAAACTCGCTCGCCAAACTATCTCCAGGGGCAACGGACAGGGTTCTTGCGGTGGCCAAAATAAGGGGCTACGGCCTCCCGGAAGGCCGCGCGTCCTGCACCGGGCTATCAGGAACCCGGGCCCAGCCCGGCGGGTTAACTCCAGTATACCACGCCCCTTGACCTGAGTCCCGCTTTGCGCTAGGGTGAGGTTAAGCTAGCGAAACTCTACCCCCAGGCGTTTGCCTGGGGTTTTGCATGGGCCATGACGCGGCAATACACCCTCACGGTTGAGCTTCCGGGGCGAGAACCTCCCCGGGAGTTTCGCGTTTTCCCCTTCGGGCGCATCGAGACCACCAAAGGGGTCTTCGTTTTTGACGACGTATCGGCCCGCTCGGTCATGGAGCGCTGGCGGGAGTGGGGGAACCGGCTTTCCATCGACTACGAGCACGGGGCTCTCAACATCTTCAACGCCGGGCCCGCTCCCGCCGCCGGGTGGTTCGACCTCGAGGTCCGCCCGGACGGGCTCTGGGCGGTGAACGTGGATTGGACCCCCAGGGCCCGGGAGATGCTCCTGAGCGGGGAGGTTTCAATCCTCTACGAGGCTAACAGGCTTTGCGACTCGTGGTAACTGAGAACCAGGTCATTCTGAGCGCAGAGTTTCAATCCTCTACGAGGCTAACAGGCTTTGCGACCCCCGCCCCCATTCGGGGCCTGTTGCAGAACCTCGTGTTTCAATCCTCTACGAGGCTAACAGGCTTTGCGACCTGCGAGGTGCGGCATCTGCAGGCGGCCATCCGCATGTTTCAATCCTCTACGAGGCTAACAGGCTTTGCGACATGCTCTGGGTATCCGTTCCCCGAGCCGGGAATTCGTTTCAATCCTCTACGAGGCTAACAGGCTTTGCGACACCGTGGAGGCCGATGTGGTGCGTAACGGCGTGAAGTTTCAATCCTCTACGAGGCTAACAGGCTTTGCGACCATAGGCCCCCCTTGGAGGTTTCAGGAGGTTTTATGTTTCAATCCTCTACGAGGCTAACAGGCTTTGCGACCTACGTGGTCATATCGGAGAATCAGCTGCGCCGCCTGTTTCAATCCTCTACGAGGCTAACAGGCTTTGCGACGAGGCGCACGGCATCAACCTCCGCACCCTCCAGGACGTTTCAATCCTCTACGAGGCTAACAGGCTTTGCGACTTCTAAGGCTGCCGTAGGGCCGGGGAATGCGACAGAAGTTTCAATCCTCTACGAGGCTAACAGGCTTTGCGACCCTGGAATACATTGAGGTGGACATCGGCTTCAGCGTTTCAATCCTCTACGAGGCTAACAGGCTTTGCGACTTCCCGGGGGCGACAACCCTCACGGGCCGTGGCATGTTTCAATCCTCTACGAGGCTAACAGGCTTTGCGACCAAGCTCGTAGGCCCGTGCCTCCCGGCGGGCCTGCAGGTTTCAATCCTCTACGAGGCTAACAGGCTTTGCGACTCCTGGGAGCAATGGCGCTCCCAAAGCCATTGTAGGTTTCAATCCTCTACGAGGCTAACAGGCTTTGCGACGTCCGCCCCCGCCTCCACGAGCCACCCCGCGGGATTGTTTCAATCCTCTACGAGGCTAACAGGCTTTGCGACCCCGTGAGCTGGATCAGGCCGCGTCCCCGGTATCGGGTTTCAATCCTCTACGAGGCTAACAGGCTTTGCGACGAGCCGGGCCACCTCAGCCAGGTCCAGATTAGCGAAGTTTCAATCCTCTACGAGGCTAACAGGCTTTGCGACAAGAGGTAATCCCCCCTTTATCCAGCACCCGCTGGGCGTTTCAATCCTCTACGAGGCTAACAGGCTTTGCGACCGGGGGGGATTCGTGGCACCATGTGTATCTGGCGACCGTTTCAATCCTCTACGAGGCTAACAGGCTTTGCGACGAGGGCCGAGGAGTTGTACAGGCGGTAGCGGCCGGTTTCAATCCTCTACGAGGCTAACAGGCTTTGCGACGCGAAAACTGTAACTCCAACAACAATGCTAGTTTCTGTTTCAATCCTCTACGAGGCTAACAGGCTTTGCGACGGGGCAGCAAACGCTTCAACCGCATGGTGGCGAGTGTTTCAATCCTCTACGAGGCTAACAGGCTTTGCGACGCGCCCTCAGCGGCGAATTTGCTCCCGCGCTCTCTGCGTTTCAATCCTCTACGAGGCTAACAGGCTTTGCGACTCAGGTGGGCCTCGGACTATGACGAGCCGGTGCGGAGGTTTCAATCCTCTACGAGGCTAACAGGCTTTGCGACGCTATTTCCAAGCGGCCATTCCAGCAGGTGGGCTCCTAGTTTCAATCCTCTACGAGGCTAACAGGCTTTGCGACGCGCGACCGGCTGCGGGACATCGGGCTCGAGGCCGTGTTTCAATCCTCTACGAGGCTAACAGGCTTTGCGACAAGGCCCAGCTGCTCGAACCAGCGCATCAGCGGCGGGTTTCAATCCTCTACGAGGCTAACAGGCTTTGCGACGGCCAGTGCCTCCCAGGTGCGGGGGCTGATCCACAGGTTTCAATCCTCTACGAGGCTAACAGGCTTTGCGACGCGGTGGGCCTCGAGCAGTTCGGCCGTGGCGTTCTCGTTTCAATCCTCTACGAGGCTAACAGGCTTTGCGACTCAGGTGGGCCTCGGACTATGACGAGCCGGTGCGGAGGTTTCAATCCTCTACGAGGCTAACAGGCTTTGCGACTCAAGGTATTTCACTGGCCCCTCGAGGCCAACATCGTTTCAATCCTCTACGAGGCTAACAGGCTTTGCGACCCGGGCGTAACCATTTTGGATGGCCGCGCCTACTCGGTTTCAATCCTCTACGAGGCTAACAGGCTTTGCGACGGTGCTGGGCGTTGAGCTGGAATCAGGCGGTGGGTGTTTCAATCCTCTACGAGGCTAACAGGCTTTGCGACATACGCAAACAAAAACGACGGCAAATCCTGCAATGCGTTTCAATCCTCTACGAGGCTAACAGGCTTTGCGACGCGGTGGCGCTGACTAATGAGGCCAAGCAACGGGCGTTTCAATCCTCTACGAGGCTAACAGGCTTTGCGACCCGTTGGCGCACCGCTCAGGGCGGAGGCGTGGTAGCGTTTCAATCCTCTACGAGGCTAACAGGCTTTGCGACTTGGAACCACGCAAAATCAACAGCCTCGACGAGCTGGTTTCAATCCTCTACGAGGCTAACAGGCTTTGCGACCTCAATGCCAGCGGTGCCCTCGCGAGCGCCGACGCGGTTTCAATCCTCTACGAGGCTAACAGGCTTTGCGACCGATCCGGGTGAACGCCAGCGTGGCCGGCACCGTGGGGTTTCAATCCTCTACGAGGCTAACAGGCTTTGCGACCGGTGGTGGAGCCTCTTCCCCGAGGAGGCCCTGCACGTTTCAATCCTCTACGAGGCTAACAGGCTTTGCGACGCCCACAGGGTCTGGGGGAACGTCGTCCTGATTGAGGTTTCAATCCTCTACGAGGCTAACAGGCTTTGCGACGGTGGGCGTGGTCCGGCTCCACCGGGACGAGTACGTGTTTCAATCCTCTACGAGGCTAACAGGCTTTGCGACTCCTGGAGTGGGCGCGGGAGGTGAACGCCAATGAGCGTTTCAATCCTCTACGAGGCTAACAGGCTTTGCGACGTGCACAATCTGCACCCACCCCCGGCGGGAGGAGATAGTTTCAATCCTCTACGAGGCTAACAGGCTTTGCGACCTGGAGAGTCTCGGAGTCGGTGATGCCGGTGCTGGAGTTTCAATCCTCTACGAGGCTAACAGGCTTTGCGACTTGCCAGCGGGCCTCCACCGGCTCAAGGTCTAGCTGGTTTCAATCCTCTACGAGGCTAACAGGCTTTGCGACTTGGGGCGTGGGCGGTTATGGGCAAGAGTCATGGTAGTTTCAATCCTCTACGAGGCTAACAGGCTTTGCGACTAGGATGGCCGCTATAAAGGTGGCCCAGATACAAGAGTTTCAATCCTCTACGAGGCTAACAGGCTTTGCGACTCCTGGGAGCGTTTGCGTGCGGGTGGAGAGATTGTGTTTCAATCCTCTACGAGGCTAACAGGCTTTGCGACACATGCGGGGGGCAAGCCAATCCTGGGTGAAGGTAGTTTCAATCCTCTACGAGGCTAACAGGCTTTGCGACCAAGAACGCCTTGGCGGCGTTACGGATGCCAGAGAGGTTTCAATCCTCTACGAGGCTAACAGGCTTTGCGACGCTTCTAGACGCTCGTAAACGCGCTCCTCCGGCATCGTTTCAATCCTCTACGAGGCTAACAGGCTTTGCGACGCATCCCCGTGCGCGTGTTTCAGTCCTACCTCCGGGAGTTTCAATCCTCTACGAGGCTAACAGGCTTTGCGACCCTCCCGTCTTATCAGGGGCGCAGGCGGGCGCGGGGGTTTCAATCCTCTACGAGGCTAACAGGCTTTGCGACCTGGATGTTAGGGATGACTACTGCCCGTTCAGCGCCCGTTTCAATCCTCTACGAGGCTAACAGGCTTTGCGACGGGGTAGCCGAAGTAGCGCAGGACGGGGACGCCCTGGTTTCAATCCTCTACGAGGCTAACAGGCTTTGCGACAGAGATGAGAGGGGAGAACTGGAGCGTCTCAGGCTCGTTTCAATCCTCTACGAGGCTAACAGGCTTTGCGACGCGTGGTACGATGCCCGCGGGGTGATAGACATGATAGTTTCAATCCTCTACGAGGCTAACAGGCTTTGCGACTAGAGGATGAGGGTTAGAGCAGAACGGCACATCCTCGTTTCAATCCTCTACGAGGCTAACAGGCTTTGCGACGGTACACCGCCCACCAGCTTGACCGGGTTGGCCAGGTTTCAATCCTCTACGAGGCTAACAGGCTTTGCGACGAGGGTTGCAGATAACGAGTTTTCCCTCTACCCCGAGTTTCAATCCTCTACGAGGCTAACAGGCTTTGCGACGCCTCGCGTTCAAAGGCCTCGCCAAATGCACGGCGTTTCAATCCTCTACGAGGCTAACAGGCTTTGCGACAGGCGAAAGCTCTTGGAGAACCAGGCCAGCCTACCGGTTTCAATCCTCTACGAGGCTAACAGGCTTTGCGACCAGCGCCCAGGGGCCTGACGGCGCCAACTTCTTCGGGTTTCAATCCTCTACGAGGCTAACAGGCTTTGCGACTCGTGGTGGGGCCCGTGCCCAAGGATCTGCCTGACCAGTTTCAATCCTCTACGAGGCTAACAGGCTTTGCGACGGAGCTTCGCGCGATTACTAGACGCGAGTTTATTGGTTTCAATCCTCTACGAGGCTAACAGGCTTTGCGACCCAATCAGCGCATCGAGGAAAGCCTAGCTAGTTTGTTTCAATCCTCTACGAGGCTAACAGGCTTTGCGACGGACGCCCCTGCGAGCGCCGTGCTGGACAATCCCGCTAGGGCCATTTTCGCACGCGGGGGTACTATGCGCAAGCGGGGCCAGGGTACTTGGGGAGGAAAAGGGGGTTTTTGCCCTAAAGAAGCCGTGCGCACGCGACGGAAGCCTCGAGGTCCCCCTGCATAGGGTTAGAGCACCCTCCAGAGCGAGGAGAACCCCGGCTTGGCTACCGGGGTCTTGCATAGGTGGCCTTCGCGCTCGCTATACAAAGTCAGGGTCCTCGAGACGCTTGAGCCCTTCGTGGCCGACCCGCCAGGTCCGGCCCACGGCCTCGGGGGGAAGGAAGTAGACTGCGAGGATGTCCTCTTTTTTGTCTACCAAGGCCTCCAACCTTCCCTTGAGGTGGGCCCACTGCTCGCGGGTAAGCCGAGCCTCAAAGACCGAGTATTGCCGCCTTTCGCCAAAACCCTTGAGGAGTCTGACGAGCTTGGCCCGCCTCGAGTCCGAGGGGGTATCGTAAGCGATGACGAGGTAAAGCTCCTTCATCGCACCGTGAAGGGCTCGTACTGAGGCAGCTCGCCCAGGAGGTGCTTGACGAGGATGCGGGCTTGGGCCAGCAGGGTCTGGCGGTATGAGAGGCTCTTACCCAGGAGGGGGTGACGCACCCGCTCGGCGAGGCGTTCCTCCCAGGCCTTTAAGAACTTAGGCCAGGCTTCCTTGCGCAGTCTTGGGTAGCCCTCGGCATCGTCGAAGTCCTCGAGGGTGAGGCGGCGATTGTTGCAAAGGGAGAGCGTCACCGAGTCGGCGAGGATGCTCCGAAACTCCTCCATCAGGTCCAGCGCCAGCGAGGCTCGACCATAGCGGATTTCGTGCAAAAAGCCCACGTAGGGGTCCAGTCCGGCGATCTGAAGGGCGCTTTCACACTCCTTGGCGAGCAGGGTGTAGGCCAGCGAGAGCAGGCTGTTGGCCGGGTCGCGGGGCGGACGGCGGTTGCGCTCGGCGAACTGGAAGCCTTCGGGCAAGAGGCTCGCAAAGGCCCGGAAGTAGGCGTCGGCAGCCATCCCCTCCACCCCGCGCAAAGCATCCTCGTCCGGGGCTCTCTCGGCGTCGGCTATGGCTGCTCGGAGGGCTTCCCAGCCAGGGGCCCCGTTGCGCCTGAGGAGCACCAGACCGTTTCGGAGCTTGCCCAGCACGAAACGCTTGGCCAGGGCAAGCTTTCGGGCCGGGTCCAGGTGAGCCTTGAACTGGGCCACCCGCGCCGGGGCGTTCTTGGCCGGGGTGCGGGTGAGGCCTGCGTAGTAGGTGCCCGCAGAGGACATGTAGTGCAGGCCGATGCCCTCCTGGGCGCAGTGCTTGAGGAGGGCCGGGGTCACTACCGCATTTCCCAGCACCACGATCTCCTCGATGCCGATGAGTGGCTTTTGCAGCAGGACTTCTCGCCCGGCGCGGCGAGCTATCTTGAGGGTTCCTCCCTCTTTGGAAAGGTAGACGTCGGGCTCGAGCACATAGACTACACCCACCCCGCCACCCCCTTGCGCCACAGCTCGGGCTGGCAGGCTTCCCGCACGCTACACCCCCCACACTTGGCAGGGGGCACCTCCACCCCCGGAGGTCTGGAGCTCCCAAGAAGGGTGCGCATCCGGGCCACGGCTTTCTCTACAGCGGCAAAGAGCGCTTCTGTGAAGGCCACCTCGCGGCGGACGTGGCTCTTATGGTAGTAAACGAAGCCTCGCTTGGCCTCGATCCCCCGTGATTCCAGGAGGCACAGGGCCTGGGCTGCGAGCTGAACGGCGTCGGAGAGGTAGGCTTCTTCGCTGGCCCGGCCCACCTTGTACTCCACTACCAAGGCCTCCCCCTTCCGCCACTCCAAGCGATCCACCACCCCCACCAACCCCAGCCGGTCCGACCAAACCCAAAGCCCCGAGAGTTCGTCCGGCTCGGTGTAGGCCCTTTCGTGGAGGTACTGACCCTCGATGACGTGGTGGTTGGCGTAGAGTTCGCCCAGGATGTATTCCAGGTAGAAGCGCCGAGGGCAGTAGGCGACGGTGTTGACCCTGGCGAGTGGCAAGTAGTCCATGCCACCCTTTTACCCACGAGGTGTCACTCCTCTAGGTGACTTAATACCGGGAATCCCTCCCGCTTCGCCGCCAACAACAACCGCGCATCCAGACAGACAAAGGTGAGCTGTGAAGGCCTCCCGCGGCTGGCTACGAAGGCTGCAGCCAGTTGTAGGGCGTCCATGGCCCGTAGGGGATGCACCCGGAGAAAGCGCCTCGCAGCCTCCCGCACCTCCTCCGAAGGCAGCACCTCGTGCCAAGCGGACTTGAGGGCCATGAGCCGGGCGAAGGCCTGGTCGGCCTCCTCCGGCCGTAGCGCCCCTTCCCGCTCCAGTCGGGCCAGGGCCGAGGCAAGCTCCACCTCGGTGCCCCACCAGACCAAAAGCTCGGGGTCGCTCTGGTAGAGGGCGAGCATCTGGGAGGAGGTGGGCTCGAGGGTGAGGAGGGGAACCAGGGCCGAGCTATCCCAGAACCTCAACGCCCTTCCTCCCGCTCGGATAGGAGGGCCTCCAGGGCGCTCGAGCGGGCCTTGGGCCAGGGTAGCCCCGCCAGAACGGCCCTCCCGCTACCGCGACGAACCAGCCCCGAGCGTTCCAGAAGGCCCAAAGCCTCCCCGGAGGCCGGTGGGACGGGGCTGAGCCGGGCTACTGGGGTACCCCGGTCCAGGATGAGCACCTCCTCGCCTTGTCTTACCCAGTCCAGGAGCAAGCTTAGCCGGTTTTTGGCCTCGCTGACGGATACGCTACGCATATGGCTATTATGGCTATATCTACATAGCTCCTCAAGACCAATTACGTGACCGCCTATTGTCACCGGATGAGGCGACAGCTCTCCTCCAGGCTCGAGGGCAGATGACGACCCTTTACCCTACCCTCGAGGCCGACTTGGCCTGCCCCAGCCGCTACGTGCGGACCCAGCTACACAAAGAGCCTTCCCTTGCCCCCTTTGCCAGCACAGCCCTGGGCAAGGAGGTTCACGGGCGCATCGCCACCAGCCTGCGCCTGGGTCTCCCGGTGAACCAGGGAGCCTTCCGCTTGCCTCGGCGGGTGATGCTTAGCGAAGGCGAGAAGCTGGATGACCTGCTGAACCGGGCTCAGAGGGGCCTCGCCCGCTTCGAGGCCGACTACCGACCCAACCTCGAGGGGGAGGCGCACCGGGTGGAGGCGTTCGTGGAGTGGAAGCTGGAACTTGACGGAAAGCCGGTGCGCTTCGTAGGCAAGCTGGATTTGCTCTTAGGCCAGGAGATTTGGGACTGGAAGACGGGAAACCCAGGGGGCAGCCGGGAACAGCTCCGTCTCTACCTGTTTCTGGCCTACGGAGCCACTGGGAATCCTCCCCGGTTGGCCCGCGCCGTGGGCCTGGAGAGCGGAGAAGAAGTGGTAGAGCCCTGGTCGGAGGAGATCATCCCCTGGGGCTACGCCCGGCTCAGGCGGATGCAGGAGAGCTTGTGCACCGCCTTAGCCAATCCCAAGGCGCTCAACCCGGGTCGGGCCTGTCGCTACTGCCCTTACGCTCACGCCTGCTCGGCTTCGCAAGCCCCCGGGCGCTACTTGCTGGACACCCGTACTGGTGAGGTAACGGAGTTAGCAGCACAGAGCCTCGTTACTGAGTAAACTGGTTCTGAATCATGGAAAGCCGGGTAGCCGATTTCATCCAACTCTTGCTGGAGCACCCCAGAGGGCTTCCGGTGGAGCAGATAAGTACCCGGCTTGGGGTGGCTCGGCAGAGCGTGTATCGCCTGAGGGAAAAAGCCCAAGCCTTGGGGGTTTGGGTGTGCACCCACCAGGAGGACCCGGAGGTTCCACGGGGTTGGTTCCGCCTCGAGGCCCCTCAGGAGGTAGAGATGACCTTCCGCCTGACCCAGGCCGAGGTGGAGGCCCTTCGGGCTGCGGTGGAGCGGTTGGAGCACCTCACCCCCCTAGCCCGGCGAGTCCTGGAGCGGCTGGGCCGAGGGGAGTGGGGGCGCGCCCAGAAGGAAGAGCCGGTGTTCTATACTCCCTTGGCCGACGAGTACCCCGAGGGGCTTTTCGAGCGGGTGGTGCAGGCCATAAGGGAGCGGCGGGTCTGTGAGGTGACCTACAAGAACGCCAAGGGGCAGGTCAGGACCTACCGCTTCGACCCTTACGCCCTCATCGCCCGCGACCCCCACCTCTACCTGGTGGGCGCCAACCACAATAGCCGCAGGGCCGGTCACGACCCGGTGAAGGACCTCAGGCTGGACCAGATTCAGGACCTCAAGCTCACCCGCGAGCACTTCCCTAAGCCCGCCTTCGATGTGCGGGCCTATGCGCAGGGCCGCTTCCGGGCCTTTGGCGGCGAGGGGCAGGCGGTGTGCGTCCGGGTGCGCTTCTCCCCCGAAAAGGCCGGGTTTATCCGTCGCACCCGCCGCCATCCCACCCAACAGGTGGAAGACCTCGAGGACGGTAGCGTCATCTGGCAGGTGGAGGTGCCCCTTTCGGAAGACCTGGTGCATTTCATCGTGGGGTACGGGCCGCATGCGAGGGTGCTCGAGCCGGAGGAGTTGAGGCTGAGGGTGGTGGCGTGGGCGCGGGGGGCGGTGGAGGCTAATCTGTCGCCGGAGGGGGTGACCGAAGTTGGTTAGAGTTCCGGGGGGAATGACAAGGTTAGAAGTGAAAAAATACGCTGCGCTCGCTGCGGTACGCAGCGGAGAGGCCCTACACTGGTTGGGCTGTCTTAAAGGTGACCCGAGTGTCCTGGAGTGGTTGGTCCATTACGGGTTCCCCCAGCTCGCCCGAGCGCTCAATCGGGGTAGTGCTTCCTGTTCGCAGGGTCTACCCCAATTAGAGGGGAAGCACCTATTGCTCTACAAGCATCCCCTCCCTGGCGAAACCCAGGCTCGCTTGGCATACGAATACGTGCTGGCCGAGTTCGTGCGCTTTCTGGAGCAGGGTGACAGGGCAGTAGTAGAGAGCGAGAGCGCAGGTCACGTGGTGCTGTGGTTTCCCTTAGAAGCTCCGAGTGACCCTGGGCTCTGGCTCGAGGAGCGCTGGCGGGCTTTCCTGGAAGAGCTGACCAGTGCTCAGGGATTCCGGCGAACTTTCGTCTTGGCCTTGAACTCAGCTAAACTTGCTGGAGGTGCGGGGTTTTCCACGTTGGAAACCCCCATCTTCAACCACTCGCACGCCCTTAGCATCGCTGGCCTTTATTGGCTGGCTATGCGAAAGGGTTTGGAGGTGAACCGGCGAGATTTGGAGGAGGCCAATATTCTCGCCAAGAAAGCCTTGGAAGAATCCGATGCAAAAAATGCCTCGAAGTTGCGTGAGGAAGAAGCTAAGAAGCGTGAGAAGGCCCTTTCCTTCCAGGAGCAGGTGCGCTCAGGGGTTGAACGGCTAATCAAGAATTATCCGAATAGTCGAACCGCCCAAACTTTCAGAGTGGTCCTGGGGGGATCCGTTGACTTGCAGACCCTGCCCGACCGCCTCAGAGCTCGTAATCCGCAGATTTACTATGAGGTAGAGCAAGCAGCCCGCGGGTATGGACCCACCGCTCGGGAGCAGCTTAACTCCGCCCGTGGGGATATCTTCCCCAAGATCATCTGGGAGATGGTTCGCTTAGCTGAGGGGGAATACGAGCTATACACCCTGACGCCGTTGCTTTCTACCAACGCATTTGTGAGTGGTTTTCGCCCAGCGGGAGATTCTCATGGGCGCTTCTGCTACAGCTGCGGAAAGGTTCTGGATAGAAATAACCCCACCTTCAAATCGCGGCGGCTTCTCTTCGAGGCCCCCGAGCAGCGGGCGCAGTCGGCAGGCTCCAGCGGGCCGGTAGAGGTGTGTGCTGTGTGTGCGGGCCTTAGTCTCCTGGGGCCGGTTAAGCTCACGGCAGAAACCCAGGTGGTGCGGCTGGGAGGCTGGGCGGATGTTCGCGAAGAGGCCCGGCGGGCCCTGGAACGGCAGGTGCTAAACGAATTGGGGGCAAGCGCAGGAGATTACATCGGCCTGCGGGCTACCGAAAGCGATAGCCAGAGAAGACCAGCCCCTGAGGTTTGGGGCCGTAAGCACTATGCCTTAGCCAAGCTGGCGCTGACCTTGCCCCCAGAGGTATTCCAGAGGGGCCTCGAGGTCTACCTCTACAACAAGGGTAGCGAGGTTCGGCTAAGCCCCTCCACCCTCTTCGCCACCGCCGTCTTCTCCCGGGCTTACCGACAGGAGATTCGCCTCAGGGATGACCTCAACCGCCGGCTGGGTCGGGCGGTGCGCTACTTTGACCGGGGGCGTTGGCTTTTTGGTGAATACGAGCTGCTCCTAGGGTTGGCGGAGGGAGGCTTTGACACGAATGAGCTTCCAGCGATCCAGCGGGAGGTAGAGGAGGCACGGGGAAGCTTGATGGAGGTACTCATGAAGGGTGATGAACAGGCCAAGAAAGAGGCGCAGAAACAACGACACATTGTGGGTTATGCCAGCCTGCTCTATGCCTTTACCGAAGAAGCTCGCCGGGCGCTGCAAAAGCGTAGCGACCTCAAGTTGGAGGACAGAGACCGGGAGCTCAAGAAGCTTATTCAACTGGCAGACGCCGAACCCGCCCTCTTCCTCAACCGCGCCTCCGCTGCACGAGCTACGCCCGAGGGAACGGAGGGATACGGCTACGACGAGGTGCGGCTTTACTGGGATGAGCGCCACCAGTACGGCTACCGCTGGGCCAAAGAACTGCTGGAGGAGGCAGACCAAAAATTCGGGCAGAGCCTTTCACGGGAGGGCCAAGCGGAGATCGAGGGGCGTCCTACCCGCTTTCTGAGCCTCCGTCCGGAGGATCTGTCTGCTGTGTACGCCTGGCTGATTACCCAGTACCCCAGCCCCGCTGACTGGAGAGGTTTTCTGTATCAAGTCAAGCTCTTCTTGTTCACCCGTTACCCAAGACTCTTGCAGGACTGAGGAGGCAGCATGAAACGGTACCACTGGGATATCTATGCGGTGTTGGAGGCTCCGCAGGAGCTTTACTTTGGCCACGAGGTAGAGATCAACGTCAACCGGGTGGAGACGGTAACCCTGGAGGGGCCCGGGGGTAAGGTGGTCAAGGCCTATTTCTCGCCCACCAAGCGCCGGGGGATCGAGCGGCGCACCTTGCTTTGGGCCCCGCACAGAGATGGCAAGACTCTAGGGGAGCACCTCGAGTGCGGCATCCCAGGTACCTGCGCCCGGATGGAGCCGGAGGGTGACAAGCCAACCTGCCCAATATGCCGTGTCTATGGAGCCCTGCGCCCAGGAGAAAAGACCGTTATTGGGCGGCTTACCCATGGGGGCGGCGTGGCAATTCAAACCCTAGAACCCCAGGAGAAGCAGCGGGCTATGCACCCCTCCGACTTGGTGCGTTCGGGCAAGGATCAGGAGAACCCTACACCCTTTAGGCGCGAATACAACCAGCCGGGCCTTTACTACCCGGTCTACAACCATGCCCTCAGCGTGAGCGAGGAGGAGTTCGCTGCTGCGGCTTACGCTTTCCTCAACGCACTGCCCCGCGTGGGGGCGGGTAACCCTAAGGGGGCGTGTGTCCTTTCAGACGAGGAGTTTGGCCCTTACCTGGTCCTTGACCGCTACTTAGTGCCCAAGGGAGCTAGGCCCATCATCAGTCCGCACCAAACCGACATAGAAGAGGCTCTTGCGAGCTTCCGCCAAGAAGCCCGGCGGGTTCGGGGAGTAAGCTTTGCAAGCGGTAAAGCCGAAGATGCCTACTTCGCCCGCTGGGTGGGCGAGGCTGCTCTGGCCGAGCTCGAGCGGATGGCTGAAGTATTCGCCAAAGAACACTTGGTCTAACTATGTACGGTCTTCGGTTCGTCCTCAGGGCTACTGGAGCACTAACCTTCCGAGTGTTACCAGGCTCCATGCTGGACATCGCCAGTTACCCTTTCGTGCCCCCCAGTACCCTCTCGGGCTTCTTATACCGGCTCTGGCGATACGCCACGAGCACCACGAAGTCTGAAGGACCGGACTTCCTGGAAACTGGCCTCAGGGATAGCCCCTTTTACTACCTGCCCAAGCCCTTGATCAGCCTGGGAGCTTATTCTGAACGCATCAAGCCCGTGCCCCACCGCACAAAGAGGCACGGCACCAAGGGGTTTGCCTCGAAGACGCGCTCTGCGTTGGTCACTGCCGACATGGAGGCCCCGCAGCTCCACTCCTGGGAGTACCTGCTCGAGGAGCACTTTGTGGGCTATGTCCTTTGCCAGGAGAAAGAACCCCTCGAGGCCCTGGTCGCACCCTTTAGGTCAGAGAACGAGACCCTGCCGTATGGGGGCAAGCTCGGCAAGGAAGGGTACGCCTATCTCGAGTTTGTTTCGCCAGTACTATCCTTCCGCTCAGAGCGGGGACGGGCCGAACCCCGCACCCTAATCACCCTTGAGGAGGCCATAAACGGTGCAACCCAGGGGGAACTCAACTTTAGCGTCTACACACTTTACAAGCCAGTATGGGAAGGTGTGGGGAATTGGCAAGACCCCGCCCCTATAAAGGGTTTCGAACAATTCCCTATGGCCTTTCCTGAAGGGGGACAAATGGAAACTGACTGGTGGGTGGCTGAGGGCTTCCGTGTACCCCAAAGCTTGGTAGAGGTGTGGTCGTGAAAGGGATAGGGCGGGTTTTCTTCTGGCCTCCCAAAGGCGAGCGACTAGAGAAGGTCGCCTTTCAGCCCCTGGAGAACCACCGTCAAAACGTGGAAACTTTGCTTCGTCACTGGGCCATGGAAGGGGAGTTTGCCCTGCATGAGGCCACCCAGGGGAAGCTCTTAGAAGCGGTACGGCACCACGACTGGGGTAAGCAATATACCTTTCGTATCCTCCCGCCCCAGGGGAGCCGTGGCTGGAGCTACAGCTTCTCCGGCCATCGCTTCCGCTTGCCAGAAGGTCTGGACGATCCCTACGCCCGTGCCATCGAACGCGGGCACCATGACTATTCCACGCCGGAGGTGGTCCGGGCAGTGTATCGGTTGGTTGAGCAAGGACAGGGAGACCTTGAACCGGATACGGTAAGGCGGCGCTTCGCCAGCGACCTCTACACCTACCAGATGTGCGATCAGATCGAGGCTGAACTCTCGGGCTGGATCTGGGCGGGAGAGGCGCGGGAAACACCCTTCCTCTCTTTTGAGGTGCATCCCCCGGAAACCCATGTCCAGGGTCCTCCCTTCCCCTACGGAACGGGGCCCCTGGTGTTTCGCCTCGATCCATTTCCCTTCACCGACCCTCTCACGCTTACGTTCTGCTTTCAGGTTCATGCGCTGGAGGAAGGTTGGAAGGAAAAGGGCTTGGCAGAGCGCGTACGACACCTCGAGAGCTTAGCCTTGAAAGGGGGCGAAGAAGTCAGGGTTGAAGTGCGCCTTCTGCCGTGGAGCGAAGAGGGCAGAGGGGAAGCTCCGCCTGCTTCCAGCGACTGCCATACTTTCTATGAGCGGGTGTGTGGCTTCTCACCCAACGCGTTGCAAAAAGAAGTCTGGGAGCACCTGCACAGTGAAAACGACGCCCTTCTCCTGATGGCCCCCACCGGTAGCGGCAAGACAGAAGCAGCCGCCCTACCCCTGCTCGCTCAAAATCGGCGTGTGGTGCTGGTGCTTCCGGCCAAGGCCCTCTTGGAAGACCACCTGGCTCGCTTCGAGCGAATTCTGAAAACATTGAGCAGCATTTCCCACCGCACCTACCGGCTCATTGTGGACACCGGGGATCGGATAGAGTACATGCTTTTCAGCAAGGGGGAGGTCAGAACCTCGCTAAAGCGCCACCTGTACCGAGGCGATCTGGTCCTCACCACGCTGGACAAACTGCTCTATCGCTACTTCGGCTATGACCCCGAGCGCAAGTCCTACGCTTATCCCCTACGGCTAGGGCAACCTTCCACCGCTTTTGTCTTTGATGAAGCTCACACCTACGAGGGTACGGCCTTCACCAACTTTTCCCGGCTCCTCGAGGCCCTCCACGTGCGCGGCCATCCCCTTGTGGTCATGACCGCTACCATGCCCCAGAGTTATAAGGAAAGCCTGCCTAAGGGCTTTACCCCCCTAAACTTCACAGATGAAGAGAGGCTAAAGAGGGAAATGGGCCGCGGTCCTTACATGGGCCAGCGGAAACTTTTGTTCAAAGCCGAGGGCAACCCTCCAGAGGACTTTAAAGCCCACAAGGCATCTCGTAGAGAAGCCCTGTTGAGCGAGTTGCGTGAGGTATGGAGCGGTAAGGAGCGGGTCATCCTGAGCCTGGATCGGGTTAAGGACGCAGCATTGGTCTACCGGGCGCTCAAGCAAGACCGGCCTTCGGACCTTAGCCCGTTGTCTGAGCCTTCACAGGAGGCGTTGCTAGGATCCAATCTCTTCCTTTACCACGGACGGCTAGACCCTGGGTGGCGACGGCTGGTCTACAAGCGGGTGAAGGAGCTGGATGAGCAGGAAAAGCCCTATGTGCTGGTGAGCACCTCGGCCATTGAGGTGGGTGTAGACCTGAACGCGACCCATCTGATTACCGAGTTCTGCACCCCTGAGGCCTTGGTACAACGAGCAGGGCGGGTGAATCGCCGGGGCACAGTAGCCAATGCAGAGGTACGGGTGGTGGGCTCCTGGATCCCGAATTACCTAAACCCCCTTAGGGAAGAAAGGGAGGCTCTGGAGAAGTACATCTCACTTTTGCGGGAAATGGAAGCCCTGGGTCCTGAGGAGGCTCGGCGGCTTCTTGAAGTTTACCCACGACCCGTTTTACAGGACCCTCGAGCCGAGGTGGCCTTCCGCCTGCTTTCCCGCTACGTCTACGAGTACCGTCTGGAATACGAACCCCTGCACCAACTCGGTTTTATCGCTACCCGAAGCTGGGAACCGACGCTGACCGTGGTTGTACGCGAGGATGAGGCAGATCCCTGGGAGGTCGAGGTTCCTGTGGGTCGGCTCAGCTACAGTTCGAAGCAACCCCACCTGGCCCCAAGCCCAGAAGAGGCGAGGAACTGGCGGCTCGAGGTCTACCGAGCCCACCGTGACACCGACAAAAGCATACAAGGTGGGTGGGAACCTTTGACCACCTGGGGCGATCTGTACCGGGGGCGCTACCGGTTGGTTTTGAAAGGGGAGTTGGCTCAAACATATCGCCGCGATGAAGGGTTGGTTCAGCTTCCTCGTATCTTTCGGCGCGAGCGTTGGTCCAGTGACCCACCGCTCAAAGTGCGTTTGCGCACCTGGTTATACGAGGATGAAGGTACAGAGGGGGTTTTCTACTACACCGAGGAAAGTCTAGGTAGGGGGAAAGGAAAACGGCAAGGAAAGCCTATTATCCTGCACTATTTGGCCGACACAGCCCTCAAGGAGGCCTGATGCCCCACGCTGTCGTCCTCGAGCTCATCGGCGAAAAGACCCCCCTCTACCCCGCCAAGTACGCCCATGGCCTCTTCTTCGCCCTGCTCTCCCGGATGGACCCAGAGCTTGCCCAAAGGCTCCACGAGGCCCCGCGCAAGCCCTTTACCCTGGCGCCCCTGATCGGGAGGAACAGAGCCCTCTTCCTGCGCTTCACCACCCTGGACGACGGGCTTTTCGCCCCTTTTCTGCGGGTACTGCTCGAGGCGGCCCCCGAGGGCCTTCCGCTGGGGGACACCCCCTACCGACTCATGCGGGTTTTGGCCACCCCCGAGGGGCATTCTATGGCTGGGACTTGCGCTTGGGCAGAGCTGAAAAAGGCTCCTAGGCGACGGGAAGCCACCCTCTTCTTCCAAAGCCCTACGGTCTTCGCCACCTCCAAGCCGGGCGGGCGTACCCGCTATACTCCCCTTCCCGACCCCCGGCTCATTGTGGGCTCGCTCCTGGACAAGTGGCAGGCCCACAGCCCCTATCCTTACCCTCCCAGAGAGGAGGCCGCTCTGCGCATCCTTTTTGAACTAGATCTCGAGCTCGCGGGCTTCCACAGCTTGCGCTTCCACCGTGTCCAGGCTGGGAAAAGTTTCTTCCCTGGGTTCACCGGAGAGGTAACCCTTAAGCTCCATAGCGAGAGCCTCGAAGCCCAGGAGGCTCTAGGAAGACTCTCGGCTTTGGCCTTCTACAGCGGCGTGGGAGCCAAGACCCCATATGGCATGGGCGTTGCTAGGGTGCAACCCTCTCCTAGGCCTAAGGCTAGGTCGAGCCACAGTCCGGCTTCACCGCCTTCCCATGGCTTCCGTACCGCCCTGACCTGACGTGCGCCCGGGCCTGGCGCAACGGGAAAAAAGGCGTGGTGGCCGAGGTTCCGGCCACCAAAAAGGTCAAGCCGCCCTTACACCTCCAACCAGACCTGCCCATCCTCGAGCCTGGCAGGATAGACCTTCACCGGGCGGGGGGCAGGCAGGGTGGCCTTACCCGTGCGCAGGTTGAAGCGGGCGCCATGGCGGGTACACTGGATGGTTTCAGCGCCCGGCGTGAGGTCCAGGGGGCCATCAGAAAGGGGGTTCTTGTCGTGGGTGCACACGTCGGCGATGGCAAAGACCTCCTCCCCGGTGTAAAGCAGCAGCACCGGGGTCTTCTCCCCTTCCACCCGCACCACCAGGCGGCCGTTCTCAAACTGCTCGAGCCGGGCAACAGGAACCCACATAGCAGGCGCCCCTAAACGCGCACTTTCTCCTCGATGATGCTCTCAATGTGCTGCCGCAGAGGCTCTATGGGGATGCGGGTAAGCACATCGGCCATGTGCCCCTTGACCAGAATCTGTTGGGCCATGTGGCGCGGCAGGCCCCGGCTCATCAGGTAGAAGAGCTCCTCGGGAGCCACCGGCGCGGTGGAGGAGCCGTGGGAGCACTTTACGTCGTTAGCGCCAATCTCGAGCTGGGGAACCGAGTCGGCCCGGGCGTCCTCCGAAAGCAGCAGGTTGCGGTTGGTCTGGTAGGCGTCGGTCTTCTGGGCCCCTTGCTCTACCTTGATAAGCCCCGCGTACACGGTGCGGCTCTGGTCTTTGGCTGCACCCTTGTAGAGCACATCGGAGTAGGCGTGGTCGGCCACGTGGTGCTGCAGGGTGTAGTGGTCCACGTGCTGCGTTCCGGTGGTGAAGTACAGGCCCAGCATCTCCGAGGCCGAACCCGGCCCCAGCATCTCCGACTGCACCTCGGCCCGGCTCAGGCTGGCCCCCATGTTCACCACCAGGTCGTTGAGGGCCGCGTCCCGCTCCAAAAGGGCCCGCTGGCGGTGGAAGTGGTAGAAGCCCTGGCCCAAAAGCTGGATGTGGGCGTGGCGCACCTTGGCCCCTTGCTTGAGCACGATCTCGGTGGCCGAGGTGTTGACCGAGGGGGCCACCTGGGAGGGAGAAACATACTCCTCAATGTAGACCGCCTGGCTGTTCTCGTCGCCCACGATCAGGGTGCGGGAACCGGAGAGGTACCCTCCTTCCAGGTACTTGAAGACCCCAATGGGCTTGCTAAACTCCACCTCTTTAGGCACGTAGAGGAACACCCCATGGGTGAAAAGGGCCGCGTTTAGCGCGGGAATCTTGGAGTTCTCCGGGCGGCGGGCCTGAGGACCCACCAAATCGTTCCAGTTTACCGTCCTGAAGAGGTTGTCCTTGACTAGGTCGGGGCGCTCCTTCAACGCCTCGTGCAGGCTGGTGAAGATAACCCCCTGGGCGCGGTAGGCCTCGGGCAGCTCCACATGCACCAAGTCGGAGCCCACAAACACCGCGTAGCCTGCTAGTTCGGCCTGGGCAATGCGGGCCTGGACCGCCTCGGGAATCGGGCCTTTCCGGCCGCGGGGTTGCTCAGGGGCCAGCGACTCAAAGGGCACCCCGGAGATGTCGGTGTACTTCCACTCCTCGGTGCGGGTGGTGGGGTAGGGCAACTTGACAAAAGTCTCCCAGGCCGCCAGGCGCTGGTTCAGGAGCCACTCGGGCTCGCCCAGCCCCTTGGAAAGCTGCAAGACCAGGTCACGAGAAAGGGTAGTGGTCAGCTCCATAACTAAAGATTCCATCCAGACTGGCGGTTCCCGGCGGGCTAGCCCACCGACCCTTCCATCTCCAGCTCAATCAAGCGGTTCAGCTCCACAGCGTACTCGAGGGGCAGCTCCTTGGCTACCGGCTCAATGAAGCCACGCACAATCAGCGCGGCGGCCTCGTCTTCAGGCAGGCCCCGGCTTTGCAGGTAGAAAATCTGCTCGTCGTTGAGGCGGCTCACGGTAGCCTCGTGGCCCACGGTGGCGGTGTCGTCCTCAATCTCCATGTAGGGGTAGGTGTCGGTGCGGGACTCCTCGTTGATCAAAAGGGCGTCGCACTCCACGTTCACCTTGACATGCTTGGCCCCCTCGTAGACCTTAATCAGGCCCCGGTAGCTGCTGCGGCCCGAGCCCTTGGAGATGCTCTTGGAGACCACCGAACCGCCAGTGTGGGAGGCCGCAAAAATCAGCTTGCCGCCGGCGTCTTGGTGCTGGCCGGTGTTGGCGAAGGCGATGGAGAGGATGTCCGAGCGGGCCCCCTCTTCCACCAGGTAGGAAGAGGGGTACTTCATGGTCACCTTGGAGCCCAGGTTGCCGTCCAGCCACATGTGGTAGGCGTCCTTCTTCACGATGGCCCGCTGGGTTACCAGGTTGTACATGTTGTGGGGCCAGTTCTGGATGGTGGTGTAGCGGCTACGGGCCCCTTGGTTGACCACAATCTCAATCACTCCGGAGTGGAAGGAGTCGGTGGTGTAAACGGGCGCGGTGCAACCCTCGATGTAGTGCACCTCGGCGCCCTCGTCCACGATGATGAGGGTGCGTTCAAACTGCCCAAGCTCAGCGGTGTTCACCCGGAAGTAAGCCTGAAGGGGCAGCTCCACTTTGACCCCCTTGGGCACGTAGACAAAGCTCCCCCCTGACCAGACCGCGGAGTTGAGCGCGGCGTACTTGTTGTCCTCCGGGGGTACCACGGTGGCGAAGTACTCGCGGAAGAGGTCCTCATACTGCCTGAGCCCCTCCTCAATGGAGACGAAAATCACCCCCTGGCGCTTGAGCTCCTCGCGTACCTGGTGGTAGACCATCTCCGAGTCGTACTGGGCCCCCACCCCGGCCAGCACCCTGCGCTCAGCCTCGGGGATGCCCAGCCGCTCGTAGGTGCGGCGGATGGCCTCGGGCACCTCTTCCCAGCTTTGGGCGTCGCGCTTCTCGGTGGGTTTGGCGTAGAAGTAAATCTCGTCCATGTTGAGGCCCGAGAGGTCGGCCCCCCAGGTGGGCACCGGCTTGGCCTGGTAAATCTCCAGCGCCTTGAGGCGGAACTGGAGCATCCAAGCGGGCTCTTCCTTGTGGTAGCTGATGGCCTCCACCACCCGCCTAGAAAGCCCCTTCTCAGCCTTCCATACCGGCTTGACCTCGTCCACAAAGCCGTACTTGTATTCGTTCCCGATGTCTTCAACCAGGATGTTCTCGGACATAACAGCCCCCTTCGGCCATAGCAGCCGGCGTCTAGTTGGCCACCGCTAGCTCTTTGACCCAGTCGTAGCCCTGCTCCTCGAGCTTCATGGCCAGCTCAGGCCCGCCCGAGGTGACGATGCGGCCATCAATCATCACGTGCACCGCGTCGGGCACAATGTAATTCAGGATGCGCTGGTAGTGGGTGATGAGAAGCGCCCCAAAGTTGGGCCCCCGCATGGCGTTCACCCCCTTGGCCACGAGCTTCAGGGCGTCAATGTCCAGCCCCGAGTCGGTTTCGTCCAAGATAGCGTAGGTGGGCTCCAGCACCATCATGTGCATGATCTCGTTGCGCTTCTTCTCCCCCCCGGAGAAGCCGTCGTTCAAGTAGCGGGTCAGGATGCTCTCGTCCCACTCGAGGGTCTCTAGAGCCTTTTGCAGCTTGGCGTAGAACTCGGAGACGCTCACCTCCTCACCCCGCTTGGCCTGTAGGGCCAAACGCAGGAAGTTGGCGTTGGAGACCCCCGGCACCTCCACCGGGTACTGGAAGGCCAGGAACAGCCCCTTGCGGGCCCGCTCGTCGGGGCCCAGTTCCAGGATGCTCTCGCCGTCCACCAGGATGTCCCCCTGGGTTACCTCGTAGCCCGGGTCGCCCGCGATCACCTTACCCAAGGTGCTCTTGCCGGCCCCGTTGGGGCCCATCACCGCATGAATCTGCCCCTTGGGCACCACCAGATTGACCCCTTTGAGAATGGCTTCGCCGTCCACGATACGGGCATGCAGGTTACGGATTTCAAGCTCGTTGGCCATGTTTTTCCCCTCTGGTTACAAACGCCCGCAGCAGCTTACTGCGAATCGCTTGCAATTAGCAGTATACGCCCTATATTCAAGAAAGTATAGTAGTTTAGTTGGGATTTCTCATCCCCCATCAATCTATGCGCCGCCGAAGGCCCGCGGTCTGAACGATGTTGGCGGCAATCTCCTCCACCGAAGCGCTGGTGGTGTCAAAGTAGCGAATGCTCAGCCTTCGGAAGAGCTGCTCGGCCCGGCGCACCTCGTACTCGCATTGCTCCAGCGAGGCGTAGCGGCTGCCGGGCTTGCGCTGGGTGCGGATTTGGTGGAGCCGAAAGGGCTGGATGGTAAGGCCGAAGACCTTCTGGTGGTACGGGCGGATAGGCTCGGGCAAGGTCTCGCGCTCAAAGTCGGCCTCGACAAGGGGATAGTTGGAGGCCCGGATGCCGTACTGCATGCCCAGGAACAAGCAGGTGGGGGTCTTCCCAGCCCGGCTTACCCCGGTGAGGATCACATCGGCCATCTGGTAGTAGCGCTCGCCCAGCCCATCGTCGGTGGAAAGGGCGAAGTCCACCGCCTCTATACGGGCAAAGTAGTTGCGGTCGCTGATGCTGTGCAGCCGCCCCACCCGGCCCATGGGAGGCCGGCCTAGCTCCCGCTCGAGTTCACCCAAATAGGTGCGGAAGAGGTCAAAGTGCAGCGCTGGGGCGGTCTTGAGCTGGTCGTTGAGCACAGGGTTGGCCAGGGTGGAGAAGACGATGGGCCGCACCCCCTCCTGCTCAAAAGTGGCGTTGATTTCGTAAAGGAGGTCGTAGACCTCCTCCTCGCTGTCCGTAAAAGGGCGCGTGACGTAGCGAAAAGAGATTCCCTCAAACTGGGCCAGAAGGCTTCGGGCCACCGACTCGGCGGTAAGCCCGGTGTGGTCAGAAACGATGAAGACCGTGCGCTGCATACCCGAATAACAGTGTAGTTTATGTGTGTATCGCAGAATACACCGAAAAACAAGCTATATATACACCAAACCGGCCCCCTCCCCC